>NZ_JBXWPF010000010.1:0-167564 GCF_059611265.1 Ruegeria sp. CDSA241
CTGCCAGATCGGCCTTGTTTTCGCCCTTGCGGGGGATCAGGATCAGGTCCGCCGAGCGGATCGCCTGCGCCCCTTGAAATGTCACATGATCCGGGTTGCCGGTGCCAATACCGATCAGCGTCAGGTCAATCATTTTCGAACTCTGCCAGAGGTCCATACAGGATCAGGGCCGGGGCGGTGCCGATCTCGGTTTCCAACTGCTGCGACAAGGCACCGATGGTCGAGCGTTGCAGTTTTTGCTCGGGGGTCGAGACGGACTCGGCCATCAAAGCAGGTGTGTCCAGCGGTAGGCCGTGGGAATGCAGGGCGCCAACCAAAAGGGGAAAGGTGCGCTTGCCCATAAACACGACGGTCGTAGCCTGTGGATCAGCCAGTGCTGCCAGGTTCAGATCTTCGGGCAGTTTGCCACTGACATCGTGGCCGGTGACGAATTGCACGCGCCGCGCGGTCAGTCGCCGGGTCAGCGGAATGCCCGCCGCTGCCGCCGCCGCTACCGCCGAGGGGATGCCGGGGATGATTTCATAGTCGATCCCGGCCTCTTGCAGGGCCACCAGTTCTTCTTCAAGCCGGCCGAACATGCCGCCATCACCGGATTTCAGCCGCACAACATGCTGACCGGTTTGTGCATATTCGACCAACAAGCGGCTGACGTGATCCTGCTTGGGCGAGGGGCGCCCGGCGCGTTTGCCGACACCAACCAGATCAGCATCCTCACGCGCGTGGCTCAGGATCGGGCCACTGCTGAGGTCATCAAACAGCACCGCATCGGCTTTCTGCATCCTGTCTACCGCCTTCAGTGTCAGCAATTCCGGGTCGCCGGGGCCTGAACCGATGAAGGACACAAAACCACTCATGCCGAGGCCTCGGCGATCAGATGAAAGAATGTCCCGGTGACATTGTTTCGCACCGATCCGGTTTGCGGGCCTTCCGCGCCTTCGGCGTCGAACACGCGCGCCAGCGGGGCGTCAGGCTGTTCGATGATCGAGGAATAGTGGAACTCATGCCCGCGTAGCGCTGTGCCTTCGGCAAATCCGGCCATTGGGGCCAATAATTCCGCCTTGCGATAACCCAGGTTGAACTTGCGCTTTTCATAGGAGGTCACAAGGCCCAGAAGGCCCGCCATTTCGTGCCGGGCACCCTCTTTGTCGATCAACGCCTGACCCAGCGCCATGTAGCCCCCGCATTCGCCATGCACAGGTCTTGTCTCGGCATGTTTGCGCAGCCCAGTCTGGAAGGTGTTGGCGGCGGCCAATGTGGCTGCGTGCAACTCGGGATACCCACCCGGCAGCCAGACCAGATCGGCATCCGGGGCAGGGGCTTCATTCGCCAGCGGTGAAAACGGTAGGATTTCTGCACCCGCCGTGCGCCAGCCTTCCAGCAAATGCGGATAGGTGAACGAAAACGCAGCATCCCGCGCCAGTGCGATCCGCTGCGCCGGAGGGCGGGGTAGCACGGCTGGCGATGGCCTATTTGGGCTTGAGGAAGCCGCCCGCTTGATCGCCTCCAGATCGACATGTTCACGCAGGAACGCAGCATAGCCGACAATGGCGCTTTCCAGATCGGGATGTTCCACCGCCTGGATCAAACCTAAGTGCCGCTCGGGAAGTGTCAGGTCTCCGCGTCGTGGCAGAACGCCCAGAACCGGCAGGCCTGCACGTTCCATACCCAACCGGGTCAGACGCTCGTGACGCGGGCTGGCGCAGCGGTTCAAAATTACCCCGGCAAAGGGCAGGTCGGGGTTGTACATCCGAAACCCCAGCGTCGTGGCTGCAGCTGATTGCGCCTGACCGCCGACATCCAGAACCAACACCACAGGCCAGCCCATACGCTGCGCAGTTTCCGCGCTAGATCCATGGCCAATCTCACCGGGTTTGGCGACACCGTCGAACAGACCCATCGATCCTTCGGCTACGACGATATCCGCGCCGTCAGCCTGTGCCGATATTGCGTTCAGCAGAGGATCGCCCATCGCCCAGCTGTCCAGATTGAACGAGGCGCGCCCAGCCGCCGCCCGGTGAAAGGCCGGGTCGATATAGTCAGGGCCGCTTTTGAATGGTTGGACGGTCAGGCCATCCTCGGCCAGCGCACGCAGCAGGCCCAGCATCACGGTGGTCTTGCCAGTCCCCGAAGACGGTGCCGAAATCAGAATACCCGGAGGGTTAGTCATCACCATGGCTCCAGCTTGACCAAGGGCTGTCCGCGCTTTGCGGGCGATACCGGCGGTCGTAATCCTTTGAATACAGGCAGCTTTCGTCGAATCCTTCACCAGCCAGTGCCGGGCCAACCATGATCAGCGCAGTGCGCGAGATGCTCTCGTCCAACGCGTCTTTTAGGGTTGCCAGCGTCGCACGGATGATCCGCTCATCGGGCCAGCTGGCACGATAGACAACGGCCACTGGGCAGTCGGCCCCATAGGCAGGTGTCAGATCGGCGATCACCGTACCCAGATTGCCGATCGACAGGTGGATGGCCAGCGTCGCCCCGGTACGGGCAAAATTCGCCAACGTCTCGCCCTCGGGCATCGACGATGCGCGTCCCGGTGTCCGGGTCAGGACCACTGATTGCGCAAGTCCGGGCAGGGTCAGTTCCGTGCCCAGTGATGCGGCCGCAGCGGCAAAAGACGGCACGCCAGGGGTCACGCTGACCGGGATGCCCAGCTCTTTCAAGCGGCGGATCTGCTCGCCCATCGCGGACCAGACCGACAGGTCGCCGGAATGCAGTCGCGCAACATCCAGACCGGCCTGATGTGCGGTTGCGATTTCGGCCATGATCTGGTCCAGATCCATCGCCGCCGTGTTCACGATCTTGGCGTCGTCGGGGCAATGGTCCAGAATTTCCTCTGGCACCAGCGAACCCGCATACAGGCAGACCGGGCAAGCGGCGATGATATCGCGCCCGCGCAGGGTCAGCAGGTCGGCGGCGCCCGGTCCGGCGCCAATGAAATGAACGGTCATGTCTGTCCTCCGATGGCGATGGCGCAGGTGGCCAGCCGGTCGTCTGAAATCTGTCGGGGTGAGATCAGCCGCGCACCAGGTCCGGCGGCGGCAAGGGCGGTCGCTTCGGCAACGCTGCCGGTGCCATAGGTGGCGCGGCTGCGGGTCGAGCAGGTGAGGGTGCGCTGCCCGGCCAGATCGGCGGGGGCAATGAAATGCAGCGGCAGGGCAATGGTCGAGGCAAAATCTGTCAGCGCGGCGTGACCTTCCTTGTCGGCAACTGTGGCCAGCGCGTCCACAGCGTGGCCGGCACTCGCCTGATCATAGGCGGCGCGCAGGCTGTCCAGCGTAGCGGTCGAGGAAAATCCGATGCCTGCGACAATCATAACGTGACGCTCCATTGCACCACCGGATAGGCCGATTTCCAACCGCGCCGTGGCCCCAGGGCCGAAGCCTGTGCCAATTCGATCCGCAGCAGCTCACCGCCCAGCTTATCCTGCCATTGCGCCAGCAGCGCTTCGCTCTCCAGCGTCACCGCGTTGGCCACCAGCCGCGTGCCGGAGGGCAGGGTTGTATGCAGCCATTGCAACAGCTCACTGCTCAGCCCGCCGCCAATGAACACGACATCGGGTAGGGGCAGGCCGTCCAGCGCATCCGGGGCTGTGCCATGCACGACTTGCAGCCGGTCTTGACCCAGCGCGTCGGCATTTCGGCGAATGCGCTCGGCGCGGTCTTCGCGGGGTTCGATCGTTGTGGCGCTGAGCGTTGGATCACACATCAGCCATTCGATGCTGATTGACCCGGTGCCACCGCCAATGTCCCACAGATGCTCGTCCCGCTGCGGGGCCAGCGCCGATAGGGTCAGCGCACGGATAGGGCGTTTGGTTATCTGCCCATCGGTCTCAAAAATCTCATCCGGCTTGCCAGAGGCGCGCGGCAAGGCCTGCCCGCCGCCAGCAACCTCGAGCCCGACGCATACCGGGTGATCGAACCCACCCAGCAGCGCCTCGGTCAGCGAGACACTGCGCGCCCGTTCACGCGGGCCGCCCAAGGCCTCCATCACGTGCAGATGTGTGTCGGCAAAACCAGTGTCGGTCAGATAGGTGGCCAGCTCGGTCACGGCCTTGCCATCGCGCAATAGCAGAATCGCGCGCAGGCCGGGGGCCAGATGGGGGCGCAGGCGGGTCAGCGGGGCTGCATGCAGACCAAATGTCTGCGTGCTTTCCAGCGGCCAACCCAACCGCGCAGCGGCCAGCGAAAAAGTGGATTGGCCGGGTAGGGCGGCCCATTCCCCGGCTTCGAAATTCCGCGCGATCACGGATCCGGCGCCGAACCAGAACGGATCACCCGAGGCCAGAACCACGGTTGATCGCCCGCGAAAACCGGTCAGGATCGGCAGACCATCGGCAAAGGGCACAGGCCATTCCACCTGCTGGGCTCCGAAATCGGGAACCAAGGACAGGTGTCGCGGTGGCCCCATGATGATTTCAGCGCGTTCCAGCACTTGACGGCTTGCGGGGGGCAAGCCATCCAGTCCATCTTCGCCCAAACCCAAAACGGTCAGCCACGGAGCTTCAGACATGTCCAACCTCCTGATATTGGGCGGCACGACCGAGGCCAACGCGCTGGCAAAAGCCATTGCCGACCGGGGTATTCCCGCGACCTACTCCTATGCAGGACGCGTGGACAACCCGCGCCCGCAAGCCCTGCCGGTGCGTGTTGGTGGGTTCGGTGGGGCCGAAGGGCTGGTGAAATATATCCATGACCACAGCATAAGCCACGTTATCGACGCGACCCACCCGTTTGCTGCCGGGATGAGCCGTAACGCGATTGAGGCCTGCCATGCGGCGCAGATTCCACTTGTTGCGCTGACACGGCCCGAATGGGCACCGCAGCCCGGTGACACCTGGCTGCGCGTCCCGGATATCGCCGCAGCGGTGGCCGCTTTGTCCGGTAATCCGCAGCGCGTGTTTCTTGCGGTCGGGCGCATGCATCTCGAAGATTTCGTCAGCCAGCCCCAGAACCATTACCTGTTGCGGCTGGTGGATGAACCCGATGTCCTGCCCTTGCCGAATTGCGAGGTTGTCGTGGCGCGCGGACCCTTTGCCGAGGCTGATGACCGGGCGTTGATGCAGCGCCACGGCACGCAACTGGTGGTATCCAAGAACGCGGGCGGTACTGGCGCGCGCGCCAAGCTGGACGCCGCGCGGGCGCTGGACATACCGGTGTTGATGATCGACCGTCCAGCCCTGCCGCAGCGGCTGGAACTGTCGAGCGTTCCGCAGGTTCTGGACTGGCTGGTTCATTCGGGTGTGAACCTCGGCGTATAGACGATGGGATCACCGTCGCGTTCTATCACGCGGGTTAAGGATGAGCCGACGATCACCACGGTCTGCATATCGGCCATATCAGGCGTGGCCTCGACCAATGTCGAAATCCGGATTGCCTCATCCGCCCGGCTGACAGCGCGGGCGAACAGGATCAGCCGCTCGGGTTCACATTCTTCGCGCAGGATTTCCAGCGTTTTGACAAAGCCTTCGGGGCGGGATTTCGAGCGGGGGTTGTAAAACGCCATCGCGAAATCCGCTTGCGCGGCCAGACGCAGGCGCTTCTCAATCAGAGGCCAAGGTTTGAGGTTGTCACTCAGGTTGATAGTGCAGAAATCATGCCCCAGCGGGGCACCAGCGCGGGCGGAGGCCGCAAGCATCGCAGTGATCCCGGGCAGCACTTCAACCGGTAGGTCGCGCCATTCACGGGGGCCGTTTTCCAGCGCTTCGAACACCGCTGCTGCCATGGCAAATACGCCCGGATCGCCCGAGGATACGACCACTACGCGCTTCCCTTCGGCCGCCATTTGCAACGCATGCTGAGAGCGGTCGATCTCAACCCGGTTGTCGCTGGCATGCAGCGTCAGGCCGGGGCGTTCGGCGATGCGCGCGACGTAAGGAATGTAGCCGACGACATCCGTCGCCCCAGCCAGCGCAGCGGTCACTTCGGGCGTCACCAAAGCCTCGTTTCCTGGCCCGAGTCCTGCGATCTTGACCCAACCGCTCATGGCCGCCGCCCTTGTCCGTGAACGATGATGATCGAGAAATACGGAGTGATCCCCTCGCAATTTTCCGACAATTTGCACACGCGTTGATTGGGCATCTGAGCGTATTCCACGATCCAAGCACGGTCATACAAACCGGCCGTCTTCAGGGCCCGCTTCACTTTGTCGATATTGCGCCCGATCTTCATCACCACCAGCGCGTCGGTTTGGGCCATTCGGTGGGCCAGATCGTCTTCGGGCAATGTGCCGACCAGCACGGTCAATACGTCGTCTCCCCAGGTGATGGGGTCGCCGGTTGCGGTCCACGCGCCGGACATACCGGTGATCGCAGGCACGACTTCAACTTTAGCCTCGCTACGTAATCGATTGTAAAGATGCATGAATGATCCGTAGAAGAACGGATCACCCTCGCACAGGACCACCACGTCTTCGCCCTGATCCGACAGTGTCTTCAGATGCGCGGCACAATCTTCATAAAACGCCGAGAGCAGCTCATTGTACCGCGGATCACTCAATGGAATTTCTGTGGTCACGGGGTATTCCATCGGGAATTCCACCGCGCCTTCTGGGATCATGCCATTGACGATCTTGCGGGCCTGACCACTGCGACCCGGTTTGCGGAAAAAGGCCACGTGGCGGGCAGTGCGCAGTAGGCGGTCGGCCCGGACGCTCATAAGGTCCGGATCGCCTGGGCCGAGGCCCACGCCGTATATCTTGCCCGCGTTCATTCGGCGCGGCTCGCGATGGCGTTGATGGCTGCGACTGTGATGGCACTGCCGCCGAGGCGGCCCTTGACGATGCAGGACGGCACAGGCTGCGCCTCCCACAGAGCGTCTTTAGATTCGACCGCACCGACAAAGCCCACCGGGCAGCCGATGATGGCCGCAGGGCGCGGGCAGTCGGGGTCTTCCAGCATGTTCAGCAGGTGGAACAGCGCGGTGGGCGCATTACCGATGGCCACCACGGCGCCTTGCAGATGCGGGCGCCACAACTCCAGCGCAGCGGCGGACCGGGTGTTGCTTATCTCGGCAGCCAGCGGACGCACACGTTCGTCGTGCAGGGTGCAGATCACCTCGTTATCGGCGGGCAGGCGGAACCGGGTGACACCCTCGCTGACCATGCGGGCGTCGCACAGGATCGGTGCGCCGTCTTCCACCGCGGCACGGGCCGAGGTCACAAAACCGGGTGAGAAATGCACGAACTCTTCCAACCCCACCATACCTGCCGCGTGGATCATCCGAACGGCGACCTGTTCCTCATCGGCGTCGAACCGTGCCAGATCGGCCTCGGACCGGATGGTGGCAAAGCTTTGTTTGTAGATCGCCGCGCCGTCGGTTTCGTATTCATAGGGCATCAGGAGAAGTCCATGGTCATAAGTGTTTCGGGGCTTAACCCGCGCAGGTTTGGCTCATCTCCCGCGCGGCCTTGTTTGACAAGATCAAATCGACCATCGTGGCCGACCAGGGTGACATCAGCTGGTCCCATGCGCGCGCATCCTTTGGCACAGCCCGAGACATGCAAGTGGCCGGGAATACGCGAGGCAAGCGCGCGGGCGATATCGCGGGTCTCCACCTGCGCCTGCGGGCAGAGCGGGGCGCCGGGGCAGGCGTCAGTGGTCATCAGCGGGTCGGTGCCATCGGTGACGAACGCTGGGGCGGGTATCGCCGCCCCGCCTTCCATCAGGAACAGCCGCCAAGGGGTGACCCGCAGCGCAGAGGCACCGCAGGTCTCAATCAGCCCCGCAAGCCCTCGCGCTGGCAACTGACCGAACGCGGCTCCGTAAAACGCACCCAGTTCCACGATGCCCGGCTCAGGCAGAGCGCCAACATCACCCGGTGCGCTGCCTTGGCATTCTGACGGCAAATCTTGTGTCGCAACCACGCGGGCCATGCGCCGGGCCTCGGGCGTGTGGTGATCCGCGAACCATTCGGCCAGCGCGATCAGGTGGTCGATGGCGATTTTTTCGGTCACGCGACGCCCTGTTTCGGCCCCATCAGCGCGTAGGATCAGCCCCTCGGGGCCTGTCTCCAGCCGGATATCCGCGGAATCCCCGACCAACAGGCGATTTGGTCCGGTGTCGATGGCAAACCCAAACTTGGCTGGTAGCGACGGCAATTCGCCCAACCGGTCGATCAGTTCCTGCGTCAGTCGTGCGGTAAGATCGCCGGATTGGTAGAGCGGTGTCACCAGAATATTGCGCCGCACCTCGATACCCGGTTCCGCATCCAAAAGGTTCAGCGCAGCGAGTTCTTCCAGCAAAGGTTGGTGATCGGCCTCGGCCACACCGCGCAGTTGCAGATTGGCGCGGATGGTCAGGTCAATGGTGCCATTGCCGAACCGGTCGGCAAGTTCGCACAGGCCTAACATCTGCGCTGCCTCAAGGCGCGCCAGCCGCGGCCGAACCCGCACGACCAACCCGTCCCCCGACATCATCGGGCGATGGGCGCCGGGGCACCAGCCCTGAACGATCGGTGCACTCATCCCAACCCCTCCAGATCGGCTCGGATCGAGTTTCGGCGCGTGTTCCACAGGCCAGCCTCGAGCAGAGCACGGAACCGGTCCTGCATGGCCTGATGCGCCTGTGGGTTCTTCTCTTGCAGAAAGGCATCAACCTCGGCGTTACCCAGTGTGGCATCGTGGTAGATGTCAAACAGATGCGGTGCAACGGTTCCCGACAGATGGGCAAAGCTTGCCATATGATCCAGCGTTGCCGCGATCTCGGCGGCGCCGCGGAATCCGTGCCGTTGCATTCCTGCGATCCAGTCAGGATTAGCCGCGCGCGCGTGGACAACGCGGCTGATTTCCTCAGAGAGGGTTCGGGCGCGGGGGGTGTCTGGGTTGGTATTGTCCAGATGGTACAGCTGCGCAGTACCGCCAGTGACTTTCTTGGCGGCGGCAAAACCGGCCTCATGCGTGGCATAGTCATTGGCCAACAGCAGATCGGTTTCGGTCAGGTCCTGAAGGTGAACAAAGCTATCGGCGTGGGCAACGCGTTGGGTAATACCATCGACATCCCGTGCAATTTGCTCGCCCTCAAGCGCAAAGGAACTGGCATCCAGCCAAGCCTGACCGGCCTGTGTGCGCGCTTCGTCCGTATAGATTTCGGATAGCTGCGTCATGTTCAGGCCATAGCTGCCGGGGGCGGGGCCATAGACACGGGCGGCCGGTGCCTGCCCGGCATATGGGTTCCAGTCTGCTGCCTCGTCCCGTTCACACAATGCTCGCACTGCCTGGCCATACAGCGCAGAAAGCGTCGGGAATACATCGCGGAACAGGCCCGAGACACGCAAGGTCACGTCTAGCCGTGGACGGCTGAGATCAGTGATTGGCAGCACCTCGATACCGGAAACCCGCTCCGACCCCTTGTCCCAAACCGGTTTCACACCCAGCAGGTGAAGCGCCATGGCGAATTCTTCACCCGCAGTGCGCATCGTGGCCGAGCCCCAGAGGTCGACAATCAGCCCCTTGGGGTAATCGCCTTCTTCCTGCAGATGCCGCCGCACTAGTTCCTCGGCCAGTTTGACACCTTGGGTATAGGCCGCGCGTGTTGGAACCGAACGCGGATCGGTGGTGTAAAGATTTCGCCCTGTCGGCAGCACGTCCGAGCGCCCGCGATAGGGTGAGCCAGACGGGCCAGCCTCGATCCGTTTCCCGGCCAGTGCGTCCAAAAGTGATTGACGTTCCGCATGCGCCGAAGGCGTGGCATCAAAATTGCCGGTCACTTCGGGGACGCGGCCAAAGACGTGCAAGCCGTCGCCGAACTGGCTTTCTTTGATGTCGCAGACAAATCGGTCGATACGGGTGATCGCTTCGGCGGTACAGGTTGCCTGATTCAGACCCAGATCGCTTTCCAGACCAATGGCCTGCGCCTCATCCCGTATGTCTTCTTGTAGTCGGTCGCGGCGTTTGGGGTCCAGCCCGTCGGCGTTCGAGAATTCGTCCAGCAGGGATTCCAGCCGCACCATACGGTCCGGCGTGTCGCTTGTGCGCATCGGGGGCGGGATATGGCCCAGCGTGACAGCCCCGATCCGGCGTTTGGCCTGTGCGGCCTCGCCGGGGTCATTCACGATAAAGGGGTAGATCACCGGCAGATCGCGGACCAACGCCTCGGGCCAGCAATTTGCCGACAGAGCAACGGATTTACCAGGCAACCACTCCAGCGTGCCATGCGCGCCGATATGGATCAGCGCGTCCGCGCCATGCCCCTTACGCAGCCAGAGATAGAAGGCAACATAGCTGTGGCGCGGGGTGCGCGAAAGATCGTGATAGTCGTCATCGCGCAGCTCGGGCGTGCCGCGTTCCGGTTGCAGCGCGATCAGTGTCTTGCCCCGGTTCAAGGCGGTAAAGTGGAACGCACCATCGGCAAAAACCGGGTCGTCCTCAGGCTTGCCCCAAATGGATTGCAGATCCGTTTGCAACTGTTCCGGCAAGTCTGCCAGCGCGGTCTGATAGGCCGCGAGCGGCCAAGCCAGTCGCGCATCCAAAAGCGTCTCGGCTATCGGTTCGCCGGGTGCTGTATCATAGCCTTCAGCCTGCAGATCGGACAGCATCGCCTCGGCCGAGGCCAACGCATCCAGGCCAACCGCATGGGCCATCTGCCAGTCCTTGCCGGGATAAGTCGACAGCACCAACGCTGGAACCTGATCTGGCTTGGGTTTGTCGCTTAGGCGCAGCCAGCCGTCCACCCGGTCTATGATCGCCTCAACCCGTTCCGGCTCGGGGCGGTGGGCAAAACGGGAATATTCCAGATACGGGTCGCGCTTGCCCGGTTCCTTGAACGAAGCGATGCCCGCCGAAATGCGGCCATCCACCTCGGGCAGGACCACATGCATTGCGAGGTCGGCGGGGGACAGCCCGCGTTCCGCATCGACCCAAGCCTTGCGGCGTGCGGTGGACAAGGCGACCTGAAATACCGGCACATTGGCGGCGTCCAGCGGGGACGTTCCCGAGGCGCCTTTGCCCGAAAAGGAGGTGGCGTTGATGATTGCCGAGGGGGCCAGCGCTACGACCTGTTCGCGCAGCCAGTCAGCGGCGGTAGGGGCTTTGAGCGACGGCGCAAATAGGCCAACAGCCTGAAACCCACGCGCACGCAGACGGTGGATCAGGGCCGCGACCGGGGCAGTGTCTGCCGAGGTCAGATAGGCGCGATAGAAGGTCACGAGGATGCGCTTGGCATCACCGGCGAATGCGGTATCCGCCGGGATCACACCGCGATCCGGACACCATACGCCACATTCCGGGATCGTCTTGGCCCCCATCACTGGGCCAGAATAAAGCCCCGCGGCCAGTGCCATTTGCGCCAGCGCAGCCTGCGCTGCGACCTCACCGCCTGTGTCGCAAAGATGCGCCAGCCGCCGCAGGGTTGAAACGGGCAGGGTAGAATAGTCATCCAGGCGCGTATCTTCACGTCCATCCGCCGGCAGGACTGCCACAGCGATGCCTTTGGCGTGGGCCAGTGCCAGAACCTGCTGCAATCCGTAGGACCAATAGGGCACGCCACCGATCAGGCGGATCAGAATGCCTTTGGCGCCCTCCAGCGTCTGCTCGACATAGGTGTCGACAGAAAGCGGGTGCTTCAGCGCCGTTAGATTGGCCAGCCGCAGGGTCGGCATCCGGCCTTCGGGTCCACCCCCACGATGCCAGCCTGCCGCGAAAGCGCCAAGATCACTGTCGGAAAAGGACAGCACCACCAGATCCGCCGGGCTCTGGCCCAGATCGGTCGGGGTCTCCGTTTCCTCTAACCCGTGGCTTTCGCGGAAGACGACGTGCATGGTTTACTCGGCAGCCTCGGTCACACCCACGAGGATTTCGCGGATTTCAGCCTCTTTGATGTCGTCATGCTCGGCGATGACCACCAGACGCGAGCGACGCTCTTCACCTGGCTCCCACGGGCGGTCGTACTGATGACGCACACGGGCCCCGACTGCCTGCACCAAAAGGCGCATGGGTTTGCCGGTAACAGCGGCATAGCCTTTGACCCGCAGGATGTTCAGTTCATTCGCCAGACGTTCGATATTGGCGACCAGCTGGGCCGGATCGGTCTGTTCCGGCAGCTCGACAATGATGCTTTCGAAATCATCATGCTCGTGATCGTGGTGGCCATCGTGATGGCTGGGACGTGCCTCCATGTCATCTTCGGCAGCGGCCTCAAGCCCCAGCACAACACGTACATCCACAGCGCCTTCGGCCACTTCGACCACGGGCAGCGGGCGCGGAGCCTCTGCCGCGATGATTTCCTTGGCCTTGGCGACCCCCTCGGGGCCAGCAAGATCAGGCTTGGTCAGCAGAATGATGTCGGCGCAGGAGATCTGGTCCTCGAACACCTCGGATAGCGGCGTTTCGTGATCAATCGAGTCATCGGCCAGGCGCTGGGCATCCACCGCAGCGACATTCGGGGCAAAGCGACCGGCGGCCACAGCTTCGGCATCGGCCAGAGCAATTACGCCATCCACGGTGATTTTCGAGCGGATATCCGGCCAGTCGAACGCTTTCAGCAGCGGCTTGGGCAGGGCCAAGCCAGAGGTTTCGATCAGAATGTGATCGGGGCGCGGCTCTAGCGCCATCAGCGCCTCGATGGTCGGGATGAAATCATCTGCCACGGTGCAGCAGATGCATCCATTGGCCAATTCCATGATGTTTTCCGCCGGGCAATCGGGGATCGCGCAGGATTTGAGGATATCGCCATCGACGCCAACATCTCCAAACTCGTTGACCACAATGGCCAGGCGCTTGCCCTGCGGGTTCTGCATCAGATGACGCACCAGCGTGGTCTTTCCCGAGCCCAGAAAGCCGGTGATCACAGTGACGGGCAGTTTTTCGAGATTGCTCATATCTAAGCTCCAATCGGGGGAATGCGGGCCGCACAGTTTTTGCGGAAATGTTCAGGACGTTCGCGCCATTTAACGAGGCCATCTTGGGTCGCGAGATATTTGGTCGCACCTTCAACAATGGTCTCGACATGATCGGTTTCATCGAGATGCTCATAGACAAAGGTCCAACGTTCGGGTCCGCCACGCAGCACAATCGAGCAGCCCTGATCGCAATTTGAAAGGCATTCTACTGCCTTCAAAGTGACGCCATCAGGAAGTTCTGCCTGCTCCAACGCCTTGTGCAGCAACGCCCCAGGACGATCTGCATCATTCTCGACGGGCAGGCCGCGGCGGCAGGTCGTGCACACCAGCAGTTCAACAGGTGTGGTCTCGGTCATGTCTCTCATCCCCCCAAATCCTCTTCGCGGGGGACGGGGTTTCATGCGGGCCACGTATTGCGACATGGGCCCGACACCGGATCACCCCGTCCGGTTTCAACTTCGGATGTTGGCAGGTCTCCCGGCTTGCGGATGTCAGAGGCTGGCCTCTGGCAGATGTCCCGCCTTCCCGGCCTGTCTGGCCAGTGGCTTTGGGCACCCTCTCCGGTCACGGTCGCGGGGGCGGCTGCGTTTGACGGATGACCGCTGACGCATTCCCTTTTCATCTGCACGTGCAGACACCAACGGATGGGACATGCGGCACGGGCAGGGGGCTTGTCAAGCGCGGCAGACGCACGGAAATCATCGAGAATGGAAAAGCGACCTGCCAATGCCTGTCAGCGGCATGTTTGGTCAGTCAGATGCAAAATGACCGCAGGCGAGTTTGGGCTTTGCGCCTCGAAGATATCCAGACGAAAGGATTCGCGGGCCCGTTACTTCAAAGGGCATATCGCGTGGATTCGATAGAGCGGTCAAATTTACCGGCCGAGCCAGTGAGTTCACCGCCTTCTGATCAATCCGGTGTCAAGCTTCACTCAGCAGAGCACTGCCGTAGCGAGACGGCATGTCGCAGGCTCGAAAAGCCGAATGCGAAGCAACTGTTTGAAAGTATTGGAGGCGAGTACCGGACACGAACCACTTTACCGCAAGCCTTTGAAAGTAAGTCGAAAATATCTCTGATGTTGTCTGGTTCGCCTGTTGTGCAGCCCAGACAACACTTATCATTGTGGCAATCGGGGAGCAACAGGCGTAGATTGAACAACGTACTGGAATAGTATTGCCGTCCGTCTTCAAACCATACCTTGGACAAATCCTTCCGCCCGAAAAATGTTATTGATCGAGGTTGCTGCAATCCCAAATGATTTGAATGAGTTGGCTGGAGTAAAATCGTCGTTCTGAAAGTCTCCCATATAGACTTTGAATACGCGTTTCTGTCCGCCGAAAAGCCCTCTGCCTGCGTTTTCACAAGTGAATACGAAATCCGATTGGATTTGCGGGCAAGTCAACACAAATACACCATTCTCCATCCCTTCTAGCGCTTCCTGTGGCGTATGGGTGAAGCTGGGGTGGAAACGTACCACTAAACCCTTGGCGTGTTGTTTTTTCATTAGTGAGATCAAAAACTGAACGTGCTTACTCTCGAACGGCACAAGACTGGAAGTCTTCATAATTTCTTGCATCGAACAACGTTGCATCGCTGGTTTTCCTTCTTCTCAGTTTTTTTCTTGTTCCACAGCGCTACCTGGGGTTCAACGCCAAACCGAGCCTATTCTTTTGCTAGGGTATTGAGGCCCACCATTATGGCCGCTACGGCAGAAGCGCAACCTGAGGTGACCGAATAAGCTCAGAGGGTGGATACAGCCGCTGCGAAACAGTGCAACACAATGTGCAGGGGCAGGAAGCCGCGCTATGATTGGAAAACGCTGGGCGTTATTGTTGATATGCTGAGCAATTGAGCAGGGGCATCTGAGATCAGCAAATCCACATGGCTCACGAGGCAAACTGTACTGCGGATTAAAAGGATCCAGCGGCGGCAGGTATACATTGGTTCGGTGGGAAATGTAGACCTTGGATAGCCTTTGTCATTTGTCGTTCCTTGCCGCCGTAGACAGCAAAAGAACTACTCCTTATTGAGGTTTAGCAAAACTATTTACCGTTTGGTTCTTGCCTTCCATAACGTTCCCAAACAGAGTGCAAGCGTTACTAGAGAGGCTGGTATGTCCCCAAACGAAGTCGAAGACAATGAGCTGGAAGAGCCGAAAGACGGGGACGCACCGATTGAAGGTACCGCCGCCCCTACTAAAAGTCCGCGGCAGTCCTTTAGAGGAGTGCGTCGGCAGCTAAACGATGATGAACTTAACTCGGCTGCAGCACAAAAACTCCTCCTAGACGAAATAGAACGACTAGAAAGCGAGTTGAGTGAAGCAAAAGACTATGCTGAGAAATATTATACAGCAGACAAAAATGAAGCCGTGCTGAGGCAGAAATTAACAACGCACACCGGCGTAGAAATCCTATCCAGTGCATCCTTAACTGCCGGAGCAATCATTATCGGTTTTGTTGTCAGCATATGGGATAACCAACCTACGGCGGGTGTATTTCTTACTGGCGGAATTGTCTTACTGGCGGGTGGGTTATTGGCCAAGGTAATCAAGCTATGAACTTGGAATTACGTTCTATCATCGAAAAGGGAAACCTGGCTAAAGAGCGTCTGACGCTACGCGTCAAAGCCAATCTCGACTTGGGTGATTACCTGATTGCGCAATCCGGATACGCCGAGGGATCACCGACAATCGACTTTCGCCACACCTATTGGTTTCCGTTCAAAAGAGTGGAGAAAGGGGACTTGGTCGTCATCTACACCAAAAAAGGGACGGAAGGCAAAAAACCACTTTCTACCGGCAAGACCGCCCACTTTTACTACTTGGACCTTAGCACTCCTATCTGGGATGACCCTTCCACGGCTGCAATTGTTCTCCATGCCCCAAGCTGGGAAAGCAAGCCTGTGGACGAGCTTGGGTAGAAAACCAGTGCCCACAAGTACCAAGTCTGCGCTTTGGCTACGCTTCATGAAGTCACAACACTGCACGACCAGAAAAGCAGTCCACGACGTCTGACTTATCCTTATTCACCACATAAAAATCATAAGCCACTGAAATATAGCGGAAGTACAAAGAAGTGTTCGAAACGCGTCATCTCTTTCAGTTCGATTGCCTTTAGGTCATGTAACTGGCCGAGCGAATGTGGCATCAGCCTCGACGGAAAATTTCACTCCGATGGTAATCCATGTAGGTCGCCTGCCTTTTCGTGAGCGGCCTATTTTCATCTACGGCAGACAGGCCCCATGCTGTGACGACTTCAGTAGGTAGCGATGGGCTTCGCATTAACACTCCGCTGTCATCAAAGGAAATATAGCCGCGGTCGAACAAACGATCTACGTGGGGCGCGAGAAGCAGGCCGTTGTTGCCGTCGATTTTCTCAAAGTCGTTGCTCTTTGACCAAGGCTTGATGTGGCTGGCGGTCAAGAAGCGGCCGTCTGTAATACCCGTTACGCGACATCCGACTTCGTGTCGCTCCAGGTTCTTCCGGTACTGGCCCTGGCCTACGCGCGACAGTACAAGCTGGTACTTCTCTGTGGCGCCAATATCGGTCCGATTTTGGATTTCTCGCTCCTGGCCTTCCTCAATGGGCGTGTCGAGCTGACGGCCTATTAGCGATAGCAAGGCTTTGGCCATGGGTTCTGGAATTTCAGCTAGGTACATTTGGTTGCCGCCACCGTCAGCGCGAATTGGCGAGTATCGCTTGGGAAGGAGCGGTGCGAGCGCTTTCATGTGATCCTTGGGCTTGATTGGTTTGCCAAGCTCCTCATAGTCAACTTGAACCAACCAACCATCAATATCCCAAGCATCTCCGGCTTTCCCGAACTCATTGGGCTTCTCTGCGGATCGAGCTGGCGCTGAAACTACCCCAACTGTCTTGATGAACGTGTCTGCAAAGGAGAAGACTATGTCGCCAGGGCTGGTCTCTGTCATGTTCTTGTAGAACTGGTTGTAACCACCATCTTTGTTGATCTTCGGAGACCACATGTAGCCGCCGCCAACCTCTGCTTTGTAGGTTTGGTTTTGGTTGACCCACCAGTAACGAGGCATAGTTAAATCCTTTTAATTTATGTACTTACATTCCACACTAAAGTGCTTGCGTATGATGGCAATAGGTTGCGGTCAGAAGATGGCGGTGATTGTTGGGTTGTGCTACGGATCGTGATAGTTGGGGTCAGGGCAGCGACCTCAGCTAAGGACCGCCATTTTAAAACGAGGAACGCTTTCCCAGCTTACAACGCCAACGCGGGTTACATACGACGATTGGACCGGCGCAAGTCAGTGAACTGGGTCCGGCGCAATCTCGGTTTCTTGGGGCGAGGGGAGTTGCTTTCTTTCTGCGCCTCCACAACAGGCTCAGGTTTCGGTAGTGAACGTGGGACGGTGTGCGTTCGCTTGCCAGTTTTACGCCCGCGTCGGTCCCGATGCTCGGTGACAACGAAAGGTATCTGAGTTCCATCGAGGATGTGCTTTATCAGCTCCTCCTTGCTGAAGAAAAACCCCAGTGAACAAGCCCAATCGCGACCGCTCATAAGCCAAATCCCGTCTTGACCGAAATCAAAGGCGACTATCGCCTGCAGATCGCCCCATTCCTCAACCAACCTGGCGTCAAAACCCGAAATCCTGTCAATCTTTTTGTTGCCCAGTGATTGCCAAGTTCTACGGTCGAAAACCTCATTGAACTGCTTCCTATCGGTGGAGCGTCGCAGTGCGTCAACAACCCATATCATTGGTGCATGGAAGATGGTTCGTTTAAGAGCTTCTTCAGGTTTTATGTAAGAGTGCTGGAACTCGACAACCAAACCATGAGGCGTCTTGAGGTCTGCAATATGTAGCTCACCGCTTTCGTCTCTCGCTGGAACCTCTTGCCACTCCTTCGGGAAATTATCTTTCCATGAGCGGTGCCACTCAGTTTCATTCTCCCACCAGTGATCACAGTGCCGTTTACCTTTGTGAGCCCAATGCCAGACTTTACGTGTGCCGCATCTTGGGATCATTTCAGCGCCACAGCCAGGGCAGAACCCGGTCGCGCCTGGAGTGGCTTCTATCTTGTCTTGGTCGAGTATGGCGAACCGCATGTTTCCATTATGGTTTCGCGTGATGCAATTGCCAATGCCTCGGCCCGATCTTGCAGTAATAATCTGAGCGCGTTTGATTTGGGTTATCATTTCACCGAAACTAAGTTCCACCATTGAGATAGTGAGGAACGCTTTCGCGCGTGTCGCTGTGGCTTGGCCGGTTGTCCTGTCGGACGGGCTCTTATCCCTTCAGCTGAGCCCCAGAAACCCTCAGTCTCTCACAAGCCCCTGCAGCTTAGCGCCGCTTTGTCCCGACAGCCTCATGTGGTTGTGCTGGCCAGTGTCGCTGTCGGAAATCCCCCACGGCGTAGCTGCAGGAGGTGAGGGGGCGGCTTGAAGCGGGCGTAGGGATGCGCAGCTTCAGCAAAACCTGAGGCAGCAAGGGTGTCCAGCTACAGAGTGTCCATAATGGACAGGTTGGTCATCGTCTCAAAACAGCAAATCAAACAGCACAACACACGGAAATCATGAAGAAAAACAACACTGGAGAGCCGCAACGGGTACGGCTGGAACTCCGCGAAATCGAAACAGACACGAGCAGGTTTCAGTTCAGACACAGTGGGCTGGACGAGGGCCACGCAAAGGAACTTGCGCGGGTCATCAAAGACGGCAGAAATGCGTTGGACCCAATTTGGGTTTGGCTGGACCCGGCGACAGGTAGACCCACTGTGCTGAGTGGCCACCATCGGCTTGAGGCGTATCGGCTGGCGAAGTGGAAACGGAAAGTCCCCGCCCTGCTGTATCGCTGTAGCGAGCGTGAGGCCAAGCTGCTGGCAGCGGCTGGCAACAAGAAGCAGCACAAGCCTATGACGCTGCAAGAACGCATGGACATGGCGTGGTCCTTGGTTTGCGATGCAGAGAGTAGCAAGCGTGAGATCAACGAAGCCACGACCGTGAGCAATGGTCAGATCGGCAAAATGCGCAGTACACGTCGACAGCTACTGGAAGCAGGCGAAGAACTACCGCCACTATGGTGGATGGCGCAAAACCGCCTCAAGGGGCTGGACGCAGGGGAATGGTCGGAAGAGGACAAAGAAGCCATGATCGAAGCACAAGCGGCGGCGCTGGACGCGAAGATTGGTGAGGCGCTGGGCGTGGCGGCAAAGCGATGGCCTGAAGCGGTGGCACAGGTGATCCAGAGCAGACTTGGAAGGCGCGGCGTTGAGCTGCTCGCCGATGAACTGGGCTGGCTGACCGATGCCAGTTTCTATGACGACGCTGAAAACGAAGACGAGTAGAACCCAACTGGTTTTTGAGGCGCAAAAATCTGAGCGCTTGTGAGTACGTATCCGATAGCGTTTCTTCCCCCCTTTGGCTTGCGCGGTCACTGGGGTGGAACAAAAAAAGCAGGGAGGGGATAGCCCTCTCCCCACAGCGCCACGGAGCGCGTCACACAACGCGTTGGTAGACCGACCAGCGGGTGAGTGCAGCTTCACCTTCTCAGCGCACAGCGTCAGTTCTCCAGCACTGGTGCGCTCCAGCTGCTGACTGCAAAACGGTAGCACTTGACCGTTGTCTACCAAGTTGATTGCGCCAGTGAACGGCAGGTCAACAGTGTCAGTTCTCATGGGTCTTCTTTACTGTGTGTTTCAGTCACAACCTACGTTGACGATTGCAACATGCATCCGCTAATTTACCCTGACAGGTGAAGTCAAGAGGTGTCGGTGATGCGGAGATACGTGACGTACATGCGGGTCAGCACGGCCAAGCAGGGAAGCAGCGGCCTTGGGCTGGATGCACAAGAGCGGGACATCAACCTGTTCTTGGAAAACTACTCCGATGTTCCGTATGAAATTGTCTGCGGATTTGTTGAAATAGAAAGCGGCACTGATGACGACAGACCCGAGTTGAAAAAGGCTGTGGAGTTGGCGAAGCGTGAAGAGGCGGAACTACTGGTCTCCAAGCTGGACAGGCTGTCACGACGGGTCTCATTCATCGCTGCGCTGATGGACGACAAGAAGCTGAAGCTACGGGTCGCGGCGATGCCCCATGCTGACAAGTTCCAATTGCACATTTACGCGGCGCTGGCTGAGCAGGAGCGGGATTTCATATCGCTTCGGACCAAGGCGGCGCTCACTGCTGCTAAGGCGCGGGGCAAGAAGCTGGGCGGTCTGCGCGATAAGACAATGAAGCGTAACGACGCGGTCAAGGCCAACGCCCAGCGCAGAGCTGAAAAGGTCGCGGGGATTGTGGTTCCCCTCAGAGAAGCAGGAAAGAGCCTTAGGGATATTGCGGCTGAGCTGGACACGGCGGGCGTGGAGACAGCACGAGGCGGGAAGTGGTCTGCAGCGCAAGTGAAGCGCGTTTTGGAGAGGCTGGCTGATTAAGGCGTTGACGAACCACGAAATTCCCGATTGAGTGGCAAAAACAATTGAGGGTTGAGTAGTGAGCGCAGATACAAAAACGCAGCTTAGGGCTGCAGCAGTTGCAATTCCAGTGGGCTTCAGTGTGGGCTGCATTTATCAGATGTTGAAGCTGAAGGTGGGGGTTTCAGAAGCTGTCGCCGTCTATACCGACATGATGCGGGAGAACGTAGGCATGGCACTCGGGTTGTGCTTCGCCTTTTATTTTTTCGGTATGATGGCGCTGGTTGCCCTTGGGCATTTCGGGGCTAAGGCAAGCCGCTTGCTGGGAATGGCTCCAGAACGCGACTAAAGTAGGCGGAGCATCAGAGCCGAGCTGGAAAGCTGGTTCATTTAGGCCGCCAGTCTACCATCCATCCAGATAGCCACCGTCAACCAAAGCGTCCCAGATGCGTTGCTGCGCCGTTATCAGCTGAGTGCGCAAGAGACCGTGATCATAGATCGTGTCTGAGGTCCGAGGCCCAGCCCAGCCCCCAAGATCGCGAACATCGGTGTCGTTGATGCCGCTTCGACGTGCTACGGTTCGCCATGTGTGCCGAGTGGAGTGCAGGACGAGACGGCCATCTGTTTCTTTGCCCAAGACCCTGCGACGGAATACCACGAACCACTTCGACACCGCATCGCTCTTGCCCTTCTTCGCGTATATCGGCCACTCGGGAAACAGTCGTCCAGAGGCGCGATTGGTATCAAGGCGGGCGTGAAACAACGCGTGAGCCTCACCTACCACCGGGACATAACGCTTACCATTTGGGGTCTTGGCGTCGGGGATCACGAAGCCCGTGCCGTCGCTTTCAACATCAGCTGGCGTCAACAGGACCAGTTCATTTATGCGAACGCCAGTAGCAATCGACAGGCGTATTGCATCTCCACCCTTGGTGCCACGGGGAGCGGCAGCAAGCAGCTTACGCATCTCCTCAGCCGTGTATGGATCATGTTTGGCTTCGTTGGTTTTACGGACGCGAGGGAGGCCAAGATCGAATTGCCACGGGTCCGAATAGCCAGATGCGGTCAGCTTGGCGGCGATAGCCCAGCGCCAAAGCGGGCGCAACATCGTGATATATTTGTCTGCTGTGCGGGCGCTCATCGGCTTGCCGCTGTACTTGGAGATCACCGATGGCAGGTAAGTGAAACGGAAGGCTTGGGCTTGTTCCTTGGTTATATCTTCAAGGCAAAGCATCTCCGCATCGGCACCGAAGAAATCCTTCAGGTGTTTGGCAGCGGTGTCCACTTCCTTGATAGTCCCAGCCTTGAGCGGCTTAACCCCAAGCGAATTGTCTGGGGATCGCGCGGCTATATACTCGGGCAGCGCTTTAGCGAACGGGTAGCCAGATCGAGAGGCGATGCGGTTAAATTGCCGCAGCTTCTTTCTGGGCTGCCCACGGCTCTCTGCAGCCTCCAGCGAATAGCTCATGGCAAGCTCAAGGCGGTCAGCTGCTTTGCCAGTAGGGTCTTTTGCGTCTGCGTCCTGCAGTTCCTGACGGAAGTCTAAGGCCATGTCAGCGTCATATTTTGAGGCGTCAGACGCATCGTATTCCATTTGACGGAGTTGTCCGATGTAGATGTCACGCAGCCGTCTTGCTTCATCAAGGTAACGTGTCCCAAGTCCCTTGCGTATGGTTTTAGCGAACGGTTTGCCCGTCCAAGGGTTTTCCATCCCGATAAGACCCACAGGCGTTTCCATGCTCAACACCCAGCTGGTGCCGGGTCCACGGGGTTGCTTCAGTCTTCGCATGTCTTCGTCCTTTCTTCCCGAATTGTTGTACGGGTCGGACAACGCGTGTTTGGACAACGTCAGGGTTTTCCCTTGTTCTTCAATGTTATGAGGCCAAGTGGAGGCGAGTACCGGAATCGAACCGGTGTACACGGATTTGCAATCCGCTGCGTCACCACTCCGCCAACTCGCCTTTTCAAGTAATATCAAATACTTGCCGTGGTGTGACAGGCGTTTTAGCAGCTTTAATCCGGGGCGTCCAGTGGGTTCGGTCTAAATTTGAGGTACTGAAAATTGGATCACCCATTCGGATCACTCTAAAATCTCCACGACAGACGAAAGTTTCCGCTTGCGGGCCGTTGCTGGTTTGCCCGGGATGTGGCACAAACCCATCAACCTTGGGAAATGAATGAGCGATCCAATGACAGATTTCGCAGCCCGCCGCCGCACCATGGTCGATACGCAGGTCCGGCCTTCGGACGTTACCAAGTTCCCGATCATTGATGCCATGCTGTCCGTCAAGCGCGAGAATTTTGTGCCAGACGCGCAACGCGAAGCCGCCTATGTCGAGGGTTTGATAGAACTTGAGGCTGGACGCTGCATTCTGGAACCGAGAACACTGGCCAAGATGTTGGATGTGCTGAACATTACCAATGATGAGGTTGTTCTGGATATTGCTCCGGCGCTGGGATATTCGACGGCTGTTGCAGCCCGTATGGCGCAGTTGGTCGTAGCGGTGGAAGCGGATGAAGCGCTAGCTGCCGAAGCGCAAACGCTGCTGATGGAGGCTGACGCGGATAATGTGGTTGTTCACGTGGGGCCGCTGGATGAGGGCGCCGCCGAGCATGGGCCTTATGACGTGGTCATGATCCAGGGCGGTGTAGAAGAGGTTCCGTCTGCATTGATTGACCAGCTTAAGGATCATGGGCGTATCGCCTGCCTGTTCATGGAAGGTGATCTTGGGACCGTCCGTATAGGCCACAAATCAGGCGATCGCGTTACCTGGCGCCAGGCATTCAACGCAAGTGCACCAGTTCTGAAGGCTTTCTCGGCCGAGAGTGCATTTTCGCTATAGTCGGCGGGCAGATATATCTGCTGCCTTGATTAGTTCAACACAAAGACGCAAACTGGCCTGAGGGCTGCGTTATTTTGATTTGAGAGGATTTCGCCATGCGTTTTGCAGCAGGAGGAAAGCTGGTCAGGACTCTGGCAGTGACTGCAGGTATTGCTTTGGGCACGTTGCCTGGACGGGCGGTTTGGGCCGACAACCTGACCGACGCGTTCATCGGAGCATATAATACTAGTGGTTTGCTGGAACAGAACCGGGCGTTGCTGCGGGCTGCGGACGAGGATGTGGCGATCGCGCTATCGGCTTTGCGCCCTATTATCAACTGGACCGTCGCGGTTAGCCAAGACTATACGCGCAGCAGAAACAGTGGTGTTACGAACAGTGTTGATCCTTCGAACTTCTTCTCGGGCCTGACGCTGAGCCAGCTGTTGTATGATGGCGGAGCCTCGATTCTAGGCAAGCAATCAGCGCAGGAAACGGTGCTGTCGACCCGGCAGGCGCTGATCGATATCGAACAGCAGGTCCTGTTCCGCGCAGCGACCGCTTACCTGAGTGTTCTGCTGCAGGAAGAGACCGTATCGATTCGTCAAAACAACGTTGAACTGTCCGCAGAAGAGCTTCGCGCCTCGCAGGATCGTTTCGAAGTTGGGGAAGTTACCCGCACAGACGTCGCATTGTCTCAGGCTCAGCTTGCAAGCTCGCAGGCCGATCTGGCGAATGCGCGCGGCGATCTGAGCACTGCTCAGGCGGAATATGTGAACGCAGTCGGCAAACTGCCGGGCCGTACTGCTGGTCAGCCCAGCCTGCCAAACTTGCCCCGCTCCGAGGCCGAGGCTGTCAGCCTGGCACAACGCAATCACCCGTCCATTCTGTCCGCACAGCACCAAGTGCGGGCTTTTGATCTGGTCGTTCAGCAGCAGCGCGCGGGCCTGGGTCCGAATGTCAGCCTGAACGCTGATGCGGGCGTCACCGAGAGCTATGATGACGACGATTATGTGAATGATGCGAGTATCTCGCTGAACTTCAGCCAGCCGATCTATGCGGGTGGTCGACTCGCGGCAAGCGTGCGCCGCGCAATGGCATCGCGGGACGCGTCGCGTGCCAATCTGCTGAATGTTCAAAAGAACATTACGCAGGGCGTGTCTGATGCCTATGTCCGGTTTCAAACTGCAAGCGCAAGCCTGAGGGCCTCTTCGGAACGTGTGCGCGCCTCGGAAGTTGCGTTTGACGGTATCCGCGAAGAGGCAACTTTGGGTGCGCGGACCACTCTGGACGTGCTGGCTGCTCAGCAGGATTTGCTGGACGCGCAGCTTGCCGAAATTGCTTCCAGAACCGAGCGATCTCTGGCGGCTTATCAGTTGCTGCAGGCCCAAGGTTTGCTCACGGCCGAGCGTTTGGGTCTGGCGGTTCAGATTTACGATCCGACCCTTTACTATAATCTGGTGAAGAAAGCCCCCGCGCAGGTCAGCAAGCAGAGCAAAGATCTGGATCGGGTCCTGAAAGCACTGCGTCGGGACTAAACACCCAATACTGCCTGTTGTGAGGTCTGCATTGTTTGGCTACACTCGGACCTGAGGTTAGAGCGGTAGAAAACAATGACAGACAATGTCGTGAACTCCGGGATCGAAGACGTACTGTCATCGGTCAAGCGGCTGGTCAGCGAAGAAGGTCGAAAAGTTCCCGATCTGGTGCGTTCCAAGTCAGAGCGAAAGCCAGGGCGGCTTGTTCTGACTGATGCGCTCAGGGTTGGCGAGCAAACAGGTGTCGAGACGCAGCCTTTCAAGCTGGATGCTGAGTACAGCGCTGAAAAATCGGTGAAACCGATGCTTTTGCGCGCCTGCGATGTTGTTGCGGGTGATGAAGCGGAGTCGGCTACAGAGCATTCACCTGATCCAGTTGCGGAAGAGGGCATAGCCAAAAGTCTAAGTGCCAAAATTGAGGCGCTGGAAGCCGCGATCGCCAGGACCGAAGATCAGTGGGAGCCCGACGGTGACAGCGTAGATGCCTATTCAGGAACGCCAAATCAACCGTTGGAATGGCAACCCCAAGACGAAGCCCCAGATGCAGAGACTGAGACTGTTGAAAAGGCAGTGTTTGTACGGGACCCAGAGGTATCGGCTGCCGCGGATACAACAGGTTCAGAAGCAGATGCTGCCATGTCCCGGCTTGATGACGATGGCTTGCGCTCTTTGATTGCGCAGGTTGTTCGTGAAGAACTGCAGGGCGTACTGGGTGAACGCATTACGCGGAACGTTCGAAAAATGGTTCGCCGCGAAATCTACCGTGCGTTGGCCGAGCAAAAAGCCGAGTAAAAGTCAGCCTTTAATCGGCGTTTCAGCCAGTTCCAGCAAGCGGTCCAGATCCATATGTCGTTCCAGATGGTCGGCCAGACGATCAAGCGTATCTTCGACACCGTCCTCATAGTGCAGGGTGGAAGAGACTCCCAAAACCTGTAGGTAGTCGGCCCGAAATTGATCGGATGAGAATATACCGTGTAGGTAGCTTCCGCGTATCCGGCCAGTCCGATCAGCTGCGCCCTCCGGGCGGCCCTCGACCTCCAGCCAAGCGCGGGTGCAATCGTTGCCTTCGGTGCGGCCCATATGGATCTCATATCCGGTTAGCGGTTGGTGCCCCGGCAGGGCGCGTGCAGTCCGCAGGGTCACCTTTTTCTCGCCGACCATAACGGTATCCACATCCAACAGCCCCAATCCATCGACTGTACCTGGCCGCCCGTCCACACCATCGGGATCAGCAATGGTGTTCCCGAGCATCTGGTAGCCGCCACATAGCCCCAACACATGGCCGCCACGTCGGACATGGGCATAGAGGTCGATATCCCAGCCCTGAGCACGGAAGTAGGCCAAATCGCCAATGGTTGACTTGCTTCCAGGCAGCAGGACCAGATCGGCGTCGCCGGGCAGCGCGCGGCCAGCGGGCACGATCTCGACCGTGATGCCAGGCTCTGCCGATAGCGGATCAAGATCATCAAAATTGGCCATCCGTTCCAACTGAGGTACTGCAACCTTACAGGAACCGCCACTGTGGGACCGGATATCCATCATATCTTCGGCTGGCAGCTTCCAGGCATCGTCGAACCAAGGCACAACACCGATACAGGCCCAGCCTGTTCGAGCGGCGATGTCATCGCGACCTTCGTCGAATAGGGATACATCGCCCTTAAAGCGATTGATGGCAAAGCCTCGGATCATTGCCAGATCGCCAGCATCCAGCACGGCCTGAGTCCCGACGATCTGAGCAATTACCCCACCTCGGTGAATATCGCCGACAAGTACGACCGGCACACCCGCGGCGCAGGCGAAGCCCATATTGGCAATATCACCCTGACGCAGGTTGGTCTCGGCCGGGCTTCCGGCCCCTTCAACCAACACCAGATCAGCGTCGGTGCAGAGCCGGTCAAAACTCTGGCGCGCGGCTGTCATCAGCTTGGATTTATCCTTGCGGTAATCGCCAGCCTGCATCGTTCCGGCGCGTTTGCCCTGAATGACGATCTGCGCGCCTGTATCTGTTTCAGGCTTCAAAAGGATCGGGTTCATATCCGTATGTGTGGCGCGTCGTGCCGCCAACGCTTGTAGGGCTTGCGCGCGCCCGATCTCGCCACCATTTTCGGTTACTGCGGCGTTATTCGACATGTTCTGCGGTTTGAACGGGGCAACCCGCAGGCCTCGGCGCGTATAGGCGCGTGCCAATCCGGCCACCAGAACCGATTTTCCAACATTGCTGCCTGTGCCCTGAATCATGATGGCGCGAACCATGCCGTGTCTCCTGTTAGCTAACGCGCAGATGACCTGTTTTGACGGTGAAGGGAAAGCCCCGGATGACGCGGCATTGTCATCATTTTTCAGTCATCGGGTGAGGGCGCAGTTTCGCACCGGAATTCATATTCGGGGTCTATGCAACAAAAAAACACGCCTCCATCAATAGGAGGCGCGTTTTTTCAAACAGACTCGTGTCTGTGATCAGGCGGCTTCGGCCTGTTGGGCGGCGTTGCGGCGCTCGCTTTCTTCGCGCGAAAGAGCGACCGAAGTCCGCACACCGCGACCAACGAAATCCATCAATCCGCTGACAACCCGTTCATTTGGGTCGATACCCGCGCAAGACAGCACTTCGCGCCCATCGCGCGAGCGTGCCCAGCGGGCGATCTGTTCTGGGCCATTGCCATACTTTTTGTCGTCGGCGATAGCATCATCCAGCGCAGCCAAAACGACGGCTGCGAAAAGTTTACGAGCACGGTTGCCTTGCTCATTGTTAAAGGCGGTGCCGTCAACGAAATCTCTCATCTCGTCTTCCTTGTTGTTCTTGCTCTTGCATTTTCGGCGTGACGGTTCTTATGACCTATTAAGTGCGATTCGGATACACCTAATGTGCATAGTTGCGTTGCGTCACGCGCATAGCTTGCTGCGGCTGCAGCACAAGGTGTCGTTGTCTTGTCAGGTGCGGCCACGCCAGATATAGGGTGCGCGACTGACGCATCAACCGTTTGTGAAGGATTTAAGTCATGCCCAAGATAAATGGGAACGAAATTCGCCCCGGCAATGTGCTTGAGCATAACGATGGGCTATGGGCCGCTGTCAAAGTTGATCATGTAAAGCCCGGTAAAGGCGGGGCTTTTGCACAGGTCGAACTGCGCAATCTGCGCAATGGTTCCAAACTGAACGAACGTTTCCGCTCAGCTGACAAGGTCGAGCGTGTTCGCCTGGAACAGAAAGACCAGCAGTTTCTATACGAATCCGACGGCATGTTGGTGTTCATGGATTCCGAGACTTATGAGCAGATCGAACTGTCCGCTGATCTGTTGGGTGATCGCCGCCCGTTTCTGCAGGACGGCATGACTATCGTCGTAGAATTTTACGAAAGTGAGGCACTGAACGCCAAACTGCCACAGAAAGTGACGTGCAAGATCGTCGAGACCGAGCCTGTGGTCAAAGGTCAGACCGCTGCGAACTCGTTCAAACCGGCCGTTCTGGACAATGGTGTAAAAGTCATGGTGCCACCATTTGTGGGCCAAGATGAAATGATCGTGGTGAATACTGAAACCATGGACTATTCGGAACGCGCGTAACTGCACTTCTGCTTCAAGACAACGAGAACCGCGACAGCCCGCGCTGCGCGGTTCTTTCTATTTTTAGTCTTTGACGCGTCGGTATTTTTCTGGGTTCGGGCCAAATAGTTCGAGCATCAGTTCGAATTTGATCCGGTTTGCGCTGACCTGGCGATAATAGGCGATCAGAAAAGCCGTGGGGCCTTGAATACGGCTGAGCCCACTGGTGGCGGCAACAACTGTGCCGACATCGGTTCTGCCCTGAAGGACAAGCCAGCCACCCAGCATCAGAACCCCAACCGTCCCGGCGCCATTGATCACGCTTAGAAGGAATTTGGCCGAGAGCTTCCAGATGAACATCTTTCGGCGAGTTTCGTAGATTTTGTCGAATTCCGCTTCGATCTCGTGCGCGGCCGCGTCAATCTTTTCTGCTGTCAAACTGTCGGTGGCGCGGCGCAGTATACGAACGCGTTCGGCGACAAAGACGTTCACTTTGCGTTGCGAAACCAGAACGATGATGATCTGCGGCGCGACCATCGAAAAAGCGATCAAACCCAACCCCGGCTGTGTAGACGAGATATAGCCAATCACGCTGATCAGAGTGCCGATTTGGACCACCGGGTCGGAAAAGGCACCGCCTGCGAATTTACCCAGCTCTTCTGCTTCGGCAGAAATGGCGGTAGTCATGGTCCCCTTGCGCATGGTCTCGCCGGTTTCATCCAGATCGGCGGACCGGACCAGCAGCCTTTGCCGGATCAGGCGGATCATATCCTCGCCCAATGTTCCCGCCCGATAGCCGAGCAGCCATTTCAGCCCCAGGCTCAGCAAGATAACCACCATCATACCCGCACCAAGCAGGATCATTCGGTCCACAGATACATCGTCCGAGGTCAGGTGGTTGATGATATCGCGCTGAAACTCCAGCGGGACGGCTGCCAGAGCGGCAACCGCAATAGACAGGATGATAAGGATGATCTGCCGGGCGGAACTGGCACGCCAAATTGCTTTATACAGACGAAACATCAACTCACCCGGATCACTGAACCAAACCTAGTTTGGCAGCCTGTGCTGGGCGGATCAAATGGTTCCGGGGCTGGCGGGGCCATGACCAGGCTGTATTCGAGAATTTTCATTCCTTCAGGCGCACGGTCGCGTCGCCCGCCTGCATATCACCCTTGGCCCTGTCGAGCCTGAGATATGCGATCCCCTGGCCATCCGCTTGGGTAAACAGGCGCCCCACGGATTTCCCGTCAGCAGTTATTTCGGTTCCGACAGGCGTGGTGCCCGCGACATTTACCGTGCGCAGCCCTTTACGCAGCTCGGTCTTGTGTTTCATGCGCGCGGTCACTTCCTGACCGACATAACACCCTTTTTTGAAATCAACGCCGTTCAGCAACTCGAACCCTGATTCCAGAATATAGCTGTCCTCGGTCAGTTCGATTCCGGTTTCGGGAATGCAATGGAGCACGCGGATCGCGTTCCAATCGGTTCCGTCCTCGCTTTCGGCATCTTCCGTATATGCGCGCCAGCCCATATCTGAATGGCGCGGATCGGGCAGGGCCCCATCGGGTGCCAGGCCAGTGCCGCGTTGCAGATTCAGGCCGCTGGCTTCGATCGTCAGGTCGGCGCGCAGCTTGTACATGCTCAGACGTTTGACCAATCCGTCGGCAATAACCTCGGCGACGTCCAGCAAGATATCGTCGCCCTCGCGTTTCAGAAAGAAATCGGCCAGATACTTGCCTTGTGGTGTCAGCAGCGCCGTATAGACCAGACCCCGATCAAGCCCGGCAATGTCATTGGTCACCAGCCCCTGCAAGAAGCTGTCAACGTCGGCACCGGTTAGGCGCAGAATGCGGCGATTGGGCATGGCAGAGTCCTCGTCTTTTCCATGGTGCTCGTGATATATGAGAAGTCGCTCATAAGACCAGAGGATATCCGACGTGCCGGCACCGATCAGTATTGTAATTCCAACCCTGAACGCGGCCGAAACCTTGCCTGCTACACTTGGAGCGCTGATGGAGGGGCTGCGCGCAGGGTTGATCCACGAATTGATTGTGTCGGACGCAGGCTCTACCGACAAAACCCATGAAATCGCAGAGAATGCTGGGGCCAGGATCGTGACCGGAGAAGCCTCGCGCGGGGGGCAGCTGCGCCGTGGCTGTGCAGCCGCCAAAGCCGATTGGCTGTTGGTACTTCATGCGGATACGGTTTTGCAGGACGGGTGGAGCAATGTTGTGCGGGATCATCTGCCCTCCGGGCGACCTGCGGCGTTCAGACTGGCCTTTGTGGCCGCGGGCTTTGCGCCATCCTGGGTTGCCGGATGGGCCAATCTTCGTAGCCGGATCTTTGGGTTGCCCTATGGTGACCAGGGCTTGCTAGTCCGGCGTTCTGAATATCAAGATGCAGGCGGTTTCCCGGAACAGCCCTTGATGGAAGACGTGGCGCTTGCCAAAGAGTTGCGCCGCATCACGCTGTTGTCCGCCCGCGCCTTTACGAGCGCGGACCGGTATGAACGGGCGGGGTGGTTGCGTCGTGGTGGTCGGAATCTGTGGACTCTGACCCGCTATCTTCTGGGCGCTGATCCCGAGCGGTTGGCGCGGGCGTACCGGCAGTAAGCGTCGTTCTGAGTTCGACAATGGATTTGCCCAGCCGGAACGGGGCGGCGAAACTGACAAGGCACAGTGCAATGATCTGAAGCACCAGAATATGCCCGTTTTCTCGCAAATACTCCCATTCATCCTTAAGCTTGCCGACCTGAGTGACAAGGTCATCGTAACTTTGGGCCAAGATCAAATAGTCGCCTGCGATTGCGGGAACTTTCCTGCGCAGATTGTCGATAGCTTCCTGTGTCGGGTCATCCAGCGTTGTGAACACCAGAAACTGGTCGACGTCGAATGAGTGCACTTTCGATGTCATCGCGCGCATGTCATCGCGCTCTTCCTGGGCCTGCCGTCCAAACAGGAATTGTAGCCCCCTCAGAGGGGCGACTTCGTTTGTTACGGCAATAAACAAGGGCAGGTCAGCGTTGCTTGCGGTTGAGGCTGACAGGAACTCAACTTTTTCGCACAGCGCTCCGATATCCTTGTCATAGGCCGGGTCGCAGAACCGCAATCGAAACCGCGCGGCGTCGCGGTCAAAGGCAAGCGTTGCGGCATAGGCAACGTCAATCTGCCGGTCCAGACGGGAACTGTCCGCTGTATAAAGCCCGGCCATCACCGCAACCAATGCGCCGACCCCGCCCAGAACCACCCAGACCAGATCAGCCAGTTTCCATGCGCGATGCCCGGCTGGTTTACGAAACAGGAATGCTGTGCCAACTGTGCCGATCAGAAAAAACAGAATCAGCAGCGGCAGCTGGTTTTCGGTAATAAATGTCATGGAAACAAAGTGACCAACCGCCGGTCAAGTGGCAACACTCCTCACGGGCAGTTGTAGTTTTGGAACAATCCGAAGCTAAGAGCCCGAACTTTGGCCGAATTTCCTAAACAGCTTGGTGCGATCAAAGGCCTGTTCCAGTTCGACCGTGCGATCTTTGACCGAATCCCAAAGCCGTTCCTGAACTTCGGCTATGGCGCATTCCATCAGGGTCAGTATCGCAGCCATCGAATCCCAGGCAGAAGGCACCGAGATGCGCGCCGCGAATGTGTGTTTGGCCAGCCGGTGGATTGGCGAGCGCCACTGATCGGTCAACAGCACGATTTCGGCCCCGCGCTCGTGGCAGAGCTGACCAATCAGCAGGCTCGCATTCTCATAGCGCCGGACATCCAGCGCGATCAGCACATCCCCTTGACGCACGTCCAACAGATCATGGGTCCAGGATGCGGCGACCGGCAACAGGCGGACATCCGGTCGGATCATTTGCAGGTGCAGATACAGGTATTGCGCCAGTGTTCCGGTAATGCGGCCACCGGTGATGAAAATACGCCGGTTCTGATCGCTCAACAGGCTGCAGAAGCTATCGAATTCGTCGGGGTCGATCTCGTCGATTGTGCGCTTCTGGTTGGCCAGAGAACGCTGGGAATAGCGGTTGAGGATATGTTCTTCGGGCAGGTCATTCTGCCAGACATCACGTTTGGCTACTGGCCCCGAGATCATTTCTTTGACCTCACCACGCAGCGCGGCCTGAAATTGAGGATATCCGTCAAAACCGGTCTTTTGCAGCATCCGTGCAACCGTAGTGGTCGAGACTGAGGCGGTACTGGCCAATTCGGTAATACTACCCAGCCCGGCCATCGGGTAATCATCCAGTAGAACGCTGACCAGCTGCCGTTCAGACGGGGTCATCTTGTCCCGATGGGCCAGAAGCCTGTCTGTCACCCGCACTGGCGTGTCCTCCTATTATGCGACCAGACCATAATGTGAATAATTTTTCAGCAAGATCAAGCTTGGAAAAATTTATACAGAAAAAATATTGACAGGATGATGCGGTCTGTGGAAATTTTTCCACAATGTCTCATTTTGGAATCGCAGGACGGTAGATTGGACTTCGGCAAAGTTGTTCATACGGATTTGGCGGGCAATGCGCCTGTGGTCGTGCTGGTGTGCGAACATGCGTCTAATCGTATCCCGGCTTTTCTGGGCGATATGGGGCTAAGCGCTGAAGCACGCGAAAGTCATATTGCCTGGGATCCAGGCGCACTGGTCGTGGCGCAGGCTATGGCCAAACGCATGTCAGCACCTTTGGTCCATGGCGGGGTGTCTCGGCTGGTCTATGACTGCAATCGCCCGCCCGAGGCGGCGGGTGCAATGCCGATCCGCAGCGAGGATTACGAAATCCCGGCGAACATCAACATGTCGCCCGAGCAGCGAGTGGCCAGAATCGAAAACGTGTATCAGCCGTTTTGCGCCGCTTTGTCGGATTTGATCGATCAGCACAGCGCTTCACTTAGGCTGATGGTGACAATCCACAGTTTCACACCGATCTATCTGGGGCAGAAACGGCAGGTCGAACTGGGTATTCTGCACGGTGTGGACAACCAGTTTGCCACAGCGATGATGGCTGACGAAGCTATCGGCAGCCCTTTTATCATCAGGCTGAATGAGCCTTATTCTGCGGCGGATGGAGTAGCTCATACACTGGATACCCAGGCGCTGCCCCACCGCTTGCTGAACGTGATGATCGAGATCCGCAATGACTTGATCCGCACGCCTAAGCAGCAGGCAGAGATGGCCGATTGCCTAGTGCCCTGGATTGCGCGTGTTCTGTCCGGTTTTCAGGAAGGGGCGTCAGCGTGATCAAAGCGATGAGCGCATATGTCCGTATCGTGGATGCGATCAACTATCGGATCGGGCGGGTCATGATGTGGGGCCTGTTTGTCATGATGGGCATCCTGCTGTGGTCTTCGATATCAAAGACCTTCTTCCTACCGTCGCTCTGGACACTTGAAATGGCACAGTTTGCGATGGTGACCTATTACATCATGGGTGGGCCATATTCGATCCAGCTAGGGTCGAATGTGCGCATGGACCTGTTTTATCACAACTGGAGCCCCCAACGAAAAGCGTGGTTCGATGCATTTACCGTGCTTTTGCTGATCCTCTATCTGGGTGTGCTTTTCTATGGCGGGTTGGGATCGACGGCGTATAGCCTTGGTTATTGGGGCGACGAACCCGTTTCCTACTTCACCGGACTGCTGACCGGCAGTGAAGAGATCGGTCGGCTTGAACGTTCGTCGACTGCGTGGCGACCGTATATCTGGCCGGTCAAATCCATCATGGTTTTCGGCTTCTTCCTGATGTTGCTGCAGGCAGTCTCGGAATTTTTCAAAGACATTGCGCGGATCAACGGGCAGGAAATCGGGGTACAGCGGGCATGAGCCAGGAATATATCGCCATCTTCATGTTCGCGTTGATGATGCTGATGCTGTTCACCGGTCAGCGCGTTTTTGGTGCGATCGGTGCGGTTGCGACGATCGCGGCGCTTTCATTGTGGGGAACCGGAGGGCAGGACATCACATTTTCAGCCGCGATGAAGCTGATGAAGTGGTATCCGCTGCTGACCCTGCCAATGTTCATTTTCATGGGCTATGTGCTCAGCGAAAGCAGGCTGGCGGATGACCTGTATCGCATGTTCCATGTCTGGATGGGGCCGGTGAATGGCGGGCTTGCCATCGGGACGATTGGTTTGATGGTCTTGGTTTCTGCCATGAATGGCCTCAGCGTGGCCGGGATGGCTATTGGAGCCACGATTGCTTTGCCTGAACTGTTGAGACGCGGGTACGACAAAACCATGGTGACCGGTGTCATTCAGGCCGGGTCCAGTTTGGGTATCCTTGTACCGCCTTCGGTGGTTCTGGTGCTGTATGCGATGATCGCCCGTCAACCTGTGGGGCAGTTATGGCTGGCGGGGATCGTGCCCGGCCTGATGATGGCTGGCATGTTCATTCTTTATATATGGATCCGCTGTCGCATTCAGCCCGAGCTTGGTCCAGCGATGAAAGACGCGCACGAGGTTCCGCAGGCCGAGAAAATCCGGTTGCTGGGCGCGGGTGCGTTGCCGCTGATTATCTTCGCTGCGATGATGGTGCCCTTTGTGAACGGGTGGACGTCACTGGTTGAAAGTTCGGCCATCGGAGCGCTGGCGGCATTGGTGGTTTCGGTGGCCAAACGTCGAATGACCTGGGCGATTTTTGAAACCTGTACCAAGCATACGCTGGCGATATCGTGCATGTTCATGTGGATCATCCTTGCAGCCCTTGGTTTTGGCGCGGTTTTCGACGGGCTTGGTGCGGTGAAGGCAATCGACAACTTGTTCACCGACCAGTTGGGCCTGTCACCCTGGATGATCCTGATCTTGATGCAGCTCAGCTTTATTGTCATGGGCACGTTTCTGGACGACACCGCGATGCTGGTGATTGTGGCACCGCTTTATGTACCGCTGGTTGGTGCGCTGGGCTTTGACTTGATTTGGTACGGGGTTCTGTACACGATCACCACACAGATCGCCTATATGACACCGCCTTTCGGCTATAACCTATTTCTGATGCGCGCGATGGCACCGCCAGAAATCACGCTGAGGGATATCTATGGCTCGATCTTTCCGTTCGTCGCCGTGATGGTTCTGGCGCTTACGATTATCATGATCTTCCCGGAACTGGCTCTTTGGCTGCCCGGCTATGTCTATGGAAATTAACAAGAATGCCTTTCGAAGAGGCACGAAGCACTTCAACAGAGAGGAAATTGACATGACGACAAGACGTAAGTTTCTGAAAACCGCCGGGGTAGGGGTCGCAGCCGCACCTCTGGCCGCACCGGCGCTGGCTCAAAGCACGATCACGTGGCGCATGCAGACCTATGCCGGTCCTGCGCTGGCGGCGCATGTGATCGACCCGGCAATCGAGATGTTCAACAAGATCGCCGGTGATCGGATGCAGATCGAGCTGTTCTATGCTGACCAGCTTGTTCCGACAGGCGAACTGTTTCGTGCCATGCAGAAAGGCACCATTGATGCGGTACAATCCGATGATGACTCGATGGCGTCGCCCACCGATGTCACAGTGTTCGGCGGCTATTTCCCGTTTGCCTCGCGCTATTCCCTGGATGTACCGGTTCTGTTCAATCAGTACGGTCTGAACGAAATCTGGGACGAAGAATACTCGAAAGTCGGGGTCAAGCACATCTCGGCGGGCGCCTGGGACCCGTGCCATTTCGCCACCAAGGACCCAATCAACAGCCTGGCGGATCTGCAAGGCAAGCGTGTCTTCACTTTCCCAACAGCGGGTCGCTTCCTCAGCCAGTTCGGTGTGGTACCAGTTACACTGCCATGGGAAGATATCGAGGTCGCCGTACAGACCGGCGAGTTGGACGGCATCGCATGGTCGGGCATCACCGAGGATTACACTGTCGGCTGGGCGGATGTGACCAACTACTTCCTGACCAACAACATCTCAGGCGCCTGGGCCGGGTCTTTCTTTGCCAACATGGATCGCTGGAACGAGTTGCCGGAAGATCTGCAAACGCTGTTCCGTGTTTGCTGTGATCAGTCGCATTACTACCGCCAGTGGTGGTACTGGGGCGGCGAGGCCAGCTTGCGGGTCAATGGCGACAAGATGCAGCTGACCACGATCCCGGATGAGGAATGGGCACAGGTCGAAGGCGCGGCAATCGCATTCTGGGATGAGATTGCGGCAGAATCTGAGATCAAGGCGAGGGTTGTTGAGATATTCAAGCAATACAACGCCGACATGCTCAAGGCCGGACGGCCTTATCGTTACGGATAATAAGCAACTTCCCGACGCGGGTAACTCCTCTCGCGTCGGGTTTGGACATCACCTGGCGACACCTCTTATGTTCATATCAATCCCAATAACAGAGATGCGAAACCGGATGCACAGTGCTGCTCACCGGTCGGACGGGGTATGAACACATGGCCATCGCTGGTTTTCTGATCGAGATTTTTGCCGCAACCATGTTGCTGCTTTTCGCCGTTCGCTTGGTTCGTACGGGGATTGAGCGGCGATTTGGCGCGCTATTTCAATCGCTTTTGACCCGACATTCAAACAGTTTTGTCGCCGGTGGCGCGGGTATGGTTCTGGCTACGATCCTGCAAAGTTCAGCCGCCGTGGCGGTTTTGCTGACAGGGTTTGCGGCGGCCGGAATGGTCAGTTTTGGCATCGCCCTGGCGGGGGTTTTGGGGGCCGATCTGGGATCGGCTCTGGTCATTCAGATACTGTCTTATGATTTGGGATGGTTGCAGCCGGTATTGCTGGCGCTGGGCGGGTGGCTCTACCTCAAATCCGATCGGGCAAATGTTCGCCTGATGGGGCGGATTGTTCTGGGTGTGGCCTTCATTTTGGTATCACTGCAATTTTTGCGCGATGCAGTTGATCCGATTCGTGAAAGTGCCTTTTTGCCAGCTATCGCGGGCTATCTTGAAAGCGACTATTTCAGTGCCTTCATCGTTGGGGCTGTGCTTGCCTTTGTCATGCACAGCTCGGTTGCGACAATCCTGATGTGCGTGACGCTGGTACAGATCGGGGCAATCCCATTCGCGGCGGGTTTGTCGTTGGTATTGGGGGCAAATTTGGGCTCGGCCTTTATTCCGATCTGGTTGACGCGCGACCAGATCGTTTCGGCCCGCCGGATACCGATAGCCAACCTGTTGCTGCGCGGCAGTGCGGCGCTTGTGATGCTGTTTGCTGTCAACGTCACCGGGACCCATGCCGCATTGATGATCAGCGGGCCGGGGCAATCGTTGATCTTTGCCCATATCGGTTTCAACCTCGTGGTGTTTCTGCTGGCAACCGGATTCGTCACCCGGATGGAAGCGCCGATGGCTTTGCTCATGCCCGAGACCGACCCTGAATCTGGTGTGGCAGATCAGTTCTCGGGTGCTCTTAATCCGCTAGGCGACCCCAGCGCCACAGGCCCTGATGTTGCGATGTCCTCGGTGCGCCACGAATTGTTGCAGATGGTCACGCAGGTCGAACGCATGTTCCGCCCGGTGCTGGATATCTATGAGCGTGACGACATTGATACCATTGCTGCCCTGTCGCAGCAGGATGAAATGGTAAACGCCCAGTTGACGGAAATCCGACGCTTTGTCGCGCGGTTGCCGCGGCAGAATATGAGCAAGTCTCAGATCAAAGCCGCCCGTGGTCTGGTGGAATACGCTATTCGGCTCGAGGCCGCTGGAGATGTCGTGTCGAACAGAATGACGCGTTCAGCAAAGATTAAACACATGGAAAGGGCCGAGTTTTCCGCCCAGGGGTGGAAAGAACTCAAGGATTTACACGCCACCATTCAGGAAAGTTTTTCGCTGGCGCGACACGTTTTGTTGGTGGATGACGTCGACTGTGCCCGCCGTCTTGTTCTGGACAAGGCCGAGATCAAAAGGATGTCCCGCGACAGCCGCAAGGCGCATCTAAAGCGGCTGGAGCGTGGTCAAACGGAAAGTTTCCAGTCCAGCGATCTGCATCTGGAGGCACTGCGCGCTATGCGCGATCTGCACGGCCATATCGCGGCCATCGCCTATCCGATCCTCTACAAAAGCGGACAGGTTCTGGAAACGCGGTTGGTTATGGAAATGGAGAAAGAAGCGGCCGAAGACTAACGGCCGTCGATGGGAACAGGGGCGCGGTGGGCCCGATTGTGATGAAGGATGAACATGATGGGTCATGATGTTGTGTTGGCGGACCTCAAAACCAAGGTTGAAGCAGGTGAAGTAGACACCGTTCTTGTTTGCATGGTGGACATGCAGGGGCGGCTGATGGGCAAACGGTTTCATGCCGGTCACTTTGTGGCAGGCGCTTGGCAAGAGACCCATTGCTGCAATTATCTGTTGGCGACAGATCTGGAAATGGGCACGCCTGACGGATATGCCTCGACCAGCTGGGAGCGGGGCTATGGCGATTACGTCATGAAACCTGATCTCAGCACTTTGCGCCCGGTGCCGTGGCTTGAGGGCACGGTGATGGTGATGTGCGATGTTCTGGATCACCACACGCATGAAGAGATCCCGCACGCGCCCCGGTCGATCCTGAAGAAACAGGTCAAACGCCTGAAAGCCATGGGTTACGACGCGATGTGCGCCACCGAGTTGGAGTTCTTTTTGTTTGAGAAGAGCTTTGACCAGATCCGCAAGGAAGGCTTTCGCGATCTGGCGCCGATCTCGGGCTATAATGAGGATTATCATATCCTGCAGACCACCAAGGAAGAGCATGTGATGCGTCCCATCCGCAATCATTTGTGGAACGCGGGCATCCCGGTCGAGAATACGAAGGGCGAGGCCGAGACCGGTCAAGAAGAGTTGAACATCAAATACGCCGCCGCCATGGAAACGGCCGAGTATCACTCGATCGCCAAGAATGCGGTGAAGGAAATCGCCTGGCAGCACGGGCATGCGGCCACGTTCCTGCCGAAATGGCATCATGACAAGGTTGGTAGTTCATCCCATGTGCATCAGTCGCTGTGGTCTGAGGGAAGGCCAATCTTTTTCGACGAAAAAGATCCGCTCGGCATGTCGGCAGTAATGAAAAGCTATATGGCCGGGTTGTTGAAATACGCTGCCGATTATACGTGTTTCATGGCCCCCTACATCAACAGCTACAAGCGTTTCCAAAAAGGAAGTTTTGCGCCGACGCGGATCATCTGGTCGGTCGACAACCGCACCGCCGGTTTCCGACTGTGTGGTGATGGAACCAAATCGGTTCGCGTGGAATGCCGTATTCCGGGCTCGGATATGAACCCGTATCTGGCGATTGCTGGTATGTTGGCGGCGGGTATCGCGGGCATCAAGGAAGGGTTGGAGCTTGAGCCACCAACCAAAGGCGATGCGTATCAGAGCGAGTCCGGCATGATCCCCGGGAACCTGCCCGCTGCGCGGGATGCCCTGCTTGGCTCAACCATGTTGCGGGCCGCTATGGGGGACGAAGTTGTTGATCACTATGCGCGCGCCGCCGAGGTGGAAATCGAGGAATTCGAAAGCGTGGTTACTGATTGGGAAATTGCCCGCGGGTTCGAAAGGGCCTGAGGGTGGACGAAGCTGGGGGCCCTGCCTGCCGCTATTGGTGCTTGAGCCAATGGCGCATCAATGACGGCCCCCGAGGTTTGTGTTGGCCAGATAAAGCAGGAGATTCTGCTTTTTAGAGGATGGAGTGGAGATGGGGCAGATGTTGAAATGCATCTCGCCGATCGATGGATCGGTTTATGCTGAGCGCGAAACCTTATCGCGCGAAGCAGCGTTTGAGGTGGCCGCGCGGGCCAGGGAAGCGCAAACATCCTGGGCAGCACGCCCATTACAAGAGCGAATTGATCTTGTGATGGCGGGTGTCGCCGCTGTTGGTGCGATGAATGACGAAATCGTGTCCGAGTTGGCCCATATGATGGGGCGCCCAGTGCGCTACGGCGGAGAGTTCGGCGGGTTCAACGAGCGCGCCGGCCATATGGCCGAGATCGCGCAGGGTGCACTGGCCGATATTGCGGTGGGCGAGGATGAGATCTTCAGGCGCTATATCAAACGCATTCCGCATGGGGTTGTCTTTGTCGTGGCGCCCTGGAACTACCCGTACATGACTGCGATCAATACGGTGGCCCCGGCGTTGATTGCGGGCAATACCGTGGTGCTGAAACACGCGACCCAGACCTTGTTGGTGGGTGAGCGGATGGCGCAGGCTTTCCATTCGGCAGGTGTTCCTGAGAATGTGTTCCAGAATGTGTTCCTGAGTCATGATGTGACTAACGATTTGATCGCTGGAAATGCGTTTGATTTCGTGAACTTCACTGGCTCGGTCGGTGGTGGTCAGGCGATGGAACGTGCGGCGGCGGGCACATTCACCGGGGTCGGTACCGAGTTGGGCGGCAAGGATCCAGGCTATGTCATGGACGACGCCGATCTGGACGCAGCTGTTGATACGCTGATCGACGGTGCGATGTTCAACGCGGGCCAGTGCTGCTGCGGGATTGAGCGGATTTATGTGCACGAAAGCCTGTATGATGCGTTCGTTGCCAAAGCGGTTGAGATTGTTCAGGGCTATAAGCTGGGCAATCCGCTGGATGCAGAGACGACGATTGGACCGATGGCCAATATACGCTTTGCCGATGAGGTCCGCGCGCAGATTGCCGAGGCAGTCGCGGATGGCGCAGTTACCCATATCGACACTTTCCCCGAGGATGATGGGGGGGCATATCTGACCCCGCAAATCCTGACCAATGTCACACACGACATGCGGGTGATGCGGGATGAGAGTTTCGGCCCCGTAGTTGGAATCATGAAAGTGTCGTCGGATGACGAAGCCATCGCGCTGATGAATGACAGCGAGTTTGGCCTGACCGCCAGCCTCTGGACCCGCGACGTGGACCGGGCCGCGCAGGTCGGGGACCAGATTGAAACTGGCACCGTCTTCATGAACCGCGCCGATTATCTGGATCCGGGCCTGTGCTGGACCGGTTGCAAGAATACCGGGCGTGGCGGTGGTCTTTCTGTCATCGGCTATCACAACCTTACCCGCCCCAAATCCTACCATCTGAAGAAGGTGACATCATGAGCCTGTCTGGAAACTGGTCCTATCCGACCGCGATCAAATTCGGCGCTGGCCGCATCAAGGAACTGCCCGAAGCCTGCGCTGCGGCCGGAATGAAACGCCCTCTGCTGGTCACGGACAAGGGGCTGGCTGATCTGCCGATCACCTCGGCGACGCTGGATATTCTTGAGGCTGCGGGTCTGGGGCGTGGCCTGTATAGCGAAGTGGACCCGAACCCCAATGAGAAGAACCTTGAGGCCGGCGTTGCGGCGTATCGGGCAGGCGACCATGACGGGGTAATCGCATTTGGCGGTGGCTCGGGGCTGGATCTGGGTAAGATGGTGGCCTTCATGGCCGGTCAGATGCGCCCGGTCTGGGATTTCGAAGATATTGGCGACTGGTGGACCCGCGCCGATGCCGATGTCATTGCTCCGATCATTGCGGTTCCGACCACCGCTGGCACCGGGTCCGAGGTCGGGCGCGCCAGCGTCATCACCAATTCGGAAACTCATGCGAAAAAGATTATCTTTCACCCTAAGGTACTGCCAACCGTGGTGATCTGTGACCCGGAACTGACCGTGGGAATGCCGAAATTCATCACCGCTGGCACTGGTCTGGACGCCTTTGCCCATTGTGTCGAGGCGTTCTCAAGCCCGCATTACCACCCTATGTCACACGGCATCGCGCTGGAGGGGATGCGGCTGGTCAAGGACTATCTGCCGCGCGCCTATACCGATGGCACCGATATCGAAGCGCGGGCGCAGATGATGAGCGCGGCAGCCATGGGCGCGACCGCCTTCCAGAAGGGCCTCGGCGCGATCCACGCGATGAGCCACCCGATTGGCGCGGTGTTCAACACCCATCACGGGACGACCAACGCGGTCTGCATGCCCGCGGTGTTGGAGTTCAACGCCCCCGCCATCGCCGACCGGTTCCAGCAGGCCGCGGCCTATCTGGGCATCGATGGAGGCTTTGACGGGTTCCGCGCCTTTGTGCAGGAGTTTAATGACTCGCTGGGTATCCCCCGCAAACTCTCGGATATGAAAGTGACCGATGCGGCAATCCCCGAACTGGTCAAGGGGGCGATCATCGACCCCTCTTGCGGCGGCAATCCGATTGAACTGACCGAGGACAACCTGACAGCGCTGTTCAAAGCGGCGCTGTAAGCCTCTTGCCGATCCGCTCCCTCATCTCTCATAGTGATGGCAGGTGAGGGGGCGTTTCCATGACCAAAGAGATTGTTCTGATCCACGGAGCCTTTGCCGGACCGTGGTGTATGGCCGATTACGCGGGGTTCTTCCGCGACCGGGGCTGGACCGTGCACACGCCTGCTCTGCGGTACCATGGCGGCGACTCCAAGGCCGAACCCGATCCGGGCCTGACCGACGTCAGCGTCACCGACTATGCCAACGACATTGCAGAGTTCGTGCAGGGGCTGGACGGCAAGCCGGTGCTGCTGGGTCACGCCATCGCAGGCGTAGTGGCGCAGCAGGTGGCAGCGCGCGGCTTGGCCAGCGCCATCGTTCTGATCAATCCGAACGCGCCATGGGGCACGCTGCCCGAAACCGACGACGAACGCGCCGTGCCGCGCGCGTTGATGGAGGGCGGGGCGTTCTGGAAACAGCCCATGCGCGTTGAGTTCGATCTGATGGCCCCCTTTGCATTGAACAAGATGCCCGAGGCGCAGCAGCATGAGGTGTTCGACCAGTTGGGCGCGGAAAGCGGGCGGGTGATGTTCGAGATGTTCTTTTGGATGTTCGACGACCACCACGCGATGAAGCTGGATATCGACAAGGTCGACTGCCCGGTTCTGATCGTATCTGGCACCGAGGATCGGGCCGTGAACCCCAACACCTGCCGCGCGTTGGCGAAGCTTTACGGAGACCGCGCGACGTTTCTGCCGATCGAGAACCACGCGCATTTTCTGTTCATGGAGCCCGGGTGGGAGGGGCCAGTCGGGCAGATTGCGGAGTGGTTGGATGGGGTGCCGGTGATGCCGGGCTGAAGCCCGGCCTACGGATAGTGGAGACGTACTAAACTATCCACACAATGCTTGATGCAAAGCATCAAGCACGCGCTCGACCCGCCCCTTAAGGCGGGCGCGTTCCTCTCCCATCCTAGGGCCAAGCGCGAGGTTCAAATTAAAAAGAACCGTTGCTGTTCGAACGTCACAAGATGATCACTTCTTCGATTAGCTGAATGCGGGAGTCTCTCATTGGAATTCTATTTCATTTGTTTCAGAAACCGTCGTTCAACAATTTTGAAACCACGAAATGACGCTCTGGCTTTTTTTATTTTGACGCCGTTGTAGTCCTTCAAAGCACATTCAAACTGAGAGGGTTTTAGGTTTGACCTGGCACCGATAATAATCTCTCGCAGCCTTAGCTCATCGCTAAATGGATGGAAGAACAGATTTGCACCACGTGCCTTTAGTTCTTTGTCTTTTTGCGGAAGTTCAACGTATGCTCTCCATTCGTTTTCGTACATCCAATGTTTGCTTTTTGTGTTTCGAGCCTTGGAGAGTAAATGCTCCAACACTTTAGTGTCCAAGAGGGCTACCGGGCAAAAGGGAAAAAAGTCCTCTTCGTATTCGATTGGAATAACGTCACCAGAAACGTCAAAACCGAAGCAAACCCCTTTATGATTCTGAGCGTAGTGGCCCCACATAGTCGGGAGGGTCCATTCACTACAGAACGAGATAAAACCGCGTTCTTTAGAGAATTCTTCAATGGTAGCACGCCATGCTATTCTTGCTGTACGATTGTTCCCGAAGTCGAATGGCATCATCTCGAAGATATCATTCACTTCATTGGGGAACGACAGTTTCAAGCGGCGTCGTACAACGTTGTCTAGTGCATGTTCTGGGCCCGTGAAATAGTATAGACGTTTGGATTCAATCAAACATCCAACTCCTCCACAAACCGCGCGTTCTCTTGAATGTATTGGAACCGCAGTTCGGGTTTTTTGCCCATCAGGCGCTCGACCAAGTCGCCGGTTTCGCCAGGTTCGTCCTCGTCAATCGTGACGCGGATCAGTTTGCGGGATGCCGGGTCCATCGTGGTTTCTTTCAGGTCCTTGGCGTCCATTTCACCCAGTCCCTTGAAGCGGGATACATCGATCTTGCCCTTGCCGCCCAGGCCCTTCTCAAGCCATTCGTCGCGCTCGGCCTCGTCCAAACAGTAGACGCGTTTAGCGCCTTGGGTCAGCCGATATAGGGGCGGGCAGGCCAGGTAAAGGTGGCCCGTGTCGATCATCGGGCGCATTTGGGTGAAGAAGAACGTCATCAGCAGCGCCGCGATATGCGCGCCGTCGACATCCGCGTCGGTCATGATGATGATCTTGTCATAGCGCAGGTCGTCGACGTTGAAACGGGTGCCAAGCCCGACACCCAGCGCCTGGGTCAGATCGTTGATCTCGGCATTGGTGCCCAGCTTGGAACTGGCCGCGCCCAGCACGTTCAGGATCTTGCCACGCAGGGGCAGCAGGGCCTGTGTTTTGCGGTTGCGACCCATCTTGGCCGAGCCGCCCGCCGAGTCGCCCTCGACGATGAACAATTCGGTGCCGTTCCGTGTTGAACTGGAACAGTCCACCAGCTTGCCGGGGAGACGAAGTTTCTTAGTGGCGGACTTGCGCTGTGTTTCCTTCTCGGCTCGCCGGCGCAGGCGTTCCTCGGACCTTAGAATGAGGAAGTCGAGGATCGCTCCGGCGGATTTGTTATCCGCGGCCAGCCAGTTGTCGAAATGGTCACGGACCGAGTTTTCGACCAGCCGCTGTGCTTCGACCGTGGCGAGACGGTCTTTGGTCTGGCCGACGAATTCAGGCTCGCTGATAAAGCAGGACACTAGGGCGCAGCCGCCGGTAACCAGGTCGTCGCGGGTGATCTGCGCGGCCTTTTTGTTGTTGATCAGCTCGCCGTAAGCTTTGATGCCCTTGAGGACCGCCGCCCAGAAGCCCGCCACATGCGTGCCGCCTTCGGGGGTGGGGACGGTGTTACAGTAGGATTGGATGAACCCGTCGCGTGAGGGGGTCCAGTTGATCGCCCATTCGACCTTGCCGGGGGCGTTGAATTTTTCGCGGAAATCCACGGTGCCGGCAAAGGGCTGGTCGGCATAGGTCGACGAGCCGTTCATCGTTTCCTTCAGGTAATCCGACAACCCGCCGGGAAAGTGGAACGTCGCCTCGGTGGGGGTTTCGCCGTCGTCGATGGCGGTTTTCCAGCGGATTTCGACGCCCGAGAACAGATAGGCCTTGGAGCGGATGGATTTGAACAGCCGCGCGGGTTTGAATTTGTGGTGGCCAAAGATGTCGGGATCGGCATGGAAGGTCACCGTGGTGCCGCGCCGATTGGGGGCAGCACCAACCTTTTCAACCGGTCCCTGAGGTACTCCGCGCGAGAAGCGTTGTTCGAACAGCTGTTTGTCCCGGGCCACCTGAACAACCATGGAATCCGACAAAGCATTGACCACAGATGCACCAACCCCATGCAGACCGCCCGAGGTCTGATACGCCTTACCCGAGAACTTGCCACCCGCGTGCAATGTGCACAGGATGACCTCAAGCGCGGATTTGTCGGGGAATTTCGGGTGCGGATCGATCGGAATGCCGCGCCCATTGTCACGCACGGTCAGGGCGTAATCTGCGTGCAGTTCGACCTCGATCCGGTTGGCATGGCCTGCCACCGCTTCGTCCATCGAGTTGTCGAGGATTTCAGCGACCATATGGTGCAGCGCACGCTCATCCGTGCCGCCGATATACATGCCGGGGCGTTTGCGAACAGGTTCAAGACCTTCGAGCACCTCAATGGATGAGGCGTCATAGGTATTGGTCGCTTCGGGCGTCAACAGATCGTCGGGCATATGGGCTGCTCTTGTTTTTGAGTTTCCCCCATTATGGCAGGTGATGTGGTCCGGGGGAAGAGGGACGCGAGGTGTTGTGGATGGTTTGGGTCTTGGAAGCGCGAGGAGTAGGAGCGATGCTTTGGAATTGGACGTTCTGTGGTGTCTGTCTTTAGCTAAGTACAGACATACAAGCGAATACGTCAGGCAAAGCTACCCGCAAATTGGTGAGGTATCAAAGGGACAACCAAAGCATTCCGTCCTTGTAACCGCCGCGTATTGGTTTTCTGTCGTTTAGAACATCTTGGTAGTCATCAGCCCAATCGCGGAATCGGTCATTCGTAACGATGCTGGCTTGATAATCCCTGGCGGCTTGCAAGACTAATGGGTCTGCTGGTGTTCCTTTTGGAGCGACCATAACGCGATCTCTCGGTAGCCTAAGCTTGGACGCCAGATATTTGTCACTCATGTATCGATCAGAAATTTTGTATCCCACATTCGCATCAAAGACCACTCCGGGCGTTAGCCCTGCTTTGGTCAGTGCGATCGTGACCTCGCGAACGGTCTCGATACTTGGAACATCGTCCTTCCAGTGCATGACGTTTGATCCGTCAACGACTGCCCACTTTCTTGCTTTTTGAAAGCGCTTCAGCCAGTTTTTGAGTAGCAATACCACACTTGCCAATGAGCAGGGCCCAGCCAGCAATACCCAATCGGTGAGCCCGGGTTGCGTCAATGCGACGACGGTGCCTATCCCGGAGAGCACGAAGACAGTACAGAGTATGCGCAATTCCAAAATCTCTTTCGCAAAATTGATAGTCTATGTGACTGAAGCGAATAAAACACCGAAATGAAAATTGTAATATAGTGGGGCCCGGGGCGACGTGGTGTTGGGTTTGGCGCTATGTGCACCCCAAAACGTTGTATAATAATCCCGAACCTTGTGTATCTATCTGGTTCGATGCCCCGAGGTACTAAAAGCTCTGCTTTTTACCTCGCAACGCTCAGTTTTCGCTTCTAGTCTTTTCGCGAAGCTGAACAACAGTAACAAGGCATGCTAAATGAGCTGGATCAATACCATTCCTTTCGAACAAGCTACGGGCAAGCTGCGCAAGCTGTATGAGCGGGTGACCGGCCCCGACAACAATGTCGACAACATCATGATGGCGCATTCCTTGCGGCCGCATTCGATGGAAGGACATATGGCGTTGTACAAGAATGTGCTGCACCATTCGGCCAATCAGATTCCCAAGTGGTTTCTCGAAACTCTGGGTGTCTGGGTCAGTTCTCTGAACAACTGCGGGTACTGTGTCGAGCATCATTTCAACGGGTTGCAAAGGTTGTTAGGCGACGAAGTGCGCGGTAATGCAATCCGTGCCGCGATCGAAGCTGGGACACCTGAAAGCGCACCATTGGAGGCTGCTCAGGTTGCGGCCATGCTGTATGCGCGCAAGCTGACGCAGGCCCCTGCAGAATTGGTGGAAGGTGACATCGCCGCCCTACGCAAGGCGGGGTGGGATGATGGAGAAATTCTCGAGATCAATCAGGTCTGCGCCTATTTCGCCTATGCTAACCGCACCGTTCTGGGGCTGGGATGTTCTACCGATGGTGACATTCTGGGGCTGTCCCCCAATAACTCGGCTGATCCTGCCGATTGGGGGCATAAATAGGCCTCAGCCGTCTGTCCACTCAATGATTGCCTGTGCCATTGCTTCGGGCTTCTGGTGGTGTAACCAGTGATCCGTGCCCGGAATATCGACTCGTGTGAGGTCGGGCGCGAAATCTTCCAGACCGTCTGTCGCCTCGGGCAGCAGCGCTTTGTCATCGGAGCCCCATAGCAAAAGATGTGGGCAACGAACCATCAGCCGCTCGACCGGAAGCCGGGGCAGGTCTGTGCAGGGCTCGCCCGGTTTCGCCACAACCAGCGGAGAGGCCCGATACCAGTTCAGCATGGCATTCAGACGACCGGGACGGGCCCATTCAGTTCGATAGTCCTCCATTCGGGCATCGGACAGCCAGTCCAAGCCCATCCCGTGGCGAAAGAAACTTTCCAAGCGGGTAAAATTGTTCGCGGCAAAGTGTGTTGCGGCATCAGGGGCCCGTAGCGCGTTAATATATTGAGAGGCCGCGGATTGTGCGCCGCCCGATGCCATAGCCCGTTGGAAGGGCACCGGGTGAACGCCGTTTGCGATGATCAGGCGACCGACGAGATCTGGGCGGAACATGGCCAGGCCATAGGCGACCGCGGCGCCCCAGTCATGGCCCAGAACACTGATTGGCGTATCCAGACCTTCGACAAGTGCGATCATATCCGAGACCAGCTCGGACGTGGCATATTGGCCGACACCCTCTGGTGCCCAGCTTTGGCCGTAACCGCGTTGATCAGGGGCAATGCAATGGAAATGAGATGCCAGATGTGGCGCCAGATCGGCCCATGCCCCACCATATTCCGGAAAGCCGTGCAGCATCAGCAAGGGTGGCAGGTCGGATGACCCCCAACGGCGAATATGAAACCTCTGGCCATTCAGGATCTGAAATCGGGTTTCCATGTTTCTTGGCCTTTTCGCCGTATAAGTGAATTTGGTTTGACCCCAATCAAAGCGCGAAAGCTTCGGTTCTGCTAGCCGTTTTTTCGAACAGTGAAAAAAGGAGAATATGAATGGATGCAGCTGCGCAACCCGAGCAAAATCTACCACGCGTGAATGACGAAACATCTGTTGCAGGTGCTGTTTCCGAGCCAAGCCCGGAAAAGATCCGCAAGGCATTCGAAAGTGGAAGATATCCCTATCATCGCAAGATGCCCCGGCGGGTCTATGAGGCCGAGAAGGCCAAACTGCAGGCTGAGTTGCTTAAGGTTCAGCTGTGGGCGCAGGAAACCGGTCAACGGTTCGTATTGCTGTTCGAAGGGCGCGATGCGGCTGGTAAGGGCGGTACAATCAAACGGTTTATGGAACACCTAAACCCCCGTCAGGCGCGCGTGGTCGCCCTTAACAAACCCACCTGGGAAGAAAAGGGCCAATGGTACTATCAGCGCTATGTGCACGAGCTTCCCACCGTTGGTGAAATGGTGTTCTACGACCGCTCTTGGTACAACCGCGCCGGGGTCGAGAGGGTGATGGGGTTCTGTTCTCCGAACGAGTACCTAGAGTTTATGCGCCAGACGCCAGAGCTTGAACGGATGTTGGTGAGGTCGGGAATTCAGCTTTACAAATACTGGTTTTCGGTCACGCAACCCGAACAACAGCGGCGGTTTCAAAGCCGTGAGACCGATCCGTTGAAGCAATGGAAACTATCTCCGATCGACAAGGCAAGCCTTGGCAAATGGGATGACTATACCGAGGCGAAAGAGGCGATGTTCTTTTATACAGACACCGCTGATGCGCCCTGGACCATCGTGAAATCGAATGACAAAAAACGCGCTCGTCTGAACTGTATGCGCCACTTTCTGTCGACACTTGATTACCCGGACAAGGATCACGGCATTGTTGGCGAGCCCGATCCTTTGATCGTGGGTCAGGCGCATCATGTGATCCACCGATCCGAGCATATTCTGGGCAACGCGCTGCATCCTGACGCCCGCTGCTAGGCCTAAGGTTCGGGGCAGGGCACCTGTCCCGGATCCATGTCTCACTCTGAAATTTCTCTGTTCCGGTCTTGTCCCGGCCTTTCGCCGGGCCTATGGCTGGTGGAATGAATAAGGTGATGACATATCAAGGCCATTTCCGTGCCATTGCCGTCCTGGGCCTGCCATTGGTTGGCGGGCATCTGGCGCAGTTCGCAATCGGTCTGACGGACACGATCATGCTTGGCTGGTACGGGGTCGAAGCTTTGGCGGCGGTCACGTTGGCCAGCAGCTTTTACTTTGTCCTGTTCCTGTTCGGGGGCGGGTTCGGTCTGGCCGTTATGCCAATGGTGGCAACAGCCGCTGCCGAAGACGATGAAACCAGCATTCGCCGTTCGACCCGCATGGGGCTCTGGTTGTCGTTGCTATATGCAGCAGTGGTAATGCCATTGCTGTGGTGGTCATACCCGATCTTGATCGCCACAGATCAGGATCCACAGGTGGCGGAAACTGCATCGGAATACCTGCGGGTTGCAGGCTGGGGTCTGTTCCCCGCTCTGGTGGTAATGGTCTTGAAGTCCTACCTTGCGGCGTTGGAGCGAACCCAGGTTGTTTTGTGGATCACCGTTGCTGCTGCGGTGGTGAACGGTCTGACCAACTATGCTTTGATCTTTGGCAACTGGGGTGCGCCTGAACTGGGCGTGATGGGCGCCGCTATCGCTTCGGTCGTGACGCAGACCGTGTCGTTAATTGCGGTTATCATCTATGCTGTAAAAGTTCTGCCCGAGCATAGCCTGTTCCAAAGGTTTTGGCGGCCCGACTGGGAGATGCTGCTGAGCGTTCTGAAGCTAGGCATACCCATCGGGCTGACCCTGCTGGCCGAAGTGTCTCTGTTCGCGATGTCGGCCTTTATGATGGGTTGGATCGGTCAGGTGCCGCTGGCGGCGCATGGGATCGCTCTGAACCTCGCCTCGGCGACATTCATGGTGCATCTGGGCCTGTCCAACGCTGCCACGATCCGGGCGGGCAATGCGCTTGGCCGCAAGGACCGCGCGCATCTGGAAAAAGGTGCCGTCGCCGTGACAGGGATGTCCCTTGTGGTGTCTATCCTGACAATCATCCTGTTCCTGACCTGCGCCGAGCCTCTGATTTCCGTATTTGTGGAACCGCAGGATCCGAAACGCCCCGAGATTCTGGCCATAGGTACCGGGTTGCTGGCCATGGCTGCGTTGTTCCAGCTGGTGGACGGTGCACAGGTGATCGCGCTGGGCCTATTGCGCGGATTGCAGGATGCCAAGGTGCCAATGGTCATGGCGGGGCTAAGCTATTGGGTCGTCGGAATTCCGGCGTCCTACTATTTTGGGTTCATCCGCGGCATGGAGGGCGTCGGTGTCTGGTTGGGCCTTGTGCTGGGTCTTGCCTGTGCCGCCGTACTGTTGATGGCGCGCTTCTGGCTGCGATCAGTGCGTATAATCGCTGAACCGGCAGCGTGAAGGCAAATTAGCCATTGTTCAGCCGGTCGGCTTTCTTCCGAACCAATACGCTGCGCAGATCATGCATCGCCAGTAGTAGCCGGTCCGTAACGTCCTCGAGCTGTTGGTCAGTCGCTTTGGACTGGGCCCACTGTGTGGTTAGGTTCAGATAGTCCACCGCGCGGTGAATATCGTCGATATCGCGCTGCGCCAGAAGATCTTTACGTTCTGCCATCCAGCGCTCGATTTCGGCCTGATCCGCCTCAGTCAGAGCGCGCTGACCCTGCGGCTTCACCTCTCCATTGCGGATGTTGATGACCGCGATCTGGTTCATTTCAATCCGACGTTGGCGGTTTTCCGTGTCGATCCGGAAAACCGCGGCACCGTTTTCGCGTATGCGGAAATAGTACTCAGGCAATTCGGCAGTCATAAGGTCTCCGATCAGGTCAGCGAAGCACAAAACCTCTGAATGCGCGTGCAGGCTTCGGTCAGCGCTTCATCTGACGTAGCATAGCTGACGCGGAAGTTGGGGGACAACCCAAACGCAGCGCCGAAGACGACTGCAACGTCAGCCTCTTCCAAAAGCGCGGTTGCGAAGGCTTCGTCTGTGTCGATCAAAGTGCCTGCAGGCGTGGTCTTTCCGATCAACCCGGAAATGGAAGGGTAGACGTAAAACGCACCTTCCGGAGTTGGGCAGGTCACTCCTTCGATCTGGTTCAGCATGCTGATGACCAGATCACGGCGGCGTTTGAACGTTTCATTGTTCGGGGCCAGAAAGGACTGTGTACCGTTCAGCGCCTCTACCGCCGCCCATTGGCTGATCGAGCAGGGGTTCGAGGTCGATTGAGACTGAACCTTGCGCATTGCCGCAATCAATTCGGCAGGCCCTGCTGCATAGCCAATCCGCCAGCCAGTCATAGCATAGGCTTTGGATACACCATTGCAGGTCAGGGTGCGGTCATAAAGCCTGGGCTCGACTTCTGCCGGTGTGCAGAACTCAAACCCGTCATAGGCCAGATGCTCGTACATATCATCCGTCATTACCCAAACATGCGGGTACCTGATCAGGACATCGGTCAAAGCTCTCAATTCCGCACGGCTATACCCTGCACCGGTTGGGTTGGACGGAGAGTTGAAGATGAACCATTTGGTCCTTGGTGTAATTGCTGCCTCAAGCTGTTCAGCGGTTAGTTTGAAACTGTTCTCCAAGGTCGTTTCAACTGTCACAGGCGTTCCCCCGGCCAGAAGAACCATATCGGGATAGCTAACCCAATAAGGTGCAGGTATGACCACCTCATCGCCCGCGTTCATGGTGGCCATCAGCGCGTTATACAGCGTCTGCTTGCCACCGGTTCCGACCGAGATCTGAGCAGGCGAATAGTCCAGTCCATGATCACGTTTCATCTTGGCGCAAACCGCCTGCTTCAGCTCTGGTATGCCATCGGGCGCGGTGTATTTGGTCTTTCCAGCAGCGATGGCCGCCACCGCAGCATCCTTGATGTTTTGGGGCGTGTCGAAATCTGGCTCCCCGGCGCTTAGGCCGATTACGTCTCGTCCGGCTGCCTTTAATTCGGCCGCCTTGGCTGTCATCGCGATTGTTGGAGATGGTTTTACGCGTGACAGTGTCGCAGACAGGAAACTCATGGTCGGCCTCAGTTTGTATGTTTAGCCTGACTGTCATAGGGTGCGCCTGAACGACGATCAAGCGATATAAAACAAGAGATTTGGAGACCCCGATGAACGACGAAAATGACTGGTACGGACCCGACGCGGCGACATTCGGAGACCGGCTGGCAGGGGCGCGTGAAGCAGCGGGGATGACGCAGGCACATCTGGCCCGCAGGCTGGGTGTCAAGAAGTCTACGATTGCCGCCTGGGAAAATGATCTGTCTGAGCCCCGGGCCAACCGACTGTCGATGATGGCAGGCATGATCAACGTTTCGATCATGTGGCTTCTCACCGGCGAGGGCGACGGGATGGACGCCCCTGTCGAGGCTGGAGAAAACGCACCTGACCTGGCCGGAATCGTATCCGAGCTTCGTTCAATCCGAGGCGAGATGCGCGCCAGCGCCGAGCGGGCTGCAAGACTGGAGAAACGTGTGCGCATGATGCTGGAGGCGGAATAGTGGTCGAACCGCGCAATGTCAGGATCAAACGGATGAAAATGCGTTCCATGCGACGCGGCATCAAAGAGATGGATCTGATTCTGGCTGCCTATGCAGACCGCAATCTGGACTCCATGGATGCAACAGGGCTGGATGTTTACGACGCCCTGTTGCACGAGAATGATCAGGACCTGTATCAATGGGTCACCGGTCAGGTCCTGCCACCTGCCCAATTCTCGGACCTTGTTTCCGAAATCGCACAAACCTTTCAAAAATAAAGATTATCCAGCTTAACTGATTTTTCGGCTTTTCGCTTCATTCTGCCTGAAACTGCGCGAATGAATCGGAGGATCGTATGAGTTTGGAAATGCAGGTCTCCGCGCCGGGGGTCAAAGGCTTCATGACCAGCTATCTTGAGGCACTTGCTCTGGTCGAGCGGCTTCATCGTTTGTTGTTGGACGTCATCAAAGATGAGTTTGAACGGGTCGGAGTTCTTGAGATCAACGCGGTTCAAGCGTTGCTTTTGTTCAATATCGGAGATCATGAGGTTACCGCTGGTGAATTGAAAAGCCGCGGCTACTATCAAGGCAGCAATGTCAGCTACAACCTCAAGAAATTGGTCGAGATGGGGTATATGCACCATCAACGTTGCGAAATAGACCGCCGTTCGGTGCGTGTCCGGTTGACGCCACAGGGCCGGGAAATCCGCGATATCGTCTCCGAGCTGTTTTCGAGACATGCCGAAGGCCTACAATCGCGCGGCGTGCTTGGACTGGAAGGGATCGAAGACATTACCGGAGCATTGCGGCGGGTAGAACGGTATTGGACGGATCAGATCCGCTATATCTACTGATGCTTGGTCGGCCTCTGTCCCGCATCCGATAGGATCAGGCCTTCAAGTTCGCGGATCAGTTTACGGGTCATTGCTTCTTCGTAATCGTCAAAGCCCAGGGCAACCTCAACAAAGGCGCCGGGGCCAAGGATGACCCATGCTTTGAAATAGGCCAGCAGCTCTCCGACCTGAACATAGCGGGTGCTACCGATGTCAGGGTCGTCGGCACCGATGACCAGTCCATTGATCGTGATACCGTCGTCAGAGAGCGTCTGTTTCGCATTTCTTGGATGCAGGCCGATATTGTGCTTTCCGTCCCCCGACAGATCCAATGTCCGCTTCCAGCAATCGGGTTTCTGGCCCAAAAGTTCAGCACCGAACAGCATGGCGGACCCGACGGCGGTTCCTTGCGGAGCGCCGCTGCGTTTCACATGGTCGAGCAGGGTGGCTATGCGCTCCAGATCGAGGTCCGATTGTACTGCGGTCCAGCCCAATAACAGGCGTTGGTGGCCGGGTTCGCTCCACTCATAAATCGCGATGTGTACCGGGTTTGCTGTGTTTGAAAGAAAGAGTTGCTTAATCTCGGGCCTGCGCAAAGCACCTGCCAAGCCGCCAAGCTGTAACCGGTATTCCGAGCTGTCGACCGATCCCGACACATCCAGGCCCAAAGCCAAAGCATGGCGGCATTCTGATGCCGCAGAGGTGGCCAATATGCTGACTATCGTTGCAAGCGCACGTATCATCGCTGGCCGGGGCCCGACAATGCGCCGATCTGCATACCTTTTAGTTCGCGTTCAAGTTTGCGCCGCATGGCGCGTTCGAAATCCTGGAACCCGTCGGCGATTTCCAGGAACGCGCCGGGGCCGTACAGGACATTGTTTTCAAAAAAGGGAATCAGATACAGCTCGCCTTCGAAGTCGGCGGCATTAATGACCAGGCCATTCACAATCGTATTCTCAAAGGGAAAATGCCGATAGGCGGAATCCGGGCCATATCCATCGTTGTTCGAACCGTCACCTGACAGATCAATGGTTTGAAAAAGACATGTCGGGGCCTGCTGCATCAGCGTCGCCCCAAAGGCCAGCGCATACCCCATCGCCGTGGCCGAGTCGCTGTCTGATCGGACCGATTGCTGTATCGTGGTCGCTGCCACCAGCAAATCGGTCTGCGTGTTGATCATCGTCCAGCCCAGTATGATATGCTGAACGTCCCGGCCGCTCCATTCATAAACAGCCAGCGCGACCGGCATCGGCGAGGAAAAGAAGGCCTCGGTCACCTCGGGGGCAACCAACGCTGCGGCAAGGCCCTGCCTTTGCAGCGCGTCCTCTTCTGCGCTTACCGATGTTGAAATGTCCATTGCCAGCGCAAGCGCAAGGCGACAGGGCTCGGCCCGCAGAGGGCTGGCTAAAAAGGCTAGGCCCAGTGTGATCAACCAGCGGATCACCAGTGCCCGGTGCTTTCCATGCTGGCCCAGGGTTCGGCCGGTTCCAGCGCATCACCGTTTTGTAGCAACTCTACCGAGATATTGTCGGGTGACCTGACAAACGCCATTCGGCCGTCGCGCGGTGGCCGGTTGATCACGACTCCATTGTCCTGCAGGTGCTGGCAGGTTTCATAAATATTGTCGACTCCATAGGCGAGATGGCCGAAATGGCGGCTGTCGTTGGGCAGATCGTCATCCCCATCCCAGTTATAGGTCAACTCGATTGGTCGATCCTCTTGCCCAGCAGGAGCCATGAAGATCAGGGAAAACCGCCCCTGTTCGCTGTCATAGCGGCGCGTTTCCTTAAGGCCCAGCAACTTGTAAAACGCCATGGATTTGTCCAGGTCCTTCACGCGAACCATGGTGTGGAGGTAAGTGAGCCCCATTGCGGGTTCCTTTCTGTTCCGGTGATGCCCTGCACCTTAGCGCGCGTACATCACGTGTCGAGAGGCCGCACGGACACAATTCTGAAAATGCAAATGTGGGCGCACATATCGCGGTTCCTGTCTTTTGATTGGCGATATATAGTGGCAGGCGACTCATTGCTGGAAAGGAAATTTCATGCCGCTGTCCTCTGACCAACTGGCCGAGATCGAAGCGCAACGGGCGCAATCGCATCCAACACGCCGTGTTGTAGCTGCGGGGATGGAGGAACACCTGTACACGGCGCATCAGGTTCTGGACCACGGTTTTGTGCGCGTGATCGACTATATGGGTGATGACGCTGCGATTTGTCAGGCCGCACGCGTGTCCTATGGCAAGGGCACCAAATCAGTGCAAAATGACGAAGGGTTGATCCGCTATCTGATGCGGCACTGGCACTCGACCCCGTTTGAGATGTGCGAGATAAAGTTGCACGTCAAGTTACCGGTTTTTGTCGCGCGACAGTGGATTCGGCACCGGACAGCGAATGTGAATGAATATTCGGCGCGCTATTCGATTTTGGACCGTGAATTCTATATCCCGGCACCCGAGCACGTGTCCGCGCAGTCCGAGATCAACAATCAGGGTCGCGGCGATACGTTGCAGGGCGAAGAAGCCGCGCGCGTCCTTGAGATTTTGAAAGCTGACAGCGCGCGTTGTTATGACAATTACGAGGCGATGATGGGTCAGGACGGGCAGCAAGGGCTTGCGCGTGAACTGGCGCGGATGAACCTTCCGGCGAATATCTACACGCAATGGTACTGGAAGGTTGACCTGCACAACCTGTTCCACTTCCTGCGTCTGCGCGCGGATCCTCATGCCCAATACGAAATTCGTGTTTACGCCGATGCCATGTGCAAGATCGTCGCTGATTGGGTGCCGGCCGCCTATAAGGCGTTTGAAGATTACCGCCTGGGTGCGGTCAATCTTTCCGCGCAGATGGTCGACAGCCTGCGTCGGATGTTGGCCGGAGAGACGGTCACGCAGGAAAACTCGGGCATGACCGGGCGGGAATGGCGTGAGTTCGAGGCGATCATCAAGGAAAGTTGAGTGCGCTTGCGGTCTGTCTATACGGGGCGTCATGAAATGGTTGCGATCGTTTCATGACACTTTCAGTTTTGATCAAAACCGGTTGTCTGACCCTGTTCCTGCCTCGCGTGGCACAGGCCGAGTCCCCCCATCGTCGATGGTGATTTGCGAACCCACGGCTACATGCACCAAAAACTTGCGCTCCAGTTCACCTCTGACCGGGCAAGAGCCGGGATGTGCGATCCTGAACAACTGATGGAAGTGTGGACTAGATAATCCGGCAACTGGACGATAGTGGTCACCTGTGCGACCAGTACGTCCTGAATCGTGCCATGTGGAAAAATTGAACCACGCGCCCCGAAAGCAGCAGGGCGCGAGAATAGGCACATCACTTTCGATGGCCAACGGCCTGAAATTGGCCGTTGTCCTGATTTTCGTACCCGCAGTAACGGGATTTTACAGTGGCTTCAAATCTGAAGCCATTTGTCGGCCGTCACGTCCGTCTTCCAGTTCGTAAGCGACCTTCTGATTGTCAGCGAGTCCGGTAAGACCAGATCTTTCAACGGCCGAGATGTGAACAAATACATCCTTGCCGCCTTCATCAGGGGCAATAAACCCATAGCCTTTGGTGGTATTGAACCATTTCACGGTGCCAGTTGGCATTTCCCGTGTCTCCTTCTACTTGCACGTTGTCCCACAAAATTGGTGGGGGTAGCGATTGACGTAACCGCAACACATCACCGTCTCGTCCACACGACACGGCCCGAATTACGTGTTTCGTCTTTTTCAACATTGCACGGTGAAGTAAAAAATCAAGAAATACCGGAATACACTGGCGAATTTGCCCATTATCAAGATCGAAACAGGAGCAGCCTGAAAATGCGCGTATATGGATTGAAGACTTGCGATACTTGCCGTAAGGCTTTGAAATTGCTTGAGGATTCGGATTTTATCGATGTTCGCGCGCAAGGTGTGCCGGATGCGGTACTGGCGCAGGCCCTAAAACGTTTCGGCGAGGCTTTGCTCAATACCAGGTCGACAACGTGGCGCGGGTTGGATGCAGAGCAGCGCAAAAAAGAGCCGCTGGAACTCTTGCAGGAACACCCAACCTTAATGAAGCGACCGCTTGTTGAGAAAGACGGTGCACTTTATCTGGGCTGGACGGCTGAAACGCAGGCAGCCCTTGGCGTTGGCTGAGTGGGTACTTATGTGGTTGGTCGCAAGCTAGAGGGTTCTAAATGCGTAACGCAGCGATGATTTTAGGGGTAGTTGCCGGTCTGATCGGCATGTTGGTCGGGTTTGTTGGCTATGGATATGTCGAGTTGATCGACAGGTTTGGCGAAATCGACGGGATTGCCGAGCAGGTGGACAATGCGCAGTTGATCCGAACCGCGGCGATCCTTGCGCCTTTATTGGCTATTGCGGGCGGGGCGATGGCACATGCCCGCGCTCTGATTGGTGGCGTGTTGCTGCTGATTTCTGCGGCTGGGATGTATTATGCGTTCGGGTTCAATGTGTTCACCATGTTCCCGGTCGCCTTTGCCGCCGTGGCGGGTCTCCTTGGGCTGGCCGCGGGTAAACCGGACGAGCCCAAGGCACATTTCTGAGTTACTTCAGGCGCAGGATGCGATCGATCGAGATCGGGCCTGCGCCGTTTATCGCGATGACCAGAAACAGGAAAGTCCACATCACGCGCTGATCCATCAAAGTAAGTGCGTTGTCGAACAGGCCTCCCAGTTTGACGCCATGACCGGTCACGTCGACAATGGTCTGGACCCAAACAAACCCAATCATCCCAAGGGCTGCCACCCGGGTCAGCAGGCCGATCAGCAACAAGGCTGGCAGGACAAATTCGGCGGCTGTTCCCAGAAAGATTACGACGCGTTGGAAAAAAGTCATCTGGGTTACGTCATAAAGTACGGCCTCTGCCGCTTTGGGGAAAATCTGCCCAAACGCCCCCGCTGACGGAGAGAAAATCGATCCGTCGATTTTCAGGGTGGCTGAGTTCCAGTAGTAGACAAGCAACACGGCAACAAAGACAAGACGCGCCAGGGTTGGTGTCAGCCAGTTGGCCGAGCTGTCGATCCGTCCCAGGACGTTGTTATGAAGAGAGATCAGGGCAGTCATGTTGCCAACCTTTCAATAGTCACAGAAGTGATAGCGCCGCCCTGTAACAGCAGCGCCAGAGTGGCCCCAAGATCAAAATCCGGGGTGGTTTCGGTAGTGTTTTCAAATGCCTGTCCGATTGTGTTTCCGGCCTGCATAGCGGCGATCCAACCCGCCCCGCCTTGCGGCAGGGCCTGAGGAACAGGATCATATTCGCGGCGCGTGATCAGGGTATCTTCAGCACCAGCTTGGGGTTTCGGTGCGCCGTCTTCGGTATTGAACCGCCATATCGAAAAGATGGGCCAGTCCGAGCGCAAGATCTGCATCGAAGGTGCGAATTCCAATCGGGCCCGGAAAAGATCTTCGGGTGGCACGGCTAATGCGTCGTCCGGCGCTGGCACGCTGTCCTCCGCGTGGTAAGATCGGCGAAGGGCCAGTTCCAGTCGCGCCACATCGGGCAGGTACCCGATATGCGACAGCTGATCCATCCCGGCCAGGAAATCCGGAAACGCTTCGCCATAGAACATCATCAACGGCGAGGTTGGTGGGTGGCTGCGCAGAAAAAGCCCGGCCAACCCGTCCATGTTTTGCGAACCCAGCAACTTGGCGATAACCGGGAAGGCCTTATGCATGGCTTCGGTCAGCGAAACGGCAACATTGTTGCGATAAACACTGAAACGCCGTCCCGCCGGCTGATCCGACGCGTCTACAAGGCCCTCAGGCACCGACATGGCTGGATCCAGCAAAGCCAGGTGAAACTCTTCTTGCGACACGCTCATGCTGGAATGCGGTCCAGTGCCGCTTGGGCGCGATCGGCTTCGGCACGCAAGACAGGCCAATCAGGGACGTCGGTATCCCATTCCACAAGAACAGGTTTTGGTCCCGATTGTTCAAGCACATAGTTCAGGAGCGCCCAAACCGGATCAACTACTTCTCGCCCGTGGCTATCGATCAGCAAGGGAAGCCCGTGGTCGTCTTCATCCTCATCATGCCCGCCAAGGTGGATCTCACCAACCTTGTCCAGCGGATAGGCGTCGATATAGCTCTGCGGTGAGAAGTCGAGATTTGTCGCCGATACGAAAACGTTGTTCACATCCAGCAAGAGCCCGCATCCGGTGCGGCCCGAAATTTCGCGCAGGAAGTCGGGTTCGGACCACGTGCTTTCATCAAACGCCAGATAGCTTGACGGGTTTTCAAGCAGCATCTGTCGCCTAACGACATTCTGAACTTGGTCGATATGATCGCAAATCCGTGCAAGGGTTGCGTCGGTATAGGGCAGGGGCAACAGATCATTCAGGAAGTGGCTGTCATGTGTCGACCAGGCCAGATGTTCGGAAAAGCTGGCGGGGTTGAGCCAGCCGACAAGGTGTTTCAAGCGGGCCAAGTGGTCGGTATCCAGCGGGCCTTCACCGCCGATGGACAGGCCAACGCCGTGGACGGAAATCGGGAAGTGTTCCGACAAGCGCCGCAGCTGTGCCAGCGGGCGGCCACCATCGCCCATGTAATTCTCGGCGTGGATTTCCAGCCATGCGACCGGTTGCGGGTGATCCAGAATCTGCTGGAAATGCTGAGGCTTATAGCCGACGCCTGGTGCCGCAGGCAGCCTGTTCGATCGGATTGTGCTGTCCAGCATCTGGTAACCTCGCGGTCTTGAAAAAAGAGGCGGGCGATTCTTGCCCGCCCCTCAGATTTGGCAAAAACTCAGGCTTATGCCGGCAGGTCGCGCTCCAGCGGCTCGAGCGATCCCTTGCGGGCAGCGCCGTCAGCTGACTGAGGCAGGTCGATATCGGCGCAGGTGCCGGCATCTACCAGTGTCCAGGCATTGCCCTGATAATCAACAGTCGAGGTGCCCGCGCACGTGGTGCCAGGACCGGCGGCACAATCGTTCTGACCGGCCAGAGAAACGCCATAGCACTTTTCTTTGGCTTGTGCGGATGCGGTTGTGGCCATGCCTGAAACGGCTGCGGCTACGGCGCTTGCGATGACAAGGGATTTAGCGGTGTTCGACATCTCGGTTATCCTTTTGATGACTGCGTATGTCTGTGTTCGACAATGACAAAGGTAATGGGTTGCAGGTCACAGTTGAATTCACGAGCCTGTGTCTCACGAGCCCGTCAATGACTGTCATGACATCTTGCAAACTAATAGTTTGTTTTAGAAGAGATAAAACGCAAATGTTTCAATCCGACCCCTCAGAGGGGGCCGGATTTTGTGCAATTTGCCGCTGATTGTTACAGCAGGTCGGGCGGCGTAGCGGCCCGCGACAGTTCATTTGTTACAGCCTCAAGCGGCTGCACTTGTGTCTGTTTCTCACCAAGACGACGGACACTGACCGTGCGGTCCTCAACTTCACGGTGACCGACGGCCAGAATGACCGGAACTTTGCCGACCGAGTGTTCACGTACCTTATAGTTGATCTTTTCGTTGCGGATGTCCGCCTCGGCTCGGATACCTGCGGCCTTGAGTGTCTCAACCACTTCCTGCACGTAACCGTCAGCCTCGGAGGTGATCGAAGCGACCACGACCTGACGCGGGGCCAGCCAGAAGGGCAATTTGCCCGCGTGTTCTTCGATCAGGATGCCGATGAACCGTTCGAACGAACCCAGCGTTGCACGATGCAGCATGAAGGGGCGGTGCTTCGATCCGTCCGCGCCAATGAAATTGGCGTCCAGCCGCTCGGGCAGGTTGGGGTCCACCTGAAGGGTGCCGCATTGCCAAGTACGGCCGATCGCGTCGGTCAGGGTGAATTCAAGCTTGGGTCCGTAGAAGGCGCCTTCGCCTTCGAGAAGCTCATAGTCGTATCCTGCGGCCTTGCAGGCGTCACCCAGGGCTTTTTCGACCAGATCCCAGCTTTCATCCGACCCGATGCGTTTTTCCGGGCGCGTCGAGAGCTTGATGGTCCAATCATGGAAACCGAGATCGGCATAGACCTTCGACAGAAACGCGATGAATTTTGCGGTTTCAGATTCGATCTGATCTTCGGCGCAGAAAATATGCCCATCGTCCTGGGTAAAGCCGCGCACCCGCATGATACCATGCAGCGCGCCAGAGGGTTCGTACCGCGCGCAAGACCCGAACTCGGCCATGCGCAGAGGCAGATCGCGATAGGATTTCAGACCCTGATTGAACACCTGCACGTGGCAGGGACAATTCATCGGCTTCAGGGCGTTCACGGCCTTTTCACGGGCATGTTCCTCGTCGACTTCGACGATGAACATGTTTTCCTGATACTTGTCCCAGTGGCCCGAGGCTTCCCACAATTTGCGGTCAACAACCTGCGGTGTGTTGACTTCGACATAGCCGTCACGTTCCTGCATGCGGCGCATATAGTCCTGCAGGGTGGTATAGATCTTCCAGCCATTCGGATGCCAGAAGATCTGGCCCGGAGCCTCTTCCTGCATGTGGAACAGGTTCATTTCGCGGCCCAGCTTGCGGTGGTCACGCTTGGCAGCCTCTTCCAGCATGTGCAGGTGCGCTTTCAGCTTTTCCTTGCCGGTAAAAGCCACGCCATAGATGCGTTGCAGCATCGCACGGTCGCTGTCACCGCGCCAATAGGCGCCGGCGATGGACATCAGCTTGAACGCATCGCCCGGAACCTGGCCGGTATGCTGAAGATGCGGGCCACGGCACAGGTCCTGCCAGTCGCCATGCCAGTACATGCGCAATGGCTCGTCGCCCGGTATGGCGTCGATCAGTTCGACCTTATAGGGCTCGTTGTTTTCGGTGTAGAAATCAATCGCGCGCTGACGGTCCCAGACCTCGGTGGTCACGGTGTCGCGTTTGTTGATGATTTCCTTCATCTTTTTCTCAATCGCGCCGAGGTCTTCGGGCGTAAATGGCTCGGCCCGGTCGAAATCGTAGTACCAGCCGTTTTCGATGACGGGGCCGATGGTGACTTTGGTATCGGGCCAGATCTCCTGCACGGCGCGGGCCATGATATGAGCCAGGTCGTGGCGGATCAGTTCGTTTGCCTGATCTTCATCTTTCATGGTGTGCAGGGCGATTTCGGCATCAGATTCAATGGGCCATTGCAGATCCCAATGCTGGCCATTCACCGTGGCTGAGATGGCCTTTTTGGCCAGTGAGGTCGAGATGTCGGCGGCCACCTGCGCAGGGGTTACACCCACGTCATAGGATCGTGCATTGCCGTCAGGAAAAGTGAGAGAGATTGACTGTGCGTCCAAGGCCATGGCTGGCTCTCCTCGTCGGTTTGGCGCCCACTGAACGCCCGGTTGCGGGTTATGTTGTGTTCGCTTCATTTGTCAGGTGGGGGTGAACCTGTCAAGGGCCGGCGCGAGGGGCCGGCCCCTCGCGCTCCCAGAGGTATTTTTGGCCAGATGAAGGGGGATCTGGGAATTGCACTTGGGGGTGGGGCGTGCATGATATCGGAAAAAGAAAAGAGGGTGTCATGGCAGCGACGAATTTTCTGGAAACGGCGCAGGGACGGCGGCTGGCCTATCACAAAAGCGAGGGCACCGGGCCGACCATCGTGTTTCTGGGCGGGCTCAAATCCGATATGGAAGGCACCAAGGCGGTGCATTTGGAGGCCTGGGCGAAGGGGCGTGGCCATTCATTTCTGCGGTTCGACTATTCAGGTCACGGTGAAAGCGGGGGCAAGTTCGAAGAAGGATGCATTGGTGACTGGCATGAGGATACGCTGGCCGCGATCACGGAATTGACGGATGGGCCGCTGATTGTTGTCGGCTCGTCCATGGGGGGGTGGCAGGCGCTGCTGTTGGCCAAAGCGCTGCCAGATCGGATTCAGGGAATGGTGACCATCGCTGCTGCGCCGGATTTTACCGAGGACGGGTATTGGGCTTCATTCTCGAAAAACCAGAAACAGGCACTGGAAACTGTTGGCCATGTCGAGCTGCCTTCGGACTATATGGAGCCTTACATCGTGACCAAACGGATGATCGAAGATGGTCGCCAACATTTGGTCCTGCGCAAGCCTCTGCATATGCCTTTTCCCGTGCGGTTTTTGCAAGGTACCGAAGACACAGCGGTTTCAATCGGAACAGCAGTGCGCCTGATTGAACATGCGTTCGGGCCCGATATGCGCCTGTCATTGATCAAGCACGCCGATCATCGCTTTTCGGATGGCCCATGCCTTGGGTTGATCGAACAAGCCGTTCTCGATGTGATGGCAGCCCAATAATGCGGATATTGGGTCGCGTTTTTCTGACATTGATCGTTGCGTTTGGCCTGATCTATTGGTTTGGCCCGCGTGAGAAGGTTGATCTGGCCCCAACATTTGACGCGCGCAAATTCGGTGAAGGGGTGCAGGTCTATTTCGAAAGTGTGGAATCTGCATTCGCCGACATCATTCCGGGGGTCGAAAAGCGAGTTATTTGGCAAGAGGGCTATAAAGAGCAGCGAACACCTGTTTCGATTCTATATCTGCACGGGTTTTCTGCATCATCCGAAGAGATCCGACCGGTTCCCGATCTGCTCGCCGAAACGTTGGGCGCCAATCTGGTCTACACGCGGCTGCAGGGTCATGGTCGCGGGGGGGATGCAATGGGTGAGGCGACGGCCTCGGGTTGGATGCAGGATCTTGCCGAAGGGCTGGCTGCTGCACGGGCGGTTGGGGAAAAGGTCGTGGTGATTTCGACATCAACCGGCGGCACGTTGGCAGCTGCGGCCGCACTGAATGAAGAGCTGAGCCAAAACGTTGCGGGGATCGTATTTGTTTCTCCGAATTTCGGCGTTAAAGCGGCCGGCGCATGGATACCCGGATTGCCTTGGGCGCGCATCTGGTTGCCCCTGATTATGGGTGAAACCCGGGGCGTCGCAGGGGTGAACCCGGAAATGAACAAATTCTGGTCGGCGGTCTACCCTTGGCAGGCCGTGGTGCCGATGACAGTGCTGGTGGATGTGGTCTATGCGCTGGATTTTTCAGACGCAAGGGTTCCCGCGTTGTTCTGGTTCTCGAATGAAGATCAGGTCGTGCGTGCCGACCTGACCCACGAGATTGCCAAAGCATGGGGCGCCCCTGCGTCGGTTGTGCTGGTAACAATGGGGCCCGGGGACGATCCTAATTCCCATGTGATCGCCGGGCGGTTGATGTCTCCGGGGCAGACCGACGATGTGGTGGCTGGTATTCTGAGATGGCTGAATACCTTGGGGATCGAGTGAGGAAGAAACAATGCGTAGACCAGGCAGTATGTGGAGCCTTGAAACCCTCGGTCGTGTGCGTCTGTCCCGTCATTTTTTCATGCGCGATTTTCTGTATTCGGAAATAGGCAATTTTCACGAAAAGCAGAATTTTCCTGACGATCCCGACCTTGCCATCGAAACCGGAAAGGCGCTTTGCGAAACCCTGCTGGACCCGCTTGAGGAGACCTTTGGCCGGATTGCCGTACGATCCGGCTATCGCTCGGCATCATTGAACCGTTTCGGTAATGAAAACCGGCTGAATTGCGCGCGAAATGATAACCCGCTGGAATGTCACATCTGGGATCGCGCGGTGGGTGATGATCGGATTGCCGGTGCATCGATCGTGATCCCATGGTTTGCGGATCAATATGAGGCGGGGCGGGATTGGCGGGATTTGGCGTGGTGGATGCACGACCATCTGGAATATTCCGAAATCTGGTTCTTTCCAAAACTCTGTGCTTTCAATCTGGTCTGGAGGCCTGTGCCTCATAAGCGCATCGACAGCTATATCGCGCCGCGGGGCTGCCTTCTGCGCCCAGGAGGCACGCCTGGCGAGGGTGAACTTGAGCGGCAAAGACGATATGCGGACTTCCCCGCTTTTCGCGGTATCCGCTACCCCTGAACTTTAACTTGCCGAACCATACAAAACCTCTCATCCTGAAACTAATGACGACGATTTGAGTGACTTTTCCAAAGGAGGCGTTGTTTGATCGAGCCGTTGGTTCTTTTGCCCGGTTTGATGTGTGATGCGCGGGTATTTGAGCATCAGATGCGCGCCCTGTCACGTGATCGCGCCGTGACGGTCGCTTCGGTTTCGACTGCTGAACGGATTGAAGAGATCGCGCGGGGCCTATTGGTTCAGTTGCCACAACGCTTTGCATTGGCGGGCCTAAGCCTGGGCGCCGTAGTCGCTTTGGAAATTGTCCGATATGCACCCGAGAGGGTGTCGCGCTTGTGTCTGATGGCTTCGGATGCGCATTCGGAATCGCCCCAGACCGCAGCCGCGCGGGAGGAGCTGTTGGTCGCCGCCAAGATGGGTCGGTTAGAGGAAGTGATGCGTCGGCTGATTGGATCGGATTCGCTGGCCCCGGGGCCTCGACGTATTCCCATTCTTGCTGATGTCATCTCGATGGCGTTGGATTTGGGCCCGCAGGTGTTCGAGCGTCAGATTCGTGCGCTGCAGCGTCGCCCGGATCAGCAGGGCAACCTGCACCGGATCACGGCCCCGACTTTGGTGCTATGTGGGGCGCATGACACGGTTGTTCCGGTGCGAAGGCATGCGTTCATGGCGGACCTGATCCCAAATGCAGAACTGCACGTCATCAAGGATGCAGGACATTTGCCTACGTTGGAATCGCCTGAAAATGTCACCGAGGCGCTGAAGACCTGGCTCAGCGTGAAGCCTGCGCTGGATTACGCGTAGAGCGCTTTACGCTGTTCTTTGCTGAGAATGACCGGGGTTGAGATCGTCTGGCCCGTATTCTGATCAAAGAACGGGGTGTCCCTCCAGCTGCCAGAAAGCCGGGATTTTAGTACCCGCGTAACAATCCCGGCGACAGCGTAACCCAGTCGCTTGTGTTTGTGTTTTCCATCGGCCTGGGGAATGAACCCTTGGGTCGTAACCGGCCCTAAACAGTCCGGGTCGGAAACTCGTTTCACATCAAAGCCCGCAAACGGAAATTTTGGAGTATTTGATGTCGTCGCCAGCGGCGCATTGCAGCAGCTGGCATACCAGCGCAGCATCCCCTTGGGGCCAAGGCGCATCGCGGCCAGGTGTTCGATGCCGCCGTCGATCCTTATTTCTTCAGGGGCCATTTGGAAAATCTCCACCGGTTCCGGCGCAGGGTCCGGTTGCCCGAAAGATATCTGCGCGGCCCGGCAATCACGGCAAAAGCAGACTACATGCGTTCCGTACTGAACGCCTCTGGCTGTAATGCTGCCAAAGAGTTTTCCACAGTTGCAGGCGAAAGCCGTCTGTTTGGCGACTTTCTTTCCCATCGGCGTTAGGCCACTTTGTTGCGGTTGGCCGCTTTGCGCGAGGGTTTGCGGGCGTTGGCGTTCATAAATTCGATCACCAATGGGCGGATATTGTCGCGCCAGCTACGGCCGGCGAAGATGCCATAGTGACCTGCGCCAGGTTCGACATGGCTGGCTTTTTTCGAGTCCGGCAGCCCTGTACACAGCTCGAGCGCAGCAATGCACTGGCCAGGGGCCGAGATGTCGTCATTCGCACCTTCGACTGTTTTGACTGCAACGTTTGTAATTTTGCCGATATCCACCTTGTGCCCCGCAACAACAAACTCGTTGCGCGCGATTTCGCGGTTTTTGAAGACGCGTTCGACGGTCGAAAGGTAGAACTCGGCGGTCATGTCCATGACGGCGAGATATTCATCATAGAATCTGTTATGGGCATCGTGATCCGAAGCCTCGTCCCGCATAACCCTCTGGATCTGCTCGGAAAACGCCTGAGAATGCCGGTCCGAATTCATCGACATGAACGAGGCCAACTGCAGCAGGCCGGGATACACCATGCGCCCGACGCCCTTATACTTGAAGCCGACGCGCTGAATCATGGTTTCTTCCAGCTGCCCCATTGTCACGCGACGGCCAAAATCGGTCACGTCGGTTGGTGTGGCATCCGGGTCAACAGGTCCGCCGATCAATGTCAGCGTACTGGGTTGGGCTTTGGGTTCGACCTCGGCCAGATAGGCTGTGGCGGCCAGAGTCAGCGGCGCCGGTTGGCAGACGGCTACAACGTGGGTGTCCGGTCCCAATTCTTTCATGAAATCGACAAGGTAAAGTGTATAATCCTCTACATCAAACTTACCTTCGGACACGGGGATATCGCGCGCATTATGCCAGTCAGTGATATAAACTTCGCAATTCACCAAGAGGCTCTTTACGGTGGACCGAAGCAAGGTGGCGTAATGTCCAGACATCGGGGCGACCAACAGCACCTTGCGGGGCTGTTCGGCGCGGCCATTGACACGTATATGTATCAAATCACCAAAAGGGCGTTCGATCACCGGGACAATATCGACCAGATGATCCTTGCCGTCTTCGCAAGTGAATGTACGGATTCCCCAGTCAGGTTTTACAACCATGCGCTGGAACGTCCGCTCAGTCACCTCGCCCCAGGCGGCCATCATGCTGAACGCAGGGTTGGGCACCATCGAAAACAGCGGATAAGAAGCTATGGCACTTGCCGTAGCACCCATCCACTGATTGGTGTTGCGCATCGTTTCCATCAGATCGTAGGTCATCATGTAGCGCATGAAATGGGCCTCCTGAGTGTCAGCCTGATAATTCGGACCATTCGTCGCTTTGCCCCCCGACGCCCACGACGTTATTCTGCATAGCAGCGAGGTTAGGGTGGAATTGTTAAAATGACAACAAGTGAAGATAACGCGCCAGAGCTGTCCGAGGAACACCTTGAACGGATTAGAGAAAATATGACGAAAGTCGAAGAATTGTCGAAAAGGCTGATCGATGTGATGGCTGGCAAAGAGGCACACACTCCCGCGTTGGACGGTCCGAATCAAGATCTTTTCGCAAGAGCAGCAACTTCGTATTTCGCCGAAGCGTGGCAGAATCCCGCCAAGCTTCTGGAACATCAGGTCGCCTTCTGGGGACAATCCGTTATGAACTTTGCTGAGGCTCAGCAGGCGCTGTCCGCCGGCGGGGTCGAGGACAGAGAACCCGGACCCAAGGATAAACGGTTCTCAAACCCTCTTTGGGACACCAACCCCTATTTCCGGTTTATTCGCCAGCAGTATCAGACAAATGCCGATGCAATCGCGCAGGCGGTTGCTTCGGTCGACGATCTGGACGGCAAGGACAAGCAGAGGCTGCATTTCTTTTCGCAACAGATCATTGACTTGATGTCTCCGACGAATTTCCTGGCCTCCAATCCCGACGCGCTGGAAAAGGCGGTCGAGACGGAAGGGCAATCGCTGATCAAAGGGCTAGAGAATCTAGTTGCGGACCTAGAAGCCAATAATGGTGAAATGGTTGTCAGACTGGCGGATGAATCCGCGTTCAAGCTTGGCGAGAATATCGCGACAACTCCGGGCGACGTGGTCTATCGCAACAGGCTTATGGAGTTGATCCAGTACAAACCCACGACCGAGACCGTACACGAGACCCCGATCGTTCTGTTTCCGCCCTGGATCAACAAATACTATATTCTGGACCTTAAGGCGCAGAACAGCCTCATCAAATGGGTGACCGAGCAAGGCTATACCCTGTTTGTTGTAAGTTGGGTTAATGCGGATGCTTCTCATGCCGAGGTCGGTATGGGCGACTATGTCGAAGAGGGATTTCTGACCGCCATCGAGACCGTCAAGTCGATCTGTAAGGTCAAGCAGGTCAATGCGGTGGGATATTGCATTGCCGGCACCACGTTGAGCTTGACGCTGTCCCTGATGAAGCAGCGTGGCGACAAATCCATCAAATCGGCGACCTTCTTCACAACCTTGACCGATTTCGGTGAACAGGGGGAATTCACGCCGTTCCTACAGAATGACTTTGTCGATGGCATTCAAGAACAAGTGACAAAAGACGGTATTCTAAAAGCATGGGTCATAGGTCGTACCATGTCGTTCCTGCGATCGAATGACCTGATCTACGGCCCTGCCATTCGAAGCTATATGATGGGCGAGACCCCTCCGGCGTTTGATTTGCTCTACTGGAACGGGGATGGCGCAAATCTTCCGGGCAAAATGGCAATCGAGTATTTGCGGGGGCTTTGCCAGAAAAATCAATTTGTGACCGACGGTTTCGATTTGCTTGGGCACAAACTGCATATCCGCGACGTTGATGTTCCTTTGATGGCCATCAGCTGTGAAACCGACCATATCGCCGCCTGGAAAGATTGTTATCGGGGTGTGCAGCAGATGGGGTCACGTTCGAAGACGTTTGTCGTTTCGGAATCCGGTCACATAGCAGGCATCGTGAACCCGCCGAGCAAGAAGAAATACGGCCACTACACCAACCCTGATCTGAATGCGGATGCCGATGCATGGATGAAAGAGTCCGATTTTCATAAAGGGTCCTGGTGGCCGCAGTGGGAAGCTTGGCTGAAGAAGAGATCCGGCAAGCAGATCCCCGCGCGCCAAGTGGGCGATTCGGGATACGCTTCCCTGGCCGAAGCACCAGGAACCTATGTTTTGGTGAAGGCAACAGATTGATTTTTAACAGTTTAGAAAAATATTGCTGCAGCGCAGCAAGAAAAAACTTGCAATGCTGCGATGCAGCAACGATATTGTCCTCAAGCTGATGAAGCCCGGGGTTGGCCCGGATCGGCAAGCAAAGGATTTGGACAATGGCAAAGACTCAAGACTTTACCGCGACCCTGAAAGACATGATGGGTGCATTCCCTGTTGACACCACCGCTCTGGAAGGTGCGTTCAACACCACCGCGACCCTGAACGAAAAGCTGTCGGGCGTTGCTCTGGAAGCGGCTGAGAAATCGGCTGAGATTTCGAACAAATGGACCAAGGAAACCCTGGCCAAACTGTCCGATATGTCGAAAGCGAAATCTGACCCTGCAGATTACGCAAAAGCTGCAACCGACTACGCAAGCGCGTCGGCTGAAGTTGCTGCTGAAAACCTGGCTGCTTTCGCTGAAATCGCGAAAAAAGTTCAGTCGGAAACCGTTGAGCTGCTGATGGCTGCTGGCAAAAACGCTGCAGAAGATGCAACTGCCGTTGTCAAAAAAGCAACCAACGACGTGTCCACTGCTGCGAAAAAAGCAGCTGGCGCCAAGTAAGGTAAGATAGCGAGGCGCACCCACTCCTCCCATTTGGTGCAATCGCGTTGGGCAGGTCGAAAGACCTGCCCTTTCTTTTTGTTCTGCACTCGCATAATCTCTGCTGCAATGCATCATTCCTTGGGGAGGGTAGACGGTGTCAGAACAAGAAAAACCGTTGCTAATCAAACGATATGCCAGCCGTCGGCTGTATAACACTGAAACCAGTGACTATGTCACGCTCGAAGATATTGCGGCATTCATACGTGACGGTCGCGAAGTTCAGATCATAGACCTGAAGACTGGGGATGATCTGACACGGCAATATCTGCTGCAAATCATTGCCGAGCATGAAAGCCGCGGTGAGAATGTCCTGCCGGTGAACGTGCTGAACGATCTTGTGCGCAGCTATATGTTGCCGGGCGGAGGAGTGATGCCGCAATTCCTGCAAAGCTCGTTCGAAATGCTGCGCGAAAGCCAAAGCAAAATGATGGAAAACATGTCTGCGATGAATCCGATGACCCAGATTCCGGGTTTCGAAGCGCTGCAAGCGCAGCAAAAGGCATTTCTGAAGGCGATGACCAGCGGCATTTCCGGCAGTTGGTCCGGTCCGGAAACGGATAGCGAGGCCAAACCCCAGTCGAGTGAGGATCTGGACGACATCAAGAAGCAGTTGGCGGAGTTGCAGCAAAAGCTGTCTAAACTGAACTGAATTTGTCCACACAATGAAATAGGCCCGCCGCTGGCGGGCCTTTTCGTTTGAATTCAGCTTGTTCAGGTTCCAAATGCGATTTTCGGGGCGGTAATTTCCCCTACTGAAGCCAACAGAATATCAGCGATCACATCCAGTTCCGCGCCTGTCAGGCGTACAGGCAGGCGCACGTCGCAAGCTTTCATCAGCATGTTTCGCGTTTGTGGCAGCTCGGTCTGTTCCGGCAGGAATTGCCAGTTCCAAAAGGCACGGGCGTTGTCTTCACTCAGGCCGAATACCTGAACTTTCACCCCGCGTGCCTCGGATGCTGCGGCAAAGGCGCGGATATCATCATCGCTTAGGTCAACCAGATTGAATTGGATCGAGTCCGGCGCCCGGCGTTCTGGCATCAGCGGGGCAGGCACGTTGATATAGGGTGATGAGTTCAGGCGCTCCGCCACATAGTCGTGGTTTTGCAACCCATCGCTGACACGACGTGCCAATTCAGGCATCTGGGGACGGATTACTGCAGCGCTCAGGTTGCTCATCCGCAGGTTATACAGCGGCAACTGGTTCTGCCAGCGGCCAAAGGCCTCTTCGAGTTCCGATGAGTTGTCGCCACGCGGACCTTTGTGTTTCTTCCAATTATGTTCGTAGGCGCCGGACATGATCACGGCACGCGCCACTAGATCAGCGTCGTCGGTTATCAGAATGCCACCTTCGCCCGCATTGATCATCTTGTAGGACTGAAACGAGAAACAGCCGATCTTGCCAATCGTCCCAATATTGCGGCCATGCCAAGTTGTCCCCAGCGAATGGGCTGCGTCCTCGATCACCGGAATGTCGCGCGCGCTGCACAGGGTCATGATCGCGTCCATATCCGAAGTATGTCCGCGCATATGGCTAATGATCACGGCCTGCACGTTATCCAGTTTGGCGGCAAAGTCATCCATGTCGATGCGATAATTGTCACCCACCTCACACAGTACGGGGATGCAATCCGCATGTATGACCGATGAGGGCACCGCCGCAAAGGTAAAGCCCGGTATCAGCACCCGCGCGTCCCGCGGCAAACCCAGCGCCTTGAGCGACAGGAACAGTGCCGCTGAGCAGGACGATACAGCCAGCGCGTATTTCGTGCCCAGCAGTTCCGCGAATTCCGACTCGAGCATCGCAACCGGAGCGTCCTGCGGCGCAGTGTAGCGGAACAGGTCGCCTGACTGCATCAAGGCATCAATGGCGTCGCGGGCGGCCGCGGGGATGGGTTCGGCGTCATGGACGTTAGGAGGCAGCGTCATATTTGGCATTCCTGAATTCTATCTTTGGGAAAGATAAAGCTAATGAAGTGTCAATCCAAGCCCTTAATCTTCAGGGTGGCGAAATTTCACTATTCTGTCGTAGTCAGAGAGACACAGGTTGGCTTACCCCGCGTAGCGGGAAATTCTTTTGAACTTGCAACTTTGGGGGAAGTAAGGTGGCAATGGATCTTCTTTGACGTTGTTCTCGTATGATGGGTTGGATCACTGCATTGACTATCAGTCATTTGGCCCTTTGTGGCGCGCTTTCAACTTTCGCTTCGGCGGTTCACGCAGATTATCTTCTGTCGGATGGCACTGAAGTTGCGCCGCTTGAGATGTTTCAGGAATGCGATGTTTGCCCTGAAATGATTGTCTTGCCTATGGGTGAGTTCATGATGGGTGGACCACCGGGAGAATCGAAACGAAACTTTCATTGGGATGAAAAAGGGCGCCGACCCGCGACAGCGGAAGAGCCGTATATCGCGCATAGTGAAGGTCCGGTTCATAGCGTCAGAATAGATCTGTCCTTTGCCATGGGACGTAACGAGGTTACCCGTGATGAGTGGATGGCCTGCGTTGAAGATGGGGGATGTAGCAAATATGTGCCGGAAGATTTTGTAATCGGCGATAGTTTTGAGCGCATAGATCTTACGGGCAATCATCCAGTGAATGATGTGTCTTATTTGGATGCTTTGGCTTACACGGATTGGCTGAACAAAAAACTCGGGATAGATGCCTACCGCTTACCAACGGAAGCCGAATGGGAATATGCCGCCCGTGCCGGAACGCAGACTCCTTTTGCGCAAGGAGAGGAAGTTACGACGGATCAGGCCAATTTCCATGCCAAACCGACAGAAGAGATGATTGGTGAAAAGCGGCCGGATTTAGTGTGGCGCGGTTACCCAGTTCGCGTTGATGAACTTGATGCCTCCAATGCTTGGGGTCTTCGGCATATGTCGGGGAATGTCGGGGAAAGAACGATGTCCTGCTGGACAGCGACGCACCCGGGTTGGTCGACTTCCAGCCAGCACTTAGAGATGGCGAGATCAGTCGATTGTCACAGGCGGGTTGTAAAAGGCGGTTCTTATCCATTTGCTATGGATTTTTCGCGCGCTGCAAGTCGCGGTGGGGCGGGCATTGATTGGCGGTCAAAATTGACGGGCTTTCGTATCCTGAGAGAGTTTAAGTGAGTTTCTCTGACAATCTCGAAATCAGAATCCCAGCCGGTCCCGCAGGGAAAACCATGTCATCGCCAGCACTAGCAACGGGCTGCGTAGGGCGGGGCCTCCGGGGAAGGGCAGGGCGGGTACGCGGGACATGGTGTCGAACCCTTCGGCTTGGCCCTGAATGGCCATCGCCATCAGTTGCCCGGCATGTGTAGCTGTGCCAACACCGTGACCCGAATAGCCAGAGGCTGACAGGATATTCGGGGCAACCCGTGTCAGGTAGGGCATTCGCCGCATGGTGATACCCAGAGTACCGCCCCACGCATAGTCGATCTTTACATCGCGCAGATGCGGGAAAATCTCGGTCATCGGTTTGCGCACCTTGGAGGCGATATCTGTCGGGAAACGGTAGCCATAGCTTTCCCCGCCGCCGAATAGCAGGCGGTTGTCGGCGCTGAGGCGAAAATAGTTCACCACAAACTTGGTGTCGGCGACGGCGACATCCCGGGTCAGGACGCGGGCGGCATCGGTGCCCAAAGGCTCGGTCGCGGCGATGAAATTGTTGATCGGCATGACGCGCGACGCCACTTTGCCGTTCAGGTCACCAAGATATCCGTTGCAGGCCAATATGACGTGGTTGGCCGTCACCTTTCCCTGCGGGGTTTGCACGATGGCCGGATCGACTTCGTCGATCCCGGTGACCTCGGTACCCTCAAAGATGCGCACGCCGGCCTTGGCTGCGGCTTCGGCCAACCCCAGGGCAAAGTTCAGCGGGTGCAGATGCGCCGCCCCCATGTCCAGATAACCACCGCGATAGGTGGGCGATGGGCAGAGACCATGCGCGGCGCCTTCGTCCAGCAGCTCCATATGGTCATACCCATATCGCGCCGACAGATGCGCGGCGTGATCGTGGAGGTCTTGCTGATCCCCGGTGCTGAGGCCCAGAACCGCCACGCCCGGTTTCAGATCACAGTCGATTTTGTGCTTTTCGATCAGCGATTTGACCAGATCCTTGGCATCTTCAGCCAGATCCCACAGCTTGGCGGCATCGTCATCGCCGACCAGGCGTTCAAGGTCTTCCTGATCCATCCGCTGGGCGCTGCCCAGCTGCCCGCCATTGCGGCCTGACGCTCCGAAACCAACGCGATGCGCCTCAAGCAGCACGACGTCGAACCCGGCCTCGGCCAGATGCAGCGCGGCGGACAGTCCGGTATAGCCGCCACCGACCACACAGACATCCGCTTTGGTATCCCCAGCAAGCGCAGGAAAACGGTCGAGCGTGTTGGCCGTCGCGGCATACCAGCTGGCCGGATACTCGGCCTTGCGGTCGTTGGAATAGAGGAGATTCATCGCGGCTTAAACGTTCATGAGCAGGTGCTCACGCTCCCACGGAGAGATGACCTGTAGAAATTCTTCATACTCGGCACGTTTGACAATGCCATAAACGCGGGCAAATTCCGGACCCAGCACCTCGTGCAGGGCGGTGGCCTCGTCGAACAGGTCCAGCGCATTGCCCATGACCTGCGGGATATCACCGTCACCTTCGTAGGCGTCGCCATAAAACTGACGGCGCGGACGTTCCTGCTGTGTCAGGCCGAGATAGCCGCAGGCAAGCGACAAGGCGATGCCCAGATAGGGGTTGCAGTCCATGCCTGCGATACGATTTTCAACGCGCCGCGCCTCGGGGCCGGACAGGGGAACACGGATGCCGGTCGTGCGGTTGTCACGAGCCCATTCCAGATTGATCGGCGCGGCATGGTCTTTCACATAGCGGCGGTACGAGTTCACATAAGGTGCCATGACTGCCAGGCCTGCAGGCAAGTGGTTTTGCAGCCCTGCAATGAAGTTATAGAATGCATCCGTTTCGCCGCCCTGAGGTCCGGAAAAGATATTCTGTCCGGTTTCGATCTCGGTGATCGAGTGGTGGATGTGCATGGCCGATCCGGGCTCATCCGCAATCGGTTTCGCCATGAAGGTCGCAAAGCAGTTGTGTCGCAACGCGGCTTCGCGGATCAGGCGTTTGAAATAGAACACTTCATCTGCCAACTTGACCGGATCACCATGGCGCAGGTTGATTTCAAGCTGTCCGGCGCCGCCTTCCTGGGTGATGCCGTCAATCTCGAATCCCTGATGTTCGGCAAAGTCATAGATGTCGTCGATCACCGGGCCGAATTCATCCACTGCTGTCATCGAATAGGCCTGCCGCGCGGCCGCCGGACGACCCGAACGGCCCATCATCGGTTTGATCCCCTGCGCGGGGTCGACATTGGGGGCGACCAGAAAGAACTCCATCTCTGGCGCGACAATCGGTTTCCAGCCTTTGTCGTGATACATTTTTACGACGCGCTTCAACACGTTGCGTGGGCTGAACGGGATCGGCTCTCCGTCCCGGTCATAGGCGTCGTGGATCACCTGCAGTGTCCAGTCACCCGTCCAAGGAGCAGCGGAAGCAGTCGAAAAGTCAGGCTTAAGGATCATGTCCCGTTCAATGAAGCCGTCCTCTCCGGCGGCTTCGCCCCAGTCCCCGGTGATAGTCTGGTAAAAGATACTATCGGGTAGATGGAAGTAGGACTGGCGTGCAAATTTGGTGGCCGGAACCGCTTTCCCGCGCGCGATGCCGGGCAGGTCAGAGATGATGCACTCGACCTCATCCAATCGGTGACCTTCAAAATAGGTACGGGCTGCCTGTGGCAGTTGTTCTGTCCAATCGGCCATCAGGCCCTCTCTTTCTTCAAAAACTCTGCCATGAACTGTCCGATCTTCGGACTGTCGTCGCGGGTGGGAAGGCGGTCGGCGGCGGCCTGCATCAGATTGTCTGGAACGACACCTTTGCCGCGTGTGTCCATCAGCCCTTCGATGAAGCTGTCGCCATACTCCGGGTGGGCCTGAACGGTCCAGATCGTGTCGCCATAGGCCAGCATGGCATTCTGGCAAAAGGCGTTCGAACCGGTTACTTGTGCACCGGCGGGCAGCTCTACCACCTGGTCCTGATGCCAGGCATTCAAAGTGACGGTCTGTCCGTCCAAATCGTAGTCCGTCCGCCCCACGGCCCAGCCCTGTTTGAACTTTTCAACTTTCCCGCCAAGGGCTTGCGCAATGACTTGATGACCAAAGCATATGCCGATCAGGGGTTTGCCGCTTTGATGGATGTCGCGGATCAGCGCTTCGAGCTTGCGAATCCAGGCATGGTCCTCATAGGCGCCATAGCGCGAGCCGGTGATGATCCATCCATCAGCATCGTCAAAACTTTGCGGAAAGTGATCGTCGACAACCGCATAGGTCACAAACTCAAAGCCGTTGCCATCCAGCAGCGCGCGAAACATGCCGTCATATTCACCGAACTGATCGTGCAATTCGTCAGGGGGGTGGCCGGCTACAAGGATACCGATTTTCATGGGTCACCAAATTTGATCAAATTTATTCTAGCTGAGCAGAACGAAGCGGGCAAGGGGGCTCAAACCGCCTCGAGATAACTTAGCCAATGCTCCTCGGGTGGGCGTTCGTCAAAGCGCAGGATCTCTTGTCGCTTTGTCATGGCAAGATTGCTGATCAGCGGGGCGGGAAAGATGCGCGCAACTTGCGGATCGGTTTCAAGGGCGGTGATGGCTGAAGCCCAGTCGCCAGCGAGTTGCGGCAGGCCGTCGATCTCATAGGCGTTGCCCGTGATCGGAGCTGGCGGTTCAGTTCCGTCCTCGATGCCGTTCAGCGCCGCACCGAGTACGGCGCTCAGCATGAGGTAGGGATTGATGTCACCACCTGCAACGCGATGTTCGATCCTGCGGGCAGAGGGCGCGCCGCCGGGAACGCGCAGCGCGGCAGTGCGATTTTCATAAGCCCAGCATGCCTCAGTTGGGGCATGGGCGCCGGGGACAAGCCGGGTGTAGGAGTTCCCGTGCGGTGCAAAAATCAGAGTTGAACCAGGCATTGCGGACAGACATCCGGCTATGGCCGAGCGCAAAAGATCAGTGCCTTCAGGCCCGCCATTGTCAAAGACATTTTGCCCATCCTGGTCGACGACCGAAAAATGGACATGCATCCCATTGCCCGCATCCTGGGCATAGGGTTTGGCCATGAAAGTTGCGGTAAACCCATGTTTGCGCGCAAGGCCACGAGTCAACACCTTGAAAAGCAACGTATCATCTGCGCAGCGCATGGCGTCCTGATGGTTCAGGTTGATTTCAAACTGGCCAATCCCGCTTTCGGAAATGGCGGTTTGAGCCGGGATGCTCATTGCCTCGCATCCGTCATAGAGGTCTGTGAAAAAGGCGTCGAACGCATCCATTTCCGCCATGGACAGGACTGCCTCGTCGACCAACCGTCGCCCCGTCAAAGGATTGATCGGAGGCACCGGCCGTGCACCTGATGAGTCCAATAGCGTGAATTCCAGCTCGGTCGCCGCAACAACAGACCAGCCACGCTCGGCATAGCGTTGCAGCACCGAGGTCAGAGCATGGCGAGGGTCGCCGGCAAAGGGCTTGCCCTGATCGTCATACAGGGACATCAACACCAGCGCTGTTTCGGTTTCAAGCCAGGGAACTGGGACGGGGCCACGCTCGGTTGGCAGTAATATGCCGTCCGCGTCGCCTGATTCAAACACAAGCGGGCTATCCTCGATATCCGCGCCCCACAGATCAACATTCAATGCCGAAAAGGGCATCCGCACCACACCTTTACTCAGCTTGTCAGCATAAGAAGGAGGCACGCGTTTGCCGCGCAGCTGACCGTTAAGGTCGCAGGCCGCTACGCGAAAACTGTGTAGGGCGTTCAGGTCCATCGGCGTCTCCATCACTCTGGTACTCCGAGGTTTAATCGACACAAAGCGCCTTGTCACGAAATTTGATCAAATTATCCCCGCGCCGTTTTTTTCGGCGCGGGGTCGGGACCTTATGCAAAGCTTATGCCGTTCTCGGCCATCGGCAGATCGGCAATCAAGGTCCCCGACATTGCCTTGATTGCGTTCGCGAGCGCGGGGGCCGAGGGCGGCGTGCCGGGTTCGCCCACGCCTGTGGGGGCCTCGGCCGAGGGCAGGATGTGGACGTCGATTGTAGCTATATCGCCGATCCGAAGGGGCTCGTAATCCGGGAAGTTGTATTGATCCACGGAACCGCCGGTCAGTGTGATCTGATCGCGCATCACATGCCCGATGCCATAGCCGATGCCACCTTCCATCTGGGCACGCACCACGTCGGGGTTCACCGCGATACCGCAATCGACAGCACAGGTGACCTTTTCGATCTTGATACCGTCATCCGGATCGCCCGAGATTTCGACCACCTCAGCCACATAAGAACCAAAGGATTTGTGCACCGCAATACCTTGCGCTCGACCGGCAGGGACGTTGCCCCAATCTGCTTTCTCGGCCGCAAGTTTCAGAACTGAGGCCTTGCGCTGTTGGTCTGCATTACCCGCATCCGCCAGATGTGCGAGACGGAACTCAACCGGGTCACGGCCCGCGGCGGTGGCGGCCAAATCCATCATTGTTTCCATCGTATAGGCAGTGTGGGTATGTCCTACCGACCGCCACCATAGGACCGATGTGGCCTTGGGTGTGTCGGTCAGTCCAAGCGCCATCCCCGGAATATCATAGGGGCTGTCTGCGATGCCCTCGATCGAGCTGTGGTCGACGCCGTCATGCACTGCAACCGCTTCGAACGGGGTGCCCTTCATGATCGATTGCCCAGCAACCTGATGCTGCCATCCCACGATATTCCCCTCCGCATTCAACCCGACACGAACTTTGTGGCCGAAGGCCGGGCGGTAATACCCGCTGCGAATGTCGTCTTCCCGCGTCCAGACCAGTTTGACCGGGCGCGAGCGGTCAGTGACAACAAAGGCCAACGCGGCCTCAACCTGATAGTCCGCATCCGGTGTTGCGCGACGCCCGAAAGACCCGCCGGCCAGCATCGTTCTGATGTGGATTTTCTCGGGTGGCAGCTGAAAGATTTGCTGATACGCCATGTGCGGGCCGGTTGGCATCTGAGCGCCATCATGCAGAACGATGTCACCCTCTGCTGTCTGTTCGATTGTGCAGTTCAGTGGCTCCATCGGAGCATGGGCGAGAAGCGGGTAGTAAAAAGTTTTTTCTACGACCGTATCCGCCGCGTCGATCGCCGCCGAAACCGTGGCAACATCTGCCTTGTTCACGTTATAGGCGGGCTCGGCATTCAGCGCGTCCATGATCTCGGCCTTGATCTGATCCGAGTGGCGGGTTTCAGCGCCGGACATGTCCCATTCGACCTCAAGCGCGTCACGCGCCTGAATCGCGGCCCAGGTATCTTCGGCATAGACCGCAACGCCCGCCTGATTGGGCAATGCAGCGGCGCTGATATAGCCTTTGATCTCTTTCGAGGCGCTGTCGTCAAAGCTGATGACAACACCACCGCGCGACTCCGGACGTTTGATCATCGCAACCATCTGGTTGGGCAGGTGGACATCCATGGCGTACATCGCTTGTCCGTTGCCCTTGATGGCCGAATCCGTGCGACGCACGGCCTCGTTTCCGATCAGGCGGAATTCCGAGGGGTCTTTCAGGCGTGGCTCGGTCGGCGCTTCCATCTGCGAAGCGGCTGCCACGAAATCGGCAATCGGTGCAGATTTCTCGTCTGCTTTGACGATGCCTTCCTCAATGGTGATGCCTGATGCATCGACGCCCCATCTTTGGGCGGCGGCGTTGATCAGCATCTCACGGGCAGCAGCGCCAGCCTGACGGTATTGCAGCCAGGAATTCGCCATCGCGGTTGACCCGCCGGTGCCTTGGAAGGGGCCAAACAGCAGATTGTTATAGACTTGGGGGTTAGAGGGCGCGAATTCGTATTCGATCTGCTCCATGGATACACCGATCTCCTCGGCGATCAGCGTCGGCAGGCCGGTCGCAGGGCCCTGACCCTTTTCGAAATGCTTGACGATGGCGGTCACGGTGCCGTCGGCGTCAATTTTCACAAACGGGTTGAGTTGCGTCGTCTCAGATGAGGCCGCAGCCAGAACGCCATCGGGGCGGGAACCAACCAGCAAGACGGCACCGGTCGCAGCAGCGCCTTTCAGAAAACCACGGCGAGAGGTATTGATGGTCATGGATCAGGCCTCCAGAATTTCGGATGCGCGTTGGATACCGGCGCGGATGCGTTGATAGGTGGCACAGCGACAAGCGTTGCCAGACATGTAGTCATCGATTTCTTCAACGCTGGGCTTTGGATTCTCGGACAGCAACCCGACCGCCGACATCACCTGACCCGACTGGCAATAGCCGCATTGAACCACGTCCAGTTCGACCCAGGCCTGCTGAACAGCAGCGCCGATATCATTGTCGCCCACGGCTTCAATCGTGGTGATTTCGGCATCTTCAACATCCTCGATATACGTCTGGCACGAGCGCACCGGCTCTCCGTCCAGATGCACTGTGCAGGCCCCGCAGGATGCGACACCGCAGCCGAATTTAGTTCCTGTCATCTTCAGTTCGTCCCGGATCACCCACAGCAGGGGTGTGCCGGGCTCGGCCTCGACCGTGTGGGTCTGGCCGTTCAGTTTCAATGTTAAAGCCATTGGGGGGTCTCCTGTTGGGCTGGCTACCTGAATTAGTAAACTCATGGGTTTACTCTATTTAGGCGAGGGAGGAGTGTAAACCCGAGAGTTTACCTGACGTTTGACCGGCTCATGTCAAAGGGTCTATAGCTTTGAAGCATGAATGATCTCAGCGCACCGAAAGCATCAAAGCATGCCCAGATCATCGAGGCTGCCGTGGCCGAATTCCAGGAAAAGGGATTTTCGGCGGCCAGTATGGATCGGATCTCGGCCCGGGCCGAGGTGTCCAAACGTACATTGTACAAGTATTTCGAAAGTAAGGAAAACCTGTTCCGCTCGATCGTGGTTGAGCTGTCGAACCGCTTCTCTAAGGTTCAGGATATCAGATATGAAAAGGGCAGAGATATCCGCGCGCAACTGACAGATTTGGCTTGGGCCGAGGGGCGCATTCTCATGTCACCCGAGGTGATGGCGATGTCGCGTATGGTGATCAGCGAAACCTTGCGCAATCCCGACCTTGCGGTCGCCGCGCAGGACAAATTGGACAAAACTGCCATCTTCTCGGCCATGCTTAAAGATGCGGCAGAGGATGGTCAGCTACGCATCGATAACCCCGACATCGCGGGTCGTGAGTTCATCGGATTGATCAAGAGCAGGGCATTCTGGCCCATGGTTTTTTGCGGGACCGTACTTAGTCAGGACGAAATGTCTGATACCATTCAGCGCAGCGTCGAAATGATGATTTGCCGGTACGGTGTCGACAATCGGTAACGCGGTTGGCAGACACAAGGACGGCCCCTTTCGAATATGCTAAACCCCGGGCTGCCCGATTCGATGGGCAGGAATTTGCGGTTTCGATCCGTCTGATTGGATACCGGGTGCGACGAGGACTCAGCATTGAATGACAAGGTAAGACAAGCCGCACGCCTGAGCGTCGCCCCTATGATGGATTGGACGGACAGGCATTGTCGCTATCTGCATCGGTTGCTGAGCACCGAGGCGCTGCTGTACACTGAAATGGTAACAGCGCCTGCGTTAGTTCGGGGTGGTGCGCTGCATTTGCTGGACTACAACCCGCAGGAGCATCCCGTGGCCCTGCAACTGGGCGGGTCGAACCCTCAGGAATTGGCACAAGCGGCCCGGTTGGGGGCGGATGCTGGTTATGATGAGATCAATCTGAATTGTGGCTGCCCGTCTGATCGAGTGCAATCTGGCACTTTTGGTGCGGTGCTGATGAAATCCCCTGACCGCGTTGCGGATTGTGTTGCCGCAATGCGCGAAGCCGTGGACGTAGATGTCACGGTCAAATGCCGCATTGGAGTCGACGACCAACAGCCCGAAGACATTTTGCCTGAGTTTCTGAGCCAGATCAGGCAAGCGGGATGCTCTCGGGTCACAATTCACGCGCGCAAAGCCTGGCTGCAAGGGCTCAGCCCCAAGGAAAACCGGGATATACCGCCTTTGGATTATGATCTCGTGCATCGGATGAAGGCGGAATTCCCGGATATGCACATCTCTATAAATGGTGGCATTGCTGATCTGGAACAGGCGCGCGGGCATCTGGATGCAGGGCTGGATGGTGTGATGATCGGGCGGGCTGCGTATCATCAGCCGTCAGATGTTCTGTCCACAGCGGATCCTGTGATTTTTGGGGTCGGTCAGGCCGCCGACCCGTTTGCTGTTGTCCGGAAAATGGTGCCTTATATCGAATGCCATCTTGCTGGCGGAGGGCGCTTGCACCAGATTACGCGACATATGCTTGGCCTGTTCGCAGGACGGCCGGGTGCGCGGGCTTGGCGACGGACCCTGTCTGAAGGTGCGGTGCATGACGGGGCGGGCCCCGAGGTTATGTTGCAGGCACTGGATCATGTCGCGCCTCTGACCGAGGCCTGAATGGTGGCAATACGGCAAAAGGTCGGTTGGGGGGAATGATGCCCGAAGTAATGTTGCTTGCTCAGATGCTGGTTCTTCTGCTGGTGATCGGAGCGCTGGCAGGCGTTTTGGCGGGTCTGTTGGGTGTCGGTGGAGGCATCGTGTTGGTCCCTGCTTTTTTCTATGCGTTTCAGACCCTTGGGTATGGCGGCCCGCAGTTGATGCAGCTGTGCCTCGCCACCTCACTGGCAACGATTATCGTAACCTCACTGCGGTCGGTTCTGGCACATAACAAAAAGGGTGCCGTTGATTGGGATATCCTGCGCAGTTGGGGTCCGGGCATCGCCATCGGTGCGGTGTTGGGCGTGATGGTGGCATCCGCTCTTCGGACCGAGGCATTGCAAGCCCTGTTCGGTGTATTGGGTATGGTGATTGGTGCCTATCTTGGTCTGGGTAAATCCGAATGGCGGCTTGGAGACGCCATGCCCAAGGGCCTGAAACGCGCTCTCCTGTCGCCCTCGGTCGGCTTCCTATCCGTTCTGATGGGTATCGGCGGCGGCAGCTTTGGCGTGCCGTTAATGAGCTTGTTCAACACGCCAATTCACCGGGCTGTCGCCACGGCGGCCGGGTTTGGCGTGATCATCGCTGTGCCCTCGGTCATGGGGTTCCTGTTTCTCGAAATTGCCCCTGAACACCGCCCGCCCTTTACCATCGGCGCCGTCAATCTGATTGCCTTTGGGATTGTGGTCGCCATGACCATGATCACTGCGCCCTGGGGCGTAAAGTTGGCCCATGCGATGGATCCAAAGCCGCTCAAGCGGATATTCGCGGTCTTCCTGACTCTGGTCGCCCTGAATATGTTGCGCAAGGCGTTGGGTTTTTGAGTTCTTTCGAGGAAAAGGGTTGGGTGAAATTTCCCCACGACCGGGCTATTCTGGACTGGGTATCTTATGCGCTGCCTGCAGCACGCGCTGCTGCGACGGATCCGGAATTCGCGCATTGGATGGACTGTGAAGGGACCTGGTTCATTGGGGTCGACGCGCTGAACAACGACACCGAGGGCAGGGTCCAGGGGTCCCCGGTTCTGACCGGGGCCGTCATGGATTTCATAGTGTCGCGTTATGGGTCGTTGCCGTTGCACAAAGCCCAGGTCTCGGTCATTTACCCCGGCTACCCGTTGCCCCGACGCGGAGAGGGCGAGGCTGCTGCCCAGTATCGAGCAAAGCGGGATGCGGCCCATGTGGATGGTTTACGCCCGTCCGGCCCGGACAGGCGCCGCAGGGTCGAGGAACCGCATGCGTGGATTCTGGGCATTCCATTGACCGATGCCAGCGCGAATGCGTCCCCGATGGTTCTTTGGGAAAGTAGCCACAAGATCATGCAGGCTGCATTTGCGGATGCACTTGAAGACAAGCGCCCGGACACTCTGGATCAGGTGGACATAACAGATGTTTATCAGGCTGCCCGTCGTGAGGTCTTTGATACTTGCCGTCGCATCGTACTGCCCGCACGTCCGGGCGAGGCCTATCTGCTGCACCGCCACTGCCTGCACGGGGTAGCGCCATGGGGCAGCGGGGCTGAGGCTGGGTCGGATGGCCGGATGATCGCCTATTTTCGGCCTGAATGCGCTGGCGGTGTGGCCGAATGGATCAAATCCTCCTAACGTTCTGTCATTATACAGATTTGGAGGATTTTTTGATGATTGCTGTCCACAAAAACTCTGACGGAGCATTGATTGAAATCGAGCTTTCCGGCGAAGTGACAGGTACGGACTATTCCACAACATTGATCCCGGCGATTGAGGCCGCACTGGCCGAACACGATACAGTGCGGTTGTTGGCGATCGTGCAGCCAGAGTTCAAAGGGTACGATCTGAATGCGGTTTGGTCGGATACAAAATTGGGCCTCAGCCACTGGCGCGGCTTTGACCGAATTGGAGTGGTGGCGGATCAGGGTTGGGTTCAGACCAGTATCCGGCTTGCGGCTCCGCTTTTCCCTTGCCCTGTGCAGGTATTCGATCACGCGAATATTGAAGAAGCGCGCCGATGGTTGCGCGAATCTCTGGGCTCTATTCACGTTATGGATCTGGGCGGCCCCTGCGTGCAGGTCAGCCTGATGGGAAAACTCGACCCTGACGAATTCAAAAAGGCCGAAACCGATCTGGACTACATTTTGCAGGAGAAACAGGGGTTTCGCCTGCTGATTGATCTGTCCAAGTTTGACGGATGGCAAGGCCTTACGGCGCTTGCCTCGCATTTTCGGCTGGCCCGGGGGCATATTGGTAATCTGGATCGGGCAGCGGTTGTTGGCGACAAAGCCTGGCAACATCTGGCCCAACGGGTGGCCAGCCACATCCTTGGCACACGCACTCAGTTCTTTCCCGCCGAGGAAATTCAGAACGCCAAAACATGGCTTGCGTCTGGGTAGAAACGCAGCGGCTTGAGCCTGCTGTGACATTTACGTCAGGGCACAGAAATATCAGCGAGGATTTTTCTTGATCGATTGGTCAAAAAAGACGTACACAGATCGAACTCCTCTGCCGAACCACTGCAGAGGATCGATTGTTGAAACGCGCCGCTGTGGGTTGCCACTCACTCACCAGTTGTCAACGAACTTGACCCCCTCGTAGTTCAGACCAGCCCGCAGCGGTGCAGATTCAGCAATCACATCCTTTTGTGGAAATCTCAGGCCTTGTTGAGCCGCCCCGCCCGGCCGCCGCGCCGTTTGGCAAGCAGCGGTTTGCGAGACGGTAGGTCTGCCATGATATCGGCGCGCTCAGAGCTGTCCATTTTCGACCAGCGAGAGATTTCGTCGATCGTGCGGTAGCAACCGGTACAAATACGCTCGGTCGGGTGCACAACGCAGATCTGGATGCACGGGCTTTCGACCTCGTTCCTTTTCCAAACCATGTTCGACATCAGCGTTTTCCGATCCTTAAAGAAAGCGCATTCTGTCCAGCGCGCCTTGCAGAATATAGCCTGCCGCGACGTGGTCGATAACCTGTCCGCGACGCTTTCGTGTCGTATCCGCCTCAAGCAGTGCCTTTTCTGCCGCAACCGTGCTGAGCCGTTCGTCCCAGAACCCGATCGGAACTTCGGTCAAACGGGACAGGTTTCGGGCAAAGGCACGGGTGGACTGGCAGCGTGGCCCTTCGCTACCATCCATGTTTTTCGGCAGACCCAGTAGGATGCCCCCGATCTCACGGTCGGCTATGATTTCCAGCAGACGGGCAGAATCCAGAGTGAATTTCTTGCGCCTTACGGTCTCCAGCGGGCTAGCAACACCGCGCATCCGGTCCGAGACTGCAACCCCGATAGTCTTTTCTCCCAGATCAAGACCGATCAACGCGCTCATAGGCGCAAGCGAGCCTGCAAATTCCTCAAAAATGTCATGGATCATCGGGTCACCCCAGCCTGAGCTGCTGCCGCACCAAGGATATCCAGTGCGTTGTCATTGTCCGAGAATACGGATTGGGCTTCGGCGTAGATCGCGGTGGCCCGGTCGATGTCGCCAACCACCCCAAGGGCACCGATCAGCCGGGCCCATTCTTCGGGGGAGCCGCCTTCGGTTGCAAGCCTATCTGACAGTTGCTCGACCATGCCAAGGATCATCTCTTGGCGCTCTTGTGCGGTCAGAGATGCAGCGGCCTCGATGTCATCCTCACCGGGGCCTGGGTTCCCTGCTGGTATAGGGGCGGCATTGAACACACCCGCACGAAAGGCCAGATCGTCCATCTGTGCGCGAATGGCCGTTGCCCAGGGGGCATTTGTCGGCGCGCTTCCAAGTGCATCCACCCAGACCCTGTAACCGATATCAGGTCGTCCGACCTGTACCATCATCTGTCCCAGGTAATACAAGGCCGGACCGTGGCGTGGATCACGCTGCAATGACTGTTTCAATGCGTCTTCAGCTTCGGGCGAGATATATCCGTTGGTAGCAAGGATCATCATCTCGGCAAGATGCGAATAGGCATCTGCAGGTGCCGTGTTCCCAGACAGTTCGATCACACGTTGCTGCGCTTTGTAGGCGGCATGGAAGTTACCTGCGTTCGCCTCGTGCTGGGCAAGAAGGATATGTCCTTGTAGGTCATCAGGACGACCGGAAACGGTTTCGCGAAGTTGCCCGAGAAGAGAGGCATAGCTTTCGTCAAGCTGTGGCAGTGGTGCGGGTGGCGTGGCGGCTTCTGCCTCGGCCTGACTGGGGCGCTCTGTGCGCAGAGCATCGGCCATTTCTAGCCGCAATGACAGGGGCTGATCGGGGAGCCCGGCTGCACCAAGCTTCAGATAAATCCAGGATCCTCCGCCTACCAGGATGGCCGCGACAAATATGGATGCCGTAACCGAGATCCATTTGGAAGGCCCTTGCGGTTCAGACAAAGATTGCATCTGCGCATCAGCCGCAAGAATGCGGCGTGAAATTTCCGTGCGAACTCGCTCGGCATCTGCGTCAGCGATGACACCACGGGCCAGGTCTCGATCTACGCTGGCCAACTGTTCACGATAGACCTGCAAGTCATACGCAGTGGATGGTTCGCGCGTATCTCGCCTACGCAGTATCGAAATCCCAAGAAAAACCGCTATCAGGACGGCGGTGGCTATGATGAGGGCCCAGAAGGTCATGATAACTCCAAGATGGCTGTCCTGACTTAGACCTGTGGCGGGGCGGAAAAAAGGGACAAATGGCCGCGAGGGGGCTTCATGTCGCAATAATAAGGGCGATGTCGCAATAGTGCGATATTATGGCGTTGCACGGCAGGGGCCAAAGGCGGTTACGCGGCATACCTGCGCCAATCACCGAACCGGATGGATTCGCTTATGAAACACTATTCAGCCTTTGCTGTGGCGCGCGAAGCGCTGCGCTATCATACCGGATGGGAACGCGCCTGGCGTTCGCCCGAGCCCAAGAAACGCTATGACGCCATCATTGTGGGGGCGGGTGGCCATGGTCTGGCAACCGCCTATTACCTGGGTAAGAACTATGGCATCCAGAATGTCGCTGTGATCGAAAAAGGCTGGTTGGGCGGTGGTAATACCGGTCGGAACACAACCATCATCCGCTCGAACTATCTGCAGGATCCGTCTGCCGCGATCTACGAAAAGGCGCGCAGCCTTTATGAGGATCTGAGCCAGGACCTGAATTATAACGTCATGTTCAGCCCGCGCGGCGTGATGATGCTGGCGCAGACCCAGCATGAAATCCGCGGCTATCAGCGCACGGCTCATGCGAATGCGCTGCAGGGTGTAAAGACTGAATGGATCACACCTGAACGGGTCAAGGAACTGGTGCCAATCATCAATCTCGAAGGCCCGCGCTATCCGGTTCTGGGTGCGCTGTGGCAGGAACGCGGTGGCACCGCCCGTCACGATGCGGTGGCTTGGGGCTATGCGCGCGCTTGTTCCGCTATGGGCATGGATATCATCCAGCAATGCGAAGTGACCGGGGTTCGGTCACAGGATGGTCGTGTTGTCGGTGTTGACACCACCAAAGGTGCGATCGACTGTGACAAGCTGGGCATCGTGGTTGCGGGCCATTCCGGTCAACTGGCCGAAATGGCGGGCTTCCGTCTGCCGCTTGAGGCGATTGCTCTTCAGGCGCTGGTGTCTGAGCCGATCAAACCCTGCATGGACGTGGTCGTGATGGCCAACACGGTGCATGGCTACATGTCGCAATCCGACAAGGGAGAGATGGTGATCGGTGGCGGCACCGACGGGTTCAACAACTACACCCAACGCGGCAGCTTCCACCATATCGAAGAAACTGTGCGCGCGTTGGTCGAGACCTTCCCGATGATCTCACGTCTGAAAATGCTGCGGCAATGGGGCGGGATCGTGGATATGACCGGCGACCGCTCGCCCATCCTGTCAAAAACACCCCTGGGGAACTGTTTCATCAACGGTGGCTGGGGCACCGGTGGCTTCAAGGCCATTCCGGGGTCCGGCTGGGGCATGGCACAGCTGATGGCCACGGGTCATTCACCGCTGACCGAGGCGTTCTCGTTGGATCGTTTCAAAGAAGGCCGCTTCATCGACGAAAGCGTCGCGGCCGGGGTGGCGCACTGATGGAGATTTTTCGGCGAAAAATCTCGCGCACCCGTTACTTAGATTTCGCATGCAGCATGGTCTCGCCTGCTGCCGAGAGGATGAACATATGCTGATCCTGAATTGCCCCTATTGCGGTGTCGATGCCGAAGAAACCGAACTGGCCGCCGGTGGCGAGGCGCATCTGAAGCGTTTCGGTCCGGGCTCATCAGATGGTGATTTCCACGATTACCTGTTCATGCGTGAAAACCCTAAAGGCGTTCATTTCGAACGCTGGCGCCATGCGAATGGATGCGGCAAGTGGTTCCACGCGGCGCGCTGCACGCAAACGCTCGAAGTTTTCGGCACCTACTCTGCCCAGGTGTTTGAGCCGCCCAAAGAAATTCGCGAGGCGATTACCGCCAAGCGCCCTGGCTGGACGTGGAGAGAATACAAATGATCCGCGCCACCACCCGTAATTCCGCCTGCGAAAGGTCCGCATCATGAGCACCCGTCTCGCAAATCAAGGCCGGCTGATTGACCGGTCGAAACAGGTCACATTCTCCTTCAACGGCACTTCGATGCAGGGCTACGAAGGCGACACGCTTGCCTCGGCCTTGCTGGCTAATGATCAGATGATGATGGGCCGGTCGTTCAAGTATCACCGCCCACGTGGTGTTGTCGCCAGTGGTGCGGAAGAACCCAACGCTCTGGTCGGTCTGGGGCAGGGCAATCGGTTCGAGCCGAACCAGCGCGCCACCACGACCGAGCTGTTCAACGGTCTGACCTCGATCTCTCAGAACCACTGGCCGAACCTGGAATTTGATATCGGTGCGATCAATACGCACCTGTCGCGGTTCTTGCCGGCTGGCTTCTATTACAAGATGTTCATTCATCCCAAGCCGTTCTGGAAACATGTCTACGAGCCGTTCATCCGCCAATCTGCCGGTCTAGGCAAAGCCCCCGACAAGGACAGCCGTGATGCGGATACCTATGAGCATTTCTACAACTTCGTCGATGTGTTGGTGATCGGTGGCGGCGTGGCCGGTTTGCAGGCTGCCAAAGTGGCCGCTCAGTCCGGTGCAAAGGTCATGTTGATTGAGCAGACCGCGCATTGGGGTGGCCGTGCCCCAGTTGATGGCAGCACAATCAATGATGAGCCTGTGGATAAGTTTGTGGAACAAATTGTTTCCGAACTTGAAACAATGGGCAACGTCATCTTGCGCAACCGCTGCATGGGTGCAGGGGTCTATGACCATGGCTATGTGCTGGGCTATGAACGCCTGACAGACCACAAGCCTGGTGCACAGGGCCCGCGCCATCGTCTCTGGCGTATTCGGGCGAAACAGGTCGTGACTGCTACCGGTGCGATTGAGCGTCCGTTGTCTTTTGCGGGTAATGATGTGCCGGGTGTCATGCTGGCCTCGGCCATGCGGGATTATGTCGTGAACTGGGGTGTGACACCCGGTGAAAAGGTGATTGTGGCCACCAATAATGACGACGCCTACCGGACTGCGATCACCTTGAAACAGGCCGGTGTCGATATCTTGCGTGTGGTTGACGCAAGGGCTACCTCCGGCCCTCTGGCTGAAGAGGCGCGCCAACTGGGTATCCGCGTCGATGTGGGCAAGGCCATTGCCAAAGTCAAAGGCGGCAAACGCGTCAAGAAAGTTGCCATCTGCAATCAGGACGGCATCGGTGGCGCCCGTGAAGAGGTGGAATGCGATGCGGTTGCGATGTCGGGCGGTTGGTCTCCGGTCGTGCATATGTGGTCGCACTGCGGCGGCAAGCTGATCTGGGACGATGCCAATGCGCATTTCCGGCCGGATCCTGCGCGACCCCCGCTTGGGGCCGATGGCGAAGGGTTCGTCGTAGCCGCCGGGGCATCGAATGGCCCGATGGCGCTGGGCGATGTGCTGGCCGATGCCGATGCAGCCGGTAAGGCCGCAGCCAAAGCGGCTGGATTCAAAACCAAACGCACCAAAGCGCCTGTCGGGGAAACTACGTCAGAGGCACCTATGGCTGCGGTCTGGTTGATGCCTGCGAACGCGGATATTCAACTGCGGATGAAGTCCTGGCTGGACTTCCAAAACGACGTCAAAGTTTCGGACGTGCAACTTGCTGCGCGTGAGGGGTATGAGAGCGTTGAACATACCAAGCGTTACACCACTCTGGGCATGGCAACCGATCAGGGTAAACTGAGTAACATCAACGGATTGGCGATCCTAGCTGATGCGTTGGACTCCGAAATCCCGAAGGTTGGAACAACAACGTTCCGCCCGCCTTACACCCCAATTTCAATGGCATCTATCGGCGGTGAGGCACGTGGTGAGGTGTTCCAGCCAATCCGTCAAACCCCGATGCACAACTGGCACGACAAGAACGGCGCCGATTGGGAGCCGGTCGGCCACTGGCGCCGGACTTATGCCTATGTTCGTCCGGGTGAATCCGTGCATGACGCCGTGAATCGTGAGGTGAAAAATACCCGCGAGAACCTCGGCCTGCTGGATGCCTCGACCTTGGGCAAGCTGATCGTCAAAGGGCCGGACGCAGGCAAGTTCCTGGACATGATGTACACCAACATGATGTCTACTCTGAAGGTCGGCAAATGCCGCTATGGCCTGATGTGTTCCGAGAATGGCTTTCTGATCGACGACGGTGTTGTTGCCAGGATCGACGAAGACACATGGTTGTGCCACACCACCACCGGCGGGGCCGAACGTATCCACGGTCACATGGAAGAATGGCTGCAAACCGAATGGTGGGACTGGAAAGTCTATGTTGCCAACGTGACCGAGCAATATGCGCAGGTCGCCGTTGTTGGCCCCAACGCCCGCAAGGTGCTTGAAAAGCTCGGCGGCATGGATGTGTCGAAAGAGGCGCTGCCCTTCATGGAGTGGCGCGATGGCAAGATCGGCGACTTTGATTGCCGGGCTTATCGCATCTCGTTCTCGGGTGAGCTGTCGTACGAGATCGCCGTCCCTGCATCACAAGGGCAGGCCTTCTGGAATGCGCTGATGGATGCAGGCAAGGAATTCGGCGTGATGCCCTATGGCACTGAATGTCTGCACATACTGCGGGCCGAGAAGGGCTTTATAATGATCGGCGACGAAACCGATGGAACCGTGATCCCGCAGGATCTGGGGCTGCATTGGGCGCTTTCGAAAAAGAAAGAGGATTACCTCGGCAAACGTGCCCATTTGCGCAGCCATATGGCCGATCCCGAGCGTTGGAAACTGGTGGGTCTTGAGACTGTGGATGGTTCTGTCATCCCGGATGGGGCTTACGCAGTGGGAGAGGGCGTCAACGCCAACGGTCAGCGCAACATGATCGGTCGTGTGACCTCAACCTATTATTCGGCCAATCTGGGCAAAGGCATCGCCATGGGCTTGATCAAGCATGGTCCTGACCGCATGGGCGAGATTGTCGAGTTCCCGGGCACCGATGGCAAATCCTACAAAGCAAAGATCGTGGATCCGATCTTCTTCGACAAGGACGGGGAGAAGCAGAATGTCTGAACCCATCAGCGCACTGAACCACGCCAGCTATGAGGGCATCGCCAAGGTTGAAGAATGCGGCCTGCAGGGCATGATCACCCTGCGCGGCGACCTGTCCGACAAGGTTCTGGTGAAGGCCGTCAAAGACGCCACCGGCCAGAAAGTACCCGGCCAGCGCGAGGCATTTGTCGACGGAGACAGCGGTGTTTGCTGGATGTCCACCGACGAATTGCTTGTGCTTGTCCCATATGCCGAGGTCGAGGCCAAACTGGCCGCGATGACCAACGCGCTAAGCGGTGTGCATGCCCTGGCGGTCAACGTCTCGGATGCCCGCGCGGTGTTCAGCATCTCGGGCTCGAACGCTCGCGAAGTTCTGGGCAAACTGGCCCCGGTAGATCTGTCGGCTGACGCCTTCCAACCCGGCCAAATCCGCCGCTCGCGCTTGGCGCAGGTTGCCGGTGCGTTCTGGCTGGATGACGCCGAAACTCTCCGCGTCGTCTGCTTCCGGTCAACCGCAGACTACGTGTTCAAACTGTTGAAGGTCGCAGCGCAGCCGGGCAGTGAGGTCGGGGTTTATTAGGTTCCGAAGCTAGGAAAAAAAGCCCCGGATTTTCCGGGGCTTTTGCGGTCTAACCGAAGCTTAACCATCGATCACTTTGCATTTGCCTTACCCTGAAGGCTTGTTGACAAAGTTGGCATTCACCCAGTTGCCTCTCAGTTTCACGGTGTTGTCAGAAGGGTCAATGCGGGCCGTGTAATTTACCCGGACTTTTTGGCCGCCAAACTCTGTCAACTCAACGCGCCAATCCAGCTTGTAACGCTTCTTTCTATCAATTTTCAGCTTAGCGGACTGCATTTCGTTGTGCCCGCTGGCTGTTTGCGCACTAACGCCGTCCTTATCAATAACAAAGATATAGCGGGGCGCGACCCACCCGGTTCCGTCGCGGTCGCGAACGGCACAATCGTAAGTAATTGTTTCCGCCGCCGCTGCCTGTGCAAAAACGGTAAAAATGGATGCTAAGAAAAGATATTTCATGGTTCCTCGTTTAATCGGTCTATCCAGAAGGGAAGACACCAAACAACGCGAGAGTTTCAAGCGCATATGCAACTAATGCACGAAAAAAATTCTGCACATTCTATTCACGCAACACAACGGCGCGATACCGCTTCAACTCTTGAGGTTGCAGCAATTCTTCGACCTTTAGTGGGTGCCCGTTTTCGTCTTGAATTTCAGTGTAGAAGGCAAGGCTTTCTAAGAGTTGAGATGTCCGTATAAGCCGGTCTTCCTCGGCCAGAAGGGGCGAGTGGAGCGAAATATACAGGGCCGGGCGATGCTTTTTCAGAAAGGGCAAAAGGCTCGGCAGAACCGCAAATTCCGCCCCTTCGATATCCATCTTGACCAAGGAGACACGGGACAGGTCATTTACGGCCTCGAACTGATCCCACTCGATGGTCAATGCATCTGTCCCATGCACCCCGTCATGCAACAGTGAACTGGTGGAATCCCCGGGTTCACCGCGAACGGATGCCATACGGGCCACGCCGAATTGATCCGACAATGCGACGCCAAATGCCGAAACATTGCGAATGTCGTTCAGGTCCAGATTCCACGCCAGATGCCGAAACGCGGTGGGGTCTGGTTCGAAACACCAGACGTGGCGGGCTTTGCGGGCACCGTACAGCACCGTTGGGCCGATCCATGCCCCGATGTCCAGATAGTCGCTGTCCGGCGTTAGATATCTATCCAGCACGGCAAAAGTCTCGGGCTCCCACGCGCCGGCCGAGGCCTTGCGCCAGAACTTCGAGTGGTAGGGATCCAGCCGGAAAGGCTCGCCATTCAGGCTGCCCGCATAGTATCCGCGGGCGCGGTAAAACATCTTGCGCGCCTGAGTTAGCATCGCGGACCTCCGGGTTTTATGATCTCTGCCCTTGACCTGCGGCACTTGCCAAAGCATTTAACCTTGGGAACCGCAACTTACATTTTAAACAGGGGGCCGAGATGGCTTTTGAACTTCCTGATCTTCCTTATGCACACGACGCGCTGGCAGCCAAGGGCATGTCCGCCGAAACATTGGAATTTCACCACGACCTGCACCACAAGGCCTATGTCGACAACGGCAACAAGCTGATCGCTGGTACCGAGTGGGACGGCAAGTCGCTGGAAGAGATCATCACCGGCACCTACGACGCAAATGCCGTCGCGCAAAACGGCATCTTCAACAACATCAGTCAGCTTTGGAACCACAACCAGTTCTGGGAGATGATGGGCCCCGGCGACAACGCCATGCCTGGCGAGCTGGAAAAGGCGCTGGTCGAATGCTTTGGCTCGGTTGACGAGTTCAAGTCGCAGTTCAGCGCGGCTGGTGCCGGTCAGTTCGGTTCGGGCTGGGCGTGGCTGGTCAAGAATGCGGACGGTTCGCTGGCCGTGACCAAGACCGAAAACGGCGTGAACCCGCTGTGCTTTGGCCAGACTGCTCTGTTGGGCTGCGACGTGTGGGAGCATTCATATTACATAGACTTCCGCAACAAGCGTCCGGTGTACCTGTCGAACTTCCTCGACAATCTGGTGAACTGGGAAAACGTCGCTTCGCGGATGTGATCCAGTGACCCGTAGAGGGTTCATAAAGGGCCTGCTGGCAGTGATGCTGGCAGGCCTTTTTGCTGCCACGTATGGTTTCTTCATCGAACCCGCGCTGCGCCTGCGTGTTCGTAAGTGGCGGATCCGGCGCGCGGACTGGACCGCACCGCCGCTGCGGATCGCGGTGCTGGCTGATCTGCATGTTGGTGAGCCCTATGTGGGGTTGAAAAGAGTCCAGCAGATCGTTCGGCGCACAAACGCTCTGTCACCTGACCTTATCCTGCTGTTGGGGGACTATGCCGCCGGGCACAGGATAAATTTACAACCGGTTAAAATTGCCGATCTGGCGCCGGTGTTGTCCGGGTTGCAGGCAAAGCATGGTGTCTATGCGGTTCTGGGAAATCACGATTGGTGGGATGACCGGTCAGCCCAAAAGCGCAGGGGCGGGCCGAATCTGTACGGCGATGCGCTGAGACGGAATGGTATCCGGGTGCTTTCAAACGAGGCCTTCAAACTGGATGGTGCCGGGATTTGGCTTGCAGGCCTCGAAGATCAGTTGGCGATTTATACGGGCAATGGTCGATACCAAGGGCTGGATGACCTGCCTGCGACGCTTGGGCAGATCACGGATGATGCCCCGGTGGTGATGATGGCGCATGAACCGGATATCTTCCCCAAAGTTCCCGATCGCGTGACCCTGACCCTGTCAGGTCATACTCATGGAGGGCAGGTACGGCTGTTTGGCTGGTCGCCGGTGGTGCCCTCGAAATTCGGCAATCGCTATGCCTATGGTCACGTGCGCGAAGGCAATCGTGATCTGGTCGTGTCCGGGGGTATCGGATGTTCGATCCTGCCCGTGCGTTTTGGTGTAACGCCCGAAATTACGGTAATCGAACTGTTCTCCTAACCGGTGAAAACCCGCCTATAGCCGCAGTTTCGCGGTCCGGCCGGATTGTAAGACGGCGCGCAGTGCTTACTTTAAGTGTGGCGGAGGAGAGAGCCGCAAATCACTTGAAAAAATTCCAGGCGGCGCAGCGAAAAACAAAGTTGCGCAAATGGTTAGCCGTGCCTGAAAGATGAGGGATGGTCTCAGAAAACCAAATCAGGAGATCACAATGGTCGCATTAACGCAGGGAACATGGATTGTCATCGCCGACGGGGAAAAGGCGCTGTTCATGGAGAATATCACGGATGCCGAAGACCCCAATCTGGTGGTTGTCTCGGTCGAAGAAAGCGATGTCCCAAACGCTAGGCCCTCTGATCGGGCGGGGCGGCGCTCTGACAATGGGCCCAATCAGAAATCTGCCGTTGAAGAACCCAAGTGGAAATCGCAGGCCAAGTCTCTGTTCGTGCAGGATGTGGCAAATCTGTTGAATCGCAAAGGTTTGAAGGGCGCATATAAACGCCTGGTTTTGGTCGCCAGCCCCCATGTTCTGGGCCTTCTGCGTCGCCGCCTGCACAGCGAAGTCTTAAGGAAAGTGGTTGCAGAGGTTGATAAGACCCTGACCAACCACCCGCTGAACAAAGTGGAACAGGTTCTGATCAGCCGTCTAAAACCAGCCAGTTGAGTATCCGGCGATCTGCGGACGGACCATACTGCCCGACTAGCCCTTATGCGGGACCAGCATCGCCCTCAGTGTCGACATAGCCGTTTCCGGGCTGTCGACCCACGTTATGAAATCGGCCAGAGATGTGTCCGCAAATCCCTGGCCGATGACCTGCTGCACAAGATCATGAAGGGCATCCCAATATCCATCAACATTCATGACCAGAATGGGTTTGTCGTGCAGACCCAACTGTCGCCATGTCAGGGCTTCGAACAATTCGTCCAGTGAACCCGGACCACCCGGCAGGACGACCACGGCATCGGCGTTCATGATCATGACCTTTTTCCGCTCGTGCATCGTTTCGGTAATCACGAAACGGGTCAGGTCGGTCTTGCCGACCTCGCGCTTTAACAGGTGAACGGGAATTACGCCGAATGTGTCGCCTCCGGCGGATTGCGCTGCGCGCGCAACTTCGCCCATCAGGCCCACATCGCCAGCACCATAGACCAGCCGCCAGTCCTCCTGCGCCAGAAGCTGGCCAAAGGACCGGGCGGCGTCGGAATAGCTGGTTTGGGCGCCATTGCGTGACCCGCAATACACACAGACGGATTTCTGAGACATCGGGAGGGTTCTCCGGGGTTGTATCTGGGGTTTTGACCCGTGATAGCGGTATTGATAGATTGGCTCAACCGTCAGGCAGATTGCGTTGCAGATAAGGCATTTGCGCTGCGGAGTGAAAGGAAGAGTATGGATTCCAATTCGGGTAGCGAAGGCTCCGGATCTTTCACCTGGGGGGTGATCGCCGGTTTGCTGGTTCTGTTAGGCGCAGGCGGCGCGTATTTTTCCGGCGCGTTTGATCGCACACCTCTGGACCCAGCGCCGCAAACAGATGTGGCGGAGGATGCGTCAGAGAACACCTCTGTAGCTTCCGACACAGGGGATGCCCCGCAGACCGACGATACGGATACGGATACGATAGAAGCCGAGGCGTCGACAGAAGGGGCGGACGAAACTGCTGAACCGGTAGCGGATGTTGCCGAAGTTGCACCTCCGGCCCTTGACCAGATCTTCGTCGAGCCTGATGGGAATGCGGTTCTGTCCGGTAACGCAGAGCCCGGCGTTGAGGTGCGAGTGTTGCTGGATGGCGAAACACTGCACAGCTTTACCGTCGATGACAGCGGCCAGTTTGCAGAATTCGTGTCCATTCCGTTTTCCACCGCCGCACGCGGTCTGACGCTGGAAACCGATGGGGTCGATCAACCTGTACGCTCTGATGACTATCTGATTGCGGCATTGCCCGAACCTGAACCAGAGGTCGCATCGGTCGATACTGCAGAAACCACCGCAGCCGACGAATCCGCAGGCGGCGACGAAACCGAGGCGGGGCAGGTCGCTCAAACCGACGACACATCTTCCGAAGAAACGACAGATTCCACGCAAGGACAACAGGTTGCGATCCTGCGATCGGGGGAAGACGGGGTCGAGCTTGTCCAACCTGCGACGCCTCAGAGCACCGAACCTGATCAGGTTGCGTTGGATACGATCGGGTATTCAGACAAGGGTGAGGTCGAGCTGACCGGCCGCGTGGCTGATGGTTCCGCGGTACGCGTGTACCTGGACAACCAACTGGTCGCCGATATGCAGCCCACGGATGATGGAAAATGGCGCAGCGAGATCGAAGGCATTGATCCCGGTGTGTATACGCTGCGTGTGGATGAGGTTGCCTCGGACGGCACGGTTAAAAGCCGTCTGGAAACCCCGTTCAAGCGTGAGCCTCTAGAAGTTCTGAGCGTGGCCGAAGTGGACGATGGGCCTGCACCCTCTCAGGAAACACCGGCCATCCGTTCGGTTACAGTACAAAAGGGTGATACGCTTTGGGCTATCTCTCGGGAACGATTTGGCGATGGTGTCTTGTATGTCAAACTGTTCGAGGCCAACCGAGGCGCGATCCGCGACCCGGATCTGATCTATCCGGGGCAGGTATTCACCATTCCGGAATAATCCTGTACCTCTGACCTTCCGGGGTCAGGGGCACTCTCTGACCGCAGTTCCGGTACGTGAAGAGACGAGTAGCCCCGATGAATTCCGACAATATCCCAAAATTGGACGCGCGCAGCTCTGGCTGGCGTACAATCCGGAAAGTTGCGCCTTATCTCTGGCCCGAGGATGAGCCCTGGGTTAAGCGCCGCGTTCTGATTGCTATGGGCATGTTGGTTCTGGCCAAGTTGATCGCGGTCTACACCCCGATTTTGTACAAAGGCGCGGTTGATAGCCTGGCGGGCGAGGGCGTTCCCCCCGTAGCGCTGGGTGCTGTTGGGTTGACGGTGGCATATGGTGTCGCGCGCATGATGACTGTTGGTTTGCAGCAGTTGCGGGATGCGGCCTTTGCTCCTGTCGGGCAGCGGGCATTGCGCGCACTGGCATTGGAAACTTTCCAGCATATCCACCAGTTGTCGATGCGCTATCACGTGACGCGGCGCACGGGCGGTCTGAGCCGTATTATCGAGCGCGGCGTAAAAGGGGTCGAGTTCCTCTTGCGTTTCCTGCTGTTTTCCATCGGGCCTTTGATCCTTGAACTGCTGCTTGTTGCGATCATTCTGATGTGGCTGTTTGATGTCTGGTATCTGGTGGTCGTCGCGGCAACGATCGCGCTGTATATCTGGTTCACATTTGCGGTGACCGAGTGGCGCGTGAAACTGCGCCGCGAGATGAATGATCAGGATACCGAGGCGAACCAGCGCGCCATCGACAGCCTGCTGAATTTTGAAACCGTCAAGTATTTCAATGCCGAAACGCGTGAAGCTGAACGGTATGATGTGTCAATGAAAGCCTATGCGGGGGCGGCTCTCAAGACGGCGTATTCTCTGGCGTTTCTAAATTTCGGGCAGTCCTTTCTGATCACCTGCGGATTGATCGGTGTAATGGTCTTGGCAGCCATTGGGGTGCAGGCCGGGACGCTGACCGTGGGCGATTTCGTTATGGTCAACGCCTATATGATCCAGATTACCGTACCGCTGAATTTTTTGGGTACGGTGTATCGGGAAATCCGCCAATCTCTGGTCGATATGGGCCAGATGTTTGACCTGTTGGAACAACCCGCCGAAGTGGTCGACAAGACCGATGCACCGGATCTGGATGTAACAGGGGGTGAGGTTACCTTGCATGATGTACAATTCGGATATGATGCTGAGCGGGAAATTCTCAAAGGTGTTTCCCTAACCATTCCTGCGGGCCAAACCGTAGCGATTGTGGGTGCGACGGGGTCGGGTAAATCCACCATCGGTCGGTTGCTGTTCCGGTTCTACGATGTCACCGGGGGCGCGCTGAAAATTGATGGGCAGGATGTGCGCGACGTCACGCAGACCAGCCTGCACGCGGCAATCGGAGTGGTGCCGCAGGATACCGTGCTGTTTAACGATACCATTCGCTATAACATTGCCTATGGACGCGACGGGGCCACGCAGGAAGATGTCGAAGCCGCCGCCCGGGCTGCCCAGATCCACGATTTCATAGTCACGTTGCCCGAAGGCTATGACACCACAGTCGGTGAGCGCGGGCTAAAGCTGTCGGGTGGGGAAAAGCAGCGGGTCGGTATTGCCAGAACGCTGCTGAAAAACCCGCCGATCCTTTTGCTGGACGAGGCGACATCGGCGCTGGACACAGATACCGAACAAGACATCAAGGATGCTTTGGCCCATGCGGGCGAGGGGCGTACGGTTCTGACGATTGCCCATCGCCTGAGCACAATCGCCGAAGCAGACAGTATTGTAGTGCTAGAGCGTGGCAAAATCCTGGAGCAAGGCACGCATGATGAATTGCTGAAACGTGAGGGGCGTTATGCCCAGCTTTGGAATCGCCAGCAATCGGATATGCAGGCGGCCTGATAGGCGGCCCAAACTATGTTACACTACAGATCACTCATCTGAGGTTTTGTTATGCATAAATATTTCCGCAAGTTCATTGTGCCAGCCATAGCGGCAGTTGCCACACTTACACCGGTCTATGCGCTTGGAGACCCCATCATCGGAATTTGGAAGACCGAGCCGGACCGGAAGAACCTCGTCTCTGACATCAAAATTACAGCCTGCGGTGACAAGTTCTGTGGTCAGATTTTATCTGCATATGACGCCAGCGGAAAAGCAGTACAGACGCCGAATATCGGAAAGAAACTGTTCTGGGATGTCAGCAGCCAAGGCGGTGGTAAATATGGCGGGGGTGAATTCTGGGTGCCGTTAGTGGATGTTGATGCAGTTCCGCAAATGACGCTGAAGGGTGACACTCTGATGGTCAAAGGGTGTGAACATCACATTTGTGCGCATCAAACCTGGACGCGCGAGTAAAACAGGGCTGGATTGCCCAACCCTGTTGCTTTTTATTCGGCTGCTTTCAGCGGTGAACCGGTCGGTTCTTTCCCGGAACTGTCAGCGCTCGCATCGTCGGTACGCAGCTCATCATCCCAGACCATTTCGGTTGCCTGAGCATTCATCGCGGCTTTACCGATGGCCATATCCAGCGCCACCTGGCTGGATTTTCCTGCTGTAGCGCGGGCCAAAATCTTACCCAACCAGATGGCATAGGTTGTCACCCAGACCCGCATAGCCAAAAGCGAAGGCGTCACGATCAGCGTCAGTACCGTCGCGATACCAAGGCCAAAGACAACTGCGGTTGCCAGCTGTTTCCACCACAGCGCTGTGGGGCTGTTGATCGAATACCCGCCGTTGATAAAGTCCAGCGACAGCCCGAACATCATCGGGGTAAGGCCAGCCATCGTGGTGAGTGTGGTCAACAGAACCGGACGAATGCGTGCCTCGGCGGTGCGTATGATCGCCTCGATCCTTGGCATGTACTGGCTATATTCCTGATAGGTGTCGATCAGAACAATGTTGTTGTTCACCACGATCCCCGCCAGAGCCACAATACCCGTTCCTGTCATGATGATCGAGAAGGGCTGTTGCATCACCATCATACCGATCAGAACACCTGTTGTGGACAGTACCACGGCCAGCAGAACTAGGATCGAATTGTAGAACGAGTTGAACTGCGCGAGCAGAATAACGAACATCAGCCCCAACGCGCCCATAAAGGCATTCACAAGAAACGCCCCGGATTCGGCCTGATCCTCCTGATCACCTGTCCATGTCCAGCTGACGGAACTACCAAAAGGATCGGTTTCCAGCCATTCAGTCAACACAACAATCCGTTCGTTCGGGTTAATCAGACTGGTGCGCGCGTCACCGGATTCGATCAGCGTGCGCAAATCATCGGTGCTTTCTGCCTCGGTCAGCATGATCAGTTCGAACTGAGTCCCATCGGGAAATGCCAATGCGGTAGCTGTTGGGATTTCATCCTCTGCGAGTTCACGCACCACTGCCAATCTTTGATCGGCGCCATCCGGTCCTGTGACCACAACATTGCTCAGGCCGGGCTCAACATCCGCCTTCACGTCAAAATAACGTTCCTGATCGACACGGTTGATTTCGGCCAGTTTGGCGACTGGTTTGCGCGAGACAAAGTTGGACAGTGGCACCAAACCATCGACCGTGCGGACCTTGAGCGTGTCAAGCGTTGACAAGACACGATCCTGATCAGGCAGGCGAACACGGATTTCGATTTCATCATCCACGTTGTCCGGGCGCATTTCGCCCAGCAAAAGGCCACGCGTAACAAGCTGTACCATCGCACCGACGGTGGCTACGTCTGCGCCAAATCGGCCTGCTTTGGCGACATCAACGTCAATCTGCCAGTCGATGCCGGGCAAGGGCAGCGTGTCCTCGATCTTGATAAGGCCCGGGGTGGCGTCGAATACCTCACGCGCGGCCAGGGTGGCTGATGTCAGCTCTTGCCAGCCATCGGCCTTGATCCGCAGATGGACAGGTTTGGAAGAGCCTGGCCCTTGCTCAAGCGGCAAGGTCTCAACGATGATCCCCGGTAGCTGCGCAAGCTCCCTGTTCAACTCTTCCAGAACATAGTCGCCGTCATAGTCTGGCGCCACTGTGTGCCGGTCCAACAATCCTCCGAAAATCGGTTCCGAGACGTTCGGTCTGTCTTCCCAAGGGATGATTTCGAACTGAACCTGACCAACGGTATCCGCCGGGGATTGGCCACCAGGTCCACCGGTGTCCAAACCACCTTCACCAGCGAATGCAAAGACGTTGATAACAGCCGGGTGCGCACTGATAATCTCTTCTGCGGCGAGTACCATCTGGTCCTTTTCGGCCAAAGAGATATTGCCGCGCGCACGGACATAGGCCGTGGCCTGCTCTGGTTCGCTTTCAACGAAGAATTCAACACCGCGGTTGTTTTTCCCAAATGCGGTCATGACTGAAGCTACAGCAAGGCCAATCACCACAATTGATACAATCGGCATGATCGGGTTGCCCACAAGGAATTTCACCACATGCCCAAAGCGTGTGTGTTCGCGGCTGGTCTGCACATGCTCAACCGGGGCGCGTTCGATTTTTGCCGCGCTCAGGGTGACCGACCCGGCAAACGCACCTAGCATGAACAGGATCATTCCAAGAACCGAACTACCTGAATCGACCAGGTAGTCCGGGTTCAATGTCTGCATCGCCCCCAGGAAGATCAGGTATAACGACGGGGGAACCATCGCTGCCCGAACCCACCAGGCTGTTCGCGCCCTCAGCCAGTTCGACGACCGGTCAAACACGCGGCTGAGGCGGCCGGAAACGCCGCCCATCACGGGCAGGTAGATCAATGCAACGATCAACGACGCCGACAAAACGAATATCAGCGTAACTGGTAGCATCCCCATGAATTCGCCCGGAACGCCGGGCCAAAAGAGCATAGGCAAGAAGGCGCATAATGTCGTAGCTGTCGAGGATACGATCGGCCAGAACATCCGTTGTGCGGCTTCGACATAGGCATGCATGGGACCCACGCCCTCGTTGATCCGCTTGTCGGCATATTCAACCACCACGATGGCCCCGTCGACCAGCATTCCGACCGCAAGAATCAAACCGAACATGACGATGTTCGAAATGCTGACCCCCATCACCGCAAGGAATGCAAAGCACAGCAGGAATGAGGTTGGAATCGCAAAACCCACCAGCAGGGCGGCACGGGTCCCAAGCGAGGCCAGAATGACAATCATAACCAGCGCAATAGCGGTAAGAACCGAACCCTCAAGCTGGCTGACCATCGACCCTACGATCCGGCTCTGGTCGTTCGAGGTGCCCAGTTTGATCGCCGCCTGCATCTCGGCTGGCCATTTGGATTGGGCCGCTGCGATAGAGGCTTTGACCTCGTCGACCGTGTCGATCAGGTTATAGCCTTTGCGTTTGACGACCTGCAGTGCCACGGTGGCCTCGCCGTTGAAGCGGGCGGTGCCTTCGCGATCTTCGAAAGTATAGTTGATTTGCGCCAGCTCGCCCATGGTCACGACGCGGTCGCCATTGACCTTGACGGGTAGGTCATACACGTCCTGGGCGGTCTTGAAAGACGAAGGGATCTTGACCGAGAAGGTGCCTTGATCGGTTTCCACCTCACCAGCGGCGATCAGCTGGTTGTTGTTCTGAACAACATTGATCAGCTCGGCGGCGGTAACGTTATACGCTTCCAGCCGCAGCGGGTCGATGATCACCTCTAGCAATTCGTCTCGATTGCCGGCTATCCCTGCCTCAAGCACGGAATCCAATGCTTCCAGATCATCCTGCAAATCTTTGGCGACACGGGCCATTGTTCTTTCAGGAACAGCCCCGGTCAGATTGACAATCACAATCGGGAATTCAGAAAAGTTGATCTCGGTCAGGGTATATTGCTCAGCCCCTTCAGGAAAATCGGCCTGGGCGCTGTTCATGGCGTCGCGGACATCGGCCATGATCGCCGTCTTGTCCCATCCAAAATCGAATTCCAGCGCGACACCGGCATAGCCTTCGGCAGCCGTCGACGTCATTTCTTTGAGACCGTCCAGATCAGCCAGCTCGGTTTCCATCGGCTTGACCAGCAGGTTTTCCGAGTCTTCAGCGGAAATGCCGGGGAACTGAACCGAGACGAAAAGCGCAGGGATTTCGATATCCGGCTCACCTTCTTTCGGCAGGCCAACATAGGCGTATCCACCTACGATCAAGGAAATCGCGATAAATGCCAGAACCATTCGGGCTCGGCCAGCGGCCCAGCTTACTATTCCGGTCATTGCACTGCATCCCGATAAGTTGGCTCAACCATCACGCCGCGAGTCACGAATTCTTGCCCGACAATGATGATGTCCGCCGTTTCCGGCAACCCGTCAACCCAGACACCTTCGGAGGTGTCGCGCAACAAAGTGACCGGCAGGAAATCCACAATGTTCCCATTTCCAACGGTCCGTACACCAACTTTGCCATCGTTATTCAGCGTCAGTGCGGACTGAGGCAGCAGATGTGCCTTGGTCCCTTCAGCCGAGATTCGGATGTCCGCAGTCTGACCGTCCCGAATTGTCAGGTCGGGGTTAGAAACGGTAATCTCGACCTCAAAGGTCCGGGTGGTCTCATCGGCCGACCGGCTAAGGAAGGTGACCCGCCCAGAGACCTGAAGCCCCGAGATCAGCTGGGCCGAAGCCTCGGACCCTACGATGATCCGGTTCACATCTGCCTCGGGAACAAACCCGACCAACTTGATTGGGTCCAACTGGATCACAGTCGCACACAGCGACCCTGGTTGCATAAGGCTTCCAAGCTCAGCTGTGTCACTTTCTAACAGACCCTTGAATGGAGCTTCGATCGTCTGGCGTTCGATTTCACGTTCGGCGGCCTCGACTTCGGCTGATGCCGCTTCGATACCGGCGCGTGTTGCTTCCAGCCCGGCTTCGGCGCTTTTGATACCAGCCTGGGCTGTACTCATTTCCGCCTCGCTGGAAATCCTGCGGGTTTCCGACCCAAAACCGGTCTCTGATAGCTTTCGTGCGGCTTTCAAGTTGATTTCGGCTTCGGCTACGCGCGCATGTGCCTCCAGCAGACGCGCTTCGGCTTCGGGCACCCGGCTTTTGGCTTCAAGCTTGGCGGCTGTTGCTTCGGCCAGGCTTGCCGGACGGGTGCCTGGATCCAGCTCACATAACAAATCACCGGCTTCGACAAAACTGCCCTTGCGCTTGGGTTCTGATACGACAGTTGACGTCGTTTCGGCCAGAACTTCGACCTCGCGGTTTGCTCTGGTTTGTCCACGCAGAGTCACTGCACTGTCTACTTCGCGGGCGACAGAGCGCTGTGCAACTACACGGATTACGTGCCGATCCTCTGCGGGAATTTCAGAAGATTCTGCCTCGGACGTAGTGCCCGGGTTTGAATCATCGCGGCCGGCGAATGCTAATAATGCATCCCTTTCGAATACCAAATAGAACAAGGCAACAATCACCAAAAAGGCGTTTACGAATGAAATCAAACGCATACAGGGTCTCTCCCAGAATTCTTTGCCGACTGTCCCTCGGCGCGCATGCTTAGAAATGGGGGCGGGGCCTCATCTTTTCCACACTAAACTGAATAGTTCGGTTCACTTTTTTCTGCAAGGGTATCCGCAGGTGGGGGAATTGTATGAAATCGGACCCTTGGCTTGGCAATGGCAGCGGGGTATGACATTGCCCATTATCACAGAACACAAGCCCGGGGAGCAGGGATGAGCGACGTCGACAGTTTCATTGATGAGGTGACCGAAGAGGTGCGCCGCGACCGTCTGTTCTTGCTTTTGCGCCGTTGGGGTTGGGTTGGCGTAGTGGCGGTTGTTCTGATCGTTGGTGGTGCCGCGTTCAACGAACTGCGCAAGGCGCGCGCAACCAGTCAGGCACAGGATCTGGGAGATGCGATTCTGGCCGCTATGGCACAGAATGAGTCCGCCGATCGTGCCGATGATCTTGCCTTGGTACCTGCACCAACACCCGGTGGAGATGCGATTGTAAAGATGCTCCTTTCTGCCTCGCAGACCGAAATCGAGTCCGGGCAGGGCGCTGTTGAGAGTCTGAACGCCATTGCGGTTCAGGGTGATCTGCCTGAAATTTACCGGGCCATCGCGACCTTCAAGGCTTTGCTGCTGCAAAGCGAGACAATGCCGGTAGCAGACCGGCGTCAGCAATTCGAAGCGCTGGCCGTGCCGGGAGCCCCATTGCGGTTGCTGGCAGAGGAGCAACTGGCACTGATCGAAGTGTCCGAAGGTCAAGTCGATGCCGCCATTTCCCGTTTGCAGGCAATGCGGCAGGACGCTGAAATCGGCGTAGATCTGCAGCAACGCGCAACACAGTTGATTGTTGCGCTGGGTGGTGAACCGGAACCGCTGGTCGCACGGCAAAGCTGAACCGGTAGAAAATAAATGACAGGCAAGTTCGGAGTATCATGGTGATTAGTCTCTTCCCCCGTATTGGGTTGCCGGTCGCGGTTGTTTCCCTGACATTGCTGGCGGCTTGTCAGGAGCCCGAGGTCATCCTGCCCGGAGCTCGTGAGGACATCCGACCAACATCCGACAATGAAACGGTTGAGACCCAGGGAGCCAAGCCGATCAGCCTTCCTGCCCAGACGGCCAATGCCAACTGGTCACAAAGCCCGGGAACCGCTGCGTATCGGACGACAAATGCCTCTTTGCGTAATACTCCACAGAAACTGTGGTCAACGTCGATCGGTGATGGAGATTCGCGCAAGCAGCGCATCACGGCCGAGCCGGTCGTTGCAGGTGGTTTGGTCTACACGCTGGATTCCGGAGCGACCGTTTCAGCGGTCTCACCGCAGGGGCAGGTTGCCTGGAGTACAGATCTAATCCCTGGCACCGACGGAGATTCAGATGCAACTGGCGGTGGATTGGCCTATGCTAATGGCGTTCTTTATGTGTCTTCTGGTTTTGGTCGCCTGACCGCTCTGGATGGCAAAACCGGTGCCATTCGTTGGCAAAAGCGCCTGAATGCTACGGGCAGCGGCTCACCTCTGATCAATGATGGCCTGCTGTATCTTGTCGCCGGAGATGAAATCGGATGGACGATTGATACAAAAGATGGGCGCATCCTCTGGCAGGTTCAGGGCACCCCAAGCGTTGGCAATGTGTTGGGCGCGCCTGCGCCGGTGATTGCCTCGGATTTCTCGGTGTTTGCATTTGGCTCGGGCGATATAGCTGCAACGTTCCGCAGAGGTGGTATTCGCCGCTGGAACGCGTCGGTTGCTGGTGGGCGTCGCGGGCGCGCCGCAGCGCAGATCGTTGACGTAACAGGCGGCCCGATGGTGGTCGGCGATACCATCTATATCGGCAACCATTCGGGCCGCACCGTGGCATTCGATTCCACTTCGGGTGAGCGGAGATGGACCGCGGATGAAGGCGCAGTTGATACGGTTTGGCCGGCTGGAAACAGCATCTTCCTGATTAGTGATCGCAGTCAGTTGGTGCGTCTGGATGCCTCGGATGGCTCGATTGTGTGGGCGCAGGACTTGCCTGGATTCGTCAAGGACAAGCCCGGTCGGCGTGGCGCAATCTATGCGCATTACGGGCCGATCATGGCTGGTGGGCGTATCGTTGTTGCATCGAACGATGGTTATCTAAGGTTCTATAACCCGCTCGACGGCACGCTGGTTCACCGCGTCGAGGTTCCCGGCGGTGCCACTACGGCGCCAGTTGTTGCCGGGCAAACCTTGTACGTCGTTTCGACCAAAGGTGAACTGCACGCTTTCCGTTGACGACAAGATGCGCTAAAGGGCGCGTCTGAGTCTTGAAAGTTGAGTATCATGTCCCTGACCCTCGCTATCGTGGGGCGCCCCAATGTGGGCAAATCCACTTTGTTCAACCGCCTCGTCGGCAAACGACTGGCATTGGTCGACGACCAGCCAGGTGTTACGCGCGATTTGCGCGAAGGCGAAGCGCGTCTGGGCGATCTGCGCTTTACCGTTATTGATACGGCGGGTCTTGAGGATGCGACAGACGACAGCCTTGAAGGCCGGATGCGACGCCTGACCGAGCGCGCCGTGGACATGGCTGATGTGTGCCTGTTCATGATCGACGCGCGTGTGGGGTTGACGCCCACAGATGAGATGTTTGCCGAGATTCTGCGCAAACGATCGAAACACGTGATCCTTGCGGCCAACAAAGCCGAAGGTTCGGCGGCTGATGCCGGTGTGCTCGAAGCTTATAATCTGGGTCTGGGCGAGCCGGTCCGCCTGTCGGGTGAACATGGCGAGGGGATGACCGATCTTTACGCACATCTGATGCCTCTGGCGGATGCTGCTGCGGAAAAAGCGATCGAAGAAGCGCCCGTAACTGATATCGAGCTTGATGAAGACGGCGAAGCCGTAACCCCGTTGATCACCGACGCCAAGCCGTTGCAAGTTGCCGTTGTTGGTCGCCCGAATGCCGGAAAATCCACCCTGATCAACAAGATCGTTGGCGAAGATCGCTTGTTGACCGGACCCGAGGCCGGGATCACACGCGATGCAATTAGCCTGCGGATCGACTGGGCCGACCCCGAGGGTGAAAGCACGCCGATGCGGATCTTCGATACGGCGGGGATGCGCAAAAAAGCCAAGGTACAGGAAAAACTTGAGAAGCTTTCTGTATCGGATGGTTTGCGTGCAGTAAAATTTGCCGAGGTTGTGGTGGTGTTGCTGGATGCGGCGATTCCGTTTGAACAGCAGGATCTGCGCATCGCGGATCTGGCCGAACGCGAGGGCCGAGCCGTCGTTGTCGCCATTAACAAATGGGATATCGAAGAGGACAAGCAGGAAAAACTGCGCGATCTGAAAGAATCGTTCGAACGTCTTCTGCCGCAGTTGCGCGGCGCTCCACTGGTCACGGTTTCCGCCAAAACAGGGCGGGGGCTTGAGCGCCTGCGTGCTGCTATCCTACGCGCCCATGATATCTGGAACCGGCGTGTGCCGACTGCTGCTTTGAACCGTTGGTTGATCGCAATGCTGGAACAGCACCCGCCGCCAGCGCCGCAGGGTCGCCGGATCAAGCTGCGGTATATGACACAGGCCAAAACCCGCCCCCCTGGATTCGTGGTTATGTGTTCGCACCCCGACAAGATGCCTGAAAGCTATAACCGTTATCTGGTCAACGGCCTGCGTGAGAGTTTCGATATGCCCGGGACCCCCATCCGACTGACCTTGCGCGGGCAGGGAGACAAGAACCCTTATAAGGGACGGCGTAAGAAAAACGCAGGTGCCTTGGCCAAACATTTGAAGGGACGCGCGTAACTGCGCCAATCTGTTGCATTTTTCATCTCGGGGCGTGACAGCCCTTTGATGGCGCGCTAGCATTCGCTGGCGCGCTTTTGTTTCCAAGCGTGTCGCTTGTTTGCGGGAAGACCGCACCCATTTTTAGAATCACATTGCAACGGGCCATTGTGGGGAGCCGACGGAATGGATTTGAGAGAATACACACGTCAATACGCGGTTCAGGACAATGGATTGGCCGCGATCAGCTACTTTGGGACTTTCGCGGTTTATTTCTCATCGTTGGCATTAGCCATCATCTATGTGGACCGCTGGTATGTTATGATGCCTGCCGGGGTGGTTTTCGCGTTTTCCGCTGTTCGCCTTTACGTGCTGCAGCACGATTGCGGCCATCATTCGCTATTTGAAACGCGTGCACAGAATGAATGGGCAGGGCATGGGCTGTCCCCGTTCACTTTCGCTCCATTCGAAGTGATGAAGCAAAACCACAACCTGCATCACTCCGGCATCGGCAATCTGGAACATCGTGAGACCGGCGAAATTCATACCATGACCGTGAGGGAATGGAATGCGGCGAACTTGTGGTCGCGGCTGTATTATCGCCTATACCGCAACCCGTTTGTGCTGGTACCGGTCGGAGCATTGTTTACTTATTTCATTCGCTACCGCTGGCCCAAGAATACGGTGCGGTTCGGCGTCAAAGGCGTGCTGCTGCACAACCTGTCGATCCTGATTTTCCTGGGCCTGCTGTATCTGATCGCCGGTGCGACCGGTATTTTGGTTTGGGTGGCCTTTTCCTTCCTTGGCGGGATGCTGGGAGTTTTCCTAGTCTATCTTCAGCATAATTTCGAAGACACATACTGGGACCGTCGCCCAGATCTGGATCCGAAATTGGCCGCGCTGCAGGGGTCGTCGGCGCTGGATTTCGGCTGGTGGTTTGATAATGCGGTGGCCTGCATCACATTGCACGACATACACCACTTCAACGCGCGCATCCCCTCTTACCGGCTGCGGGAATGCCACTATAACCTCCCGTCCGAGTATACGCCGCGCCGGATCAAATTCCCCGAGGCGGTAGCGGCTTTGAATCTGAAACTTTGGGATGAGGACAACAAACGGCTTGTACCTTTCCCTCCTAAGGATCAATCCCGGGGGCTGGCCCGTAGCAGCTAGCCGGTATTCCGGCCCGATGTGAGAAGGAAAGGAACTCTGATGACCGCAGTGACCGATGTAAAGGGTGTAGGCGAGGCGCTTGGGCAAGCGTTGATTGCCAATGGCTTCAAGACCGCAGAAGACCTTGCGAGCGCGAAACCCGCAGAGCTCGTCAAAGTTCCCCGCATTGGTGTGGCACGGGCACCGGTTCTTATTGCGGCGGCGAAAGTAGCCGTTTCAGCCAAAACCACGACTGCGCGCGCAGCAACCAAGCGCCCAGCTGCTCGGAAGGGCGTTACTGCTGCCTCCCGGAAGCGGGCTGAGGAAACCGCCCAGAAGGCTGCTGAAGAGAAAGCCGCTGCTGAAGCCAAAGCGCGAAAAAAGGCCAAGGCAAAAGCCAAGGCTGAGAAAGCTGCCAAAAAGCTGCTGGAAATGGAGGCCGCATTCTCAAAGGCAAAGGACAAGGTGAAAGCCAAAGCCAAAAAGGATAAAAAGTCCAAAAAGGACGACAAGAAAAAAGATCAAAAAAAACAGGACGCCAAAGAGAAAGTGGGCAAGAAGAAGAGTAAGAAAAAAGATAAGAAAAAGACGAAGAAGTAGACCTCCTCCGCCTTTTGATTTTCTCAGGACCGGCGCAGTTGGTTAGCGCCGGTTTTCTTATGCCAGCGTGCCGTCCCGCTGTAAGGTCAGTTTACCGCCAAGATAGGGGGCCAGAACCTTGGGCAAGGTCACGGTACCATCGGCGTTCTGACCATTTTCCAGTACGGCGATCAAGCAACGACCGACAGCCAGGCCGGAGCCGTTCAGTGTATGGACGTATTCCGGTTTGCCACCCGCTTCGGGGCGGAACCGCGCGTTCATGCGGCGGGCCTGAAAATCACCACAAGTCGAGACCGAGCTGATCTCGCGATAGGTATCCTGTCCGGGCAACCATGCCTCGATGTCATAGGTACGGCGCGCGCCAAAGCCCATGTCGCCCGTACACAGGATCACCGTGCGATAGGGTATGCCCAATTTTTCTAGAATACCTTCGGCGCAGCGTAACATGCGCTTTTGTTCCTTATCCGATTTGTCCGGATGGGTGATTGAGACCATCTCGACCTTTTCGAACTGGTGCTGGCGCAGCATCCCACGGGTGTCTCTGCCAGCGCTGCCAGCCTCGGACCGGAAGCACAGGGAATGCGCGGTATAGCGGCGAGGCAAATAGCTTTCTTCGATCAGCGTTTCATTGACGATATTGGTCAGCGACACTTCTGAGGTTGGGATCAGCCACCAGCCTTCACGGGTCTGATAGCTGTCCTCGCCAAACTTCGGCAGTTGCCCGGTGCCCTGCATCATTTCGGACAGAACCAGAACCGGGCCGTTGACCTCGGTTAGTTCGTTTTCGTTGATATGTGTGTCCAGCATGAACTGCGCCAATGCGCGGTGAATGCGGGCTACGCCACCGGACAGCAGCACAAAACGCGAGCCGGACAGTTTCGCGGCGGTCTCAAAATCCATACCGGTCTGGACGGCTTCGATCTCAAAATGCTCTTTGGGCGCAAAATCCAGTGTGGGCGGAGTGCCCCAGCGGATGACTTCGACATTGTCGTTTTCATCCACGCCTTCGGGCACATCTTCGGCGGGCAGGTTGGCGATGCGGATCAGTTGATCGGTCAGAAGGGCGTCCAGATCCTTGGCCTCGGTCTGCATCTGGGCGATCTCGGCCTTTTTCTCGGCGACCAGCGCGCGCAGGCGCTCGAACTCGACCTCATCGCCACGACCCTTGGCCGCACCAACCTCTTTGGACGCCTTGTTTTGCTCCGCCTGAGCGGTTTCTGCGGCCAATATCTTGGCGCGGCGGCTTTCGTCCAGGCGCAACAGGTCCGACGACACCGGCGCGTCCCCACGGCGCGCAAGGGCGGCGTCGAAGGCGGCTGGGTTTTCGCGTATGGCGCGGATGTCGTGCATGGTTCAGGTCCTTAAATGCGTGAATCACTGCAGCCGCTTATGCACCATCTGAAAGGCGGGGTGTAGCACCGGTTACGACTTATCCGTATCGTCGTGTGTTTCATGCGCCAAATGGCCATCCCAGTCTTCGAGCGGAATTTTTGGTTTTGGCGGATCGGCCATGTAAGACGGCGTCATGATCTGCACATTGTTTTCATTGAACACGGCCACGATGTTGCGATGCAGGTCCGAGCGGATCTTGGGAATGATACTGCCACGGGTCGAATACCCATTGATCTGGTAGTTGATCGCGTAGTCTGCCAGCGCGGTCCACAACACAAACGGCTCGGGTTTGGCCTTGATGCCCTTGGTGCGATTGGCCGCTTCGATCAGCATGGCCTCGACTTTTTCGGATGGTTCCTCATACCCGATTCCCACGGTCGTATGCAGCAACAGCCCGCTGCCGTCGGTTCTTTTTGAGAAATTCACCACGTCCGAGTTCATCAACTGGGCATTTGGAATAGAGATCAACTCGTTCTTGATGGATTTGAGATGCGTCTCCATCAGCTTGATCTGAACCACGTCGCCGATGTGATCCCCGATCTGAATGCGATCCCCGATCGAGGTTGACCGGCGATAGATCACGAACAGACCGGCCAGCATGTTGGACACAACCGAGTTTGCGCCCAGCGACAGCATGGCACCCACCAGAAGGGTCAGACCTTGAAACGCGGCCGAGTCCGACCCCGGAATGTAGGGCACTGCAAACACCAGAGCGATCAGGATAACAACCACGCGGGCGATATTGAACGTTGGGTTCACCCAGTGCTTTTCGAAATCGCCAAGGTCAAAAGTTCCGGCCTCAACCGCGTCAAAGAACACACGCATACCCTTGATAATATACATTGTAACCCATGTGATCAGGCCCAGCATGATCAGGTTCGGGAAATAGCCGATGATTCCCTTAAAGATCAGAAGAACGGGTTCTGTCAGATAGGTTAGCAGCAGTTGCGCGAAATATCGGGTTTCAGCAAAGGAAAGTAGGACAAAGGACAGGTAGTAGTAAAAGCCCAGAAAGAAGATGATCAGCAGTATGAAGTTCAGGCCGTAACGGACCAGTGCCGCAATCGCTTCGGCCTGTACGCTTTTGGCTGTAGCGGTCTCAACATCTTTCAGGTGGAGCTTAACAAACTTCAAGGTCCGCCGTCGGATACTGCGATGCAGCCACAAGATAACCACGACGAACACAACGAAACCAAGGGTCCAGCCCGCCGCTTCTATGGCGCCGGATACGCGGGCCTGATCGGTTCGGTTGGCTCGGTAGGCGATGATCGCCTCTTCGATGGCCTGGCCATGCAAATAGCTGAGAACATCCAGCTTTATTTGATCCAGCGCGGCGTCAGCCTCTGTGACGATGGTGACCTGTACGCCGTCGGCCCGAATGCTGGTCCCCAGCTCTGTGTCTTCAAAAGTAATCGAGACCTCTGTGCTTGTTGAGGCTTCGGCAACTTCGACGATGACCTCCTGCACCCGCTCGACACGTTCCGACGCCGGTAGCGCGCTGGACCCACGCAAGAAAAACAGCATCTCACCGTCGACAATAACCGGTGCTTTGAAGGTCTCGGACTGTTCATCATCCTCGCGGATGTCTTCCACGATATCCTGAGCTGATGCCGCGATTGGCAGGGCCAGTAGCAAGGTCGTCACGATCAGCCGGACAAACATGCCAAAGGATTGAATAAAATGCGTCATCGGACCTCCCTCATTACAACTATATCCGAGCGGGAGCATCTTCATAGAGGGTAACTGACCCGGCGCCCTTAATCCTTGGAAATGCAGAAAGACCGGCAAAGTTATCCATGTTTTTTAAAGAATAAATTCCAAGCGCCTCCTGTCCTTGCAAACAGGCATTTCAAAGAATAGGTTCTCGCCAAATTTGCGGAGCATTTTCGCAGTACCAAACCAAAAGGAATATCCCATGGAAGGTGGCGCAATCGCCCAGTTTCTCCCGCTGATCCTGATTTTTGCGATCATGTATTTCCTGCTGATCCGTCCACAGCAGAAGAAAATGAAGGAACATCAAGCCATGGTCGAGGCCGTGCGCCGGGGCGATCAGGTCGTTACCCAGGGTGGGCTGATTGGTAAAGTGGCCAAGGTCAAAGAAGGCGACAACGAGATCGAAGTCGAAATCGCCGAGGGAGTCAAAGTCCGCGTGGTTAAATCGACCATTTCGCAGGTTCTGAACAAGACTGAGCCGGCGAAGTAACTTCGCGATACAATCCCTTGAAAAGGCAGGGTAATGCTGCAAATTGATACCTGGAAGCGGGTTCTGATCTGGCTGGTCTGCGTGACTGGCTTGCTGATGGCCCTGCCGAATGCGTTTTATACGCGCGTTGAACAATCCAATGACGCCAAGGCGGCGATCGAGCTTGGCGTTGACACCCCCGAAATGCAGGCCGAGGCGGCGCAATGGCCGAACTGGCTGCCGTCGTCGCTGGTCAATCTAGGGCTGGATCTGCGTGGAGGCGCGCATCTTTTGGCCGAAGTTCGGGTGGGTGACGTCTACGAATCCCGCATGGATGCGATGTGGCCGGAAATCCGGGATGCGCTGCGGGATGAACGTGCCACTGTGGGCACCATCCGTCGCCAGGAAGCGGCGCCTGATGAGATTCGCCTTCGCATCAGTCAGCCCGAGGGCATGTCCCGCGCGCTGGAGGTTGTCCGCGGTCTGGCCCGTCAGGTGCAGACCCTCAGCGGTGTAGGGGCCACGGATATCGAGGCCCGCGCCGAAGGTGATACGATCATTGTACAACTTTCTGAGGCCGAGAAGCTGGCCTCAGACGACCGCACCGTGCGTCAATCGCTGGAAATCATTCGCCGCCGGATTGACGAGGTGGGCACCCGCGAGCCGACCATCCAAAGGCAAGGCACCGACCGTATTCTGATCCAGGTGCCAGGTATCGGCAGCGCAGGAGAGTTGAAAGAGATCATCGGCACGACCGCGCAACTGACCTTTAACCCCGTCGTTGGGCGCGGAACCGACCCCGATGCGATAGCGGGCGTTGGCGAAGAGGTGGTGCCGTCGATTGACGAAAATGGCGTCTATTACACGTTGGATGCCGCGCCGGTTGTAACGGGCGAGGAACTGGTCGATGCGCAGCCCGCGTTTGACCAGAATGGCCGCCCGGCGGTGAGTTTCCGCTTTAACACCTCTGGCGCGCGTAAATTTGGTGATTACACGCTGGAAAACATCGGGGCACCCTTCGCCATCGTTCTGGATGACGAAGTGATCTCAGCCCCGGTGATCCAAAGTCATATCCCCGGCGGGTCTGGTATCATCACCGGTAATTTCACCGTCGAGGAAAGTACAAATCTGGCTGTCCTGTTGCGCGCAGGGGCACTGCCCGCCGGGCTGGAGTTTCTGGAAGAAAGAACCATCGGCCCCGAGCTGGGCCAGGACAGTATCGACGCGGGTAAGGTGGCTACCATCGTGGCCTTTGTCGCGGTGCTGACATTCATGGCGCTCAGCTATGGCCTGTTTGGTTTCTTCGCCAATATTGCGCTGATCATCAACGTTGGCCTGTTGTTTGGTCTGCTTTCCCTGATTGGGGCGACGTTGACCCTGCCTGGGATCGCGGGGATCGTTCTGACGGTAGGTATGGCGGTGGATGCCAACGTACTGATCTTCGAGCGTATCCGAGAGGAACTGAAATCTGCCAAAGGTCCTGCCCGCGCGATTGAGCTGGGTTATGAAAAAGCGCTGTCGGCCATTCTGGACGCCAACGTGACCACCTTCATTACCGCTGTAATCCTGTTTGCCATGGGCAGCGGGCCAGTGCGCGGGTTCGCAATCACTTTGGGTCTGGGTATTCTGACCTCGGTCTTCACCGCGATCTTCGTGACGCGCCTGATGATCGTGATTTGGTTCGAACGCCGCCGTCCGAAAACGATCGAGGTTTGACATGAGACTGAAACTCGTACCCCAGAATACCTCGTTCGATTTCTTCAGTCGCTGGAAGATCTGGCTGGGTATCTCGGCCTTGATGATGATTGTCGCGTTTACGTCATTCATGCTGCAGGGCCTGAATTTCGGCATTGATTTCCGTGGAGGGACCACCATTCGGACCCAAAGCGCGCAGGAAATCGATGTCGGCACATATCGTGACGCTATTGCGCCGCTTGGACTTGGCGACGTGACGATCACCGAGATTTTCGATCCGAGCTTCGGGCCAGATCAACATGTCGCGATGATCCGCATTCAGGCGCAGGATGATGCTGAGGCTGTCAATGCGGCCACGATTGAACAAATTGGCGAAGCTCTTGCCGCAGCGGACCCCGGGTTGAAACTGCCCTTCGAAAGCGTCGAATCTGTAGGACCCAAAGTCTCGGGAGAGCTTATCCAGACCGCCGTAATCGCGGTGGTGCTCGCCATTGGGGCGGTGCTTGTCTACATCTGGCTGCGGTTTGAATGGCAGTTTGCGCTGGGGGCTGTCGCTGCGCTGGTGCATGACGTCATCCTGACTATCGGCATCTTTTCCGAACTGCAGATCCGCTTTGATCTGGCGATCATCGCTGCGCTGCTGACCATCGTGGGCTATTCGTTGAATGATACGGTGGTCGTGTTCGACCGGGTGCGCGAGAACTTGCGGAAATACAAGAAAAAGGACCTAAAGGAGGTTCTGAACATTTCGATCAACGAAACGCTCAGCCGGACAGTCATGACCTCTGTCACCACCTTGCTGGCGTTGATTTCGCTCTATGTTCTGGGCGGGGATGTGATCCGCGGGTTTGTCTTTGCTATGATTTGGGGTGTGATCGTAGGTACCTATTCGTCCGTCTTTGTGGCCTCAACCATCCTGTTGTGGCTGGGCGTCAAGCGCGACTGGTCCAAGCCATCAAACACTTCTGGCAACCAGTTTGCCAACATCGATGCCTGAGTATTTTGGCCAGTCCCCCACAGGGCTGGCCATCATAGTTTTTGCTGCCTTTCTTGGCGGTGTAGTGCGCGGCTTTTCCGGATTTGGGACCGCCCTGATATTCCTGCCAATCGCAACCCCATTCCTTGATCCTTTCAAGGCGCTGACCTGCCTGACAATCATGGATATACTGGGCCCGCTGCCCAACCTTCGCCGGGCCTGGCGAGAGGTCGACAGGGGTGATCTGGTCCGTCTGGTGGGAGGGTGCGCACTCGCTCTGCCATTGGGGCTGTGGTTGCTGACCACGGTCGATCCACATGTATTTCGCTATACCGTTAGCCTGTTGGCGTTTCTTATGCTGGCTATTCTAGTGTTCGGTCTGCGCTATCACGGTCATGTCAGTCGCAAAATGGTTTTGGGAATAGGAAGCGCTGGTGGGTTTTTGGGCGGTGTCGCGGGCCTGCCCGGACCGGCCGTTATCTTGTTCTATATGTCTCGACCTCTTCCCGTGGCCGTGATCCGTGCGACGATCCTGTTATACCTGTTCGCCTTTGATTTTCTGCTTCTGGGGTACCTGACTGGCATGGACCGTATCACGCTGCCTGCTGTGATATTGGGTCTGGCTCTGGCGGTCCCCAATCTGGCTGGTAATTGGCTGGGTGGTTGGATGTTCCGGCCCGAGCGGGAAAAGCTTTATCGTGCCGCTGCGTATCTGGCGATAGCGCTTGCAGCCTTGTCGGGCCTACCGCTTTGGGGCTAGATGCCTCCTATGCGTATGAATGAAATCTCTTATGACAATGCGGCCCCTGTTGACGGATATGGTCCTGGGTTTTTCCGCATCGGTGGTCAGGTCTATGACGGGTCGGTGCTGACCGGCCCTGCAGGATCAGCGAAATGGGGCGGGTACGACGACAGGGATGGTCTGTTGAAATTGGCGGGTCAGGTCGATGTGCTGTTTATTGGAACCGGCGCTGAGCTGGCCCATATTCCTTCTGATCTGCGCGCCGCCTTGGAAGATTCGGGGATCGGGGTTGAGATCATGAACTCTCCGTCCGCGTGCCGCACATACAATATCCTGTTATCCGAAGGGCGCCGTATTGCGCTGGCGCTGCTACCGATCTGATAGGATTCTTTTCCTCTGTCCTTGCGCTTAGATGCCACCCAAATACGTTGCTGTCGGTATGCTGCGGCAAATCCCGCCTTTTGCCTCTGACGGCAATAGGATAAGCGGGATTCATGACATTGACCGTGACCGACCTGTCGATCGCCCGAGGGGGCGTTCCTGTGCTGGAAAATCTCAGCTTTTCGCTGGAGCCCGGAAAGGCGCTTATCCTACGCGGGCCGAACGGGATCGGTAAAACAACGCTGCTGCGAACGCTGGCAGGCCTGCAGCCTCCGCTTGAGGGGCAGATCGACGGGGCTGAGGACCGGATCGCCTATGCCTCACATTCCGACGGACTCAAGCCGACTCTGACCGTGGTGGAAAACCTGTCGTTCTGGGCGCAGGTCTTCGGCAGTCACAGCATTCAACCGGCCTTGGACGCGTTTGCTTTGACTGAGCTGTCGGATCGCCATGCCGGCAATCTGTCGGCAGGCCAGAAACGTCGATTGGGGTTGGCGCGGATGTTGGTCACCGAACGACCCATCTGGATGTTGGATGAGCCCACTGTGTCGCTGGATAAGAATGCAGTGCAGATGTTTGCAGACGCGGTGCGCGCGCATCTGGGGCAGGGCGGGTCTGCCTTGATTGCCACCCATATCGACCTTGGTCTGGACGGAGAGGTCCTGGATGTGGGGCCCTACAAGGCTAAACCGAAACCTGTCGATGATCTCGACGGAGGTTTCCTGTGATCGCCCTGCTTTTACGTGATTTGAAACTGGCCTTCCGTGCGGGCGGAGGGTTTGGCCTTGGCCTGGCGTTTTTTCTTATCGTCACCGTGCTGGTGCCTTTTTCAGTTGGCCCGCAATCCGCGTTGTTGTCCACGATTGCACCTGGCGTGCTATGGCTGGGGGCACTTTTGGCCTGCCTTCTGTCACTTGACCGGCTGCTTGCGCTGGATTGGGAGGACGGCTCGCTCGACCTATTGGCGACGGCGCCCCTGCCGTTAGAAGCGGTCGTAACGATCAAGTCTTTGGCGCATTGGCTGACTACGGGCTTGCCACTGGTTCTGGCCGCGCCCTTCCTGGGCGTTCTGCTTAATTTGCCTTTGCCCGGCTTTTTCTGGCTTGTCGTCTCACTTTTGATTGGCACGCCCGCGATGAGCGTCATCGGAACCTTTGGTGCCGCTCTTACGGTCGGCTTGAAACGCGGCGGATTGCTGCTGTCGCTTCTTGTGCTGCCTCTTTATGTACCGACATTGATCTTCGGGGCCGAGGTCGCGCGCCGCGGCGCAACCGGAATGGAAACGCAGACACCCTTGTTGATGCTGGCTGGGATCACTGCGGCGACGATTGCCCTGTTACCTTTTGCCAGCGCCGCCGTGTTGCGCATTAACCTACGGTGACACAGTGTAACTTTGACGGATGTCAATTGAGAATGAACCCGACTCGGACTAGATAAGGCCCATGTCTATCGCAGCCAAAGCCAATACCCTCTGGGAATATGCCAATCCGCGCAAGTTTCTTGCCACCAGTGAACGGGTGATGCCGTTCTTCTGGGGCGCGGCTTTGGTTTGCATCGTCATTGGTCTGGTGTGGGGATTTTTCTTCACACCCGATGATTACAAGCAGGGATCGACCGTCAAGATCATTTACCTGCATGTGCCCGCCGCACTGATGGCGATTAACTGCTGGCTTATGATGCTGGCGACCTCTCTGGTTTGGCTGGTTCGCCGTCATCATGTCAGTGCGCTGGCTGCGCGCGCGGCCGCACCTGTGGGCATCGTGATGACATTGATTGCGTTGGCAACCGGGGCGATTTGGGGGCAGCCTATGTGGGGCACCTGGTGGGCCTGGGATCCACGTCTGACCTCATTCCTGATCCTGTTCCTCTTCTATTTGGGCTATGTCGCCTTGTGGGAGGCGATCGAAGACCCTGATACGGCTGCCGATCTGACCTCGATCCTGTGTCTGGTGGGGTCGGTCTTTGCTATCCTCAGCCGTTATGCGGTGAATTTCTGGAATCAGGGGCTGCATCAGGGCGCTTCTGTCCTGCGGGCTGGTGCCGTGACTGGAGCGGATACCGAAGAGAAGGTCAGCAATATCTATTTCTATCCTCTGCTGCTCTGCATTGTCGGGTTCGTGTTGTTGTTCATCGCCTTGGTACTTTACCGCACGGGTACTGAAATTCGCACGCGTCGGACCAAGACTCTGCTGGCGCGGGAAAGGGCAAACGGATGATCCCTGATCTTGGAAAATATGCCGATACGGTGCTCTGGTCCTATGTGGTTTCCATCGGGCTTTTGCTGGCGCTGGTTCTGGTCAGCGTGATGAGGGGCCGCAGGGCGCAGGCTGAGCTGGAAAAAGTTGAACAAAGGATAAAGCGCAATGGCTAAGATCTCGCCCCTGATGATTGCGCCCCCGCTGATCTTTGGCGCCTTTGCGGTCCTTGCCGGTATTGGCATGTTCCGCGATGACCCAAACGCTTTGCCCTCGGCGCGTGAGGGTCAAACCGCGCCGCCGGTTGTGTTGACTGAGTTTGCAGGCAAACCGCAGTTCGACGATGCAACGCTGCGCGACGGAGAGGTCAAGCTGGTGAATTACTGGGCCAGCTGGTGCGCGCCCTGCCGGGTAGAGCACCCGAACCTGCAAGCCCTGTCGGATGAAGGCATCCCTGTCTATGGCATCAACTACAAGGACAAGCTGGAAAATGCCGAGGCTTTCCTGAATGAACTCGGCGATCCCTATTCGGCCATCGGACGGGATGAACAGGGGCGCATGGCGCTGGACTGGGGTGTTTACGGCGTGCCGGAAACCTATGTGGTCGATGGCGACGGAACCATTATCCTGCGTTTTGCCGGGCCGATTACCCAGCGCGTCATCGAAAAAACCATCAGGCCCGCTCTGGAAAAGGCTGCGGCCGATTAACGCTGGTAAGGATTGATGGATAATACCGGACTTCTGAACGATCTTGTCACAATCACCCGCCTTGGTGCTGTTACCGTAGTTCTATGGTTCGGCACCCGCATGTGGGAGGTCTGGCAAAAAACAAAACAACGTCGTGAAGATCGGGATGCTTTGTTGCGGGCGCTTTTCGCCGAGGTGGATTTCAACACAAGCGATCTGACGCGGTTTCTGGAAAACGCGCCGCCTCTGACGCAATTCGAATCCCTGTTTCAAAAGAAGGGGTACATCCCGCATGTCACCGACGCCCGGCATACCGATGTCTATAGATCAGGCATCAAAGATCTGCATTTTCTGGAAGACGGGCTGATCTCGGAATTCGTGAAATTCTATGGCGGTCTTGAAAAGATCCGAACACAGATCGAAGGGCTGCATAACGCAAGTTTTCTTAAGATATCGGTGCCGGGCAAAGTGGGCACGATCCGCGGCCTGTATAATACGAGTGAGGCTTGCGAAATGGCCGGTCACAGCATTCTGACGCAGATGGAACGCAACTATACCGATCTCAAATTAAAAAGGCGCCCTGAACATCTGTCCGGGCACCTGAGCGGTGATGAGAGTGAATTATCAGCCAGATTAACGGCTTTGACGTCAAACCTGGATCGGATCAGGGCCAAAAAGCATGATTCATAGTCTCCTCTGTGTGACCAATATATAGGCGCGTCACGTCTTACTTTCAAGTGAATGATGCGGGTGCGGCCTGCCTGTAAGGGCAACGGTATTCGCTTAAATCGCTCTTGTCATCAGGGTTCTGAAACTAAAAAGGGCGCCCGGTTGGACGCCCCTTTTTATTCGTTGAAAGGTCTTAGTCCGCTTTGGCCAGGTTCCGCAGCACGTAATGCAGCACACCACCGTTTTCGATATATTCGATCTCGGGCGCGGTATCGATGCGGCACTTGAGGGTGATGGTCTTTTCCGAACTGTCACCGAAAGTGATGGTGCAGGGCACCTCTTGCAGCGGCTGGATCGTATCCAGACCGTGGATCGAGACGGTTTCATCACCCTTCAAGCCCAGCGTCTTGCGCGAGTCGCCACCGGTGAATTCGAACGGTACAACGCCCATGCCAACCAGGTTCGAGCGGTGGATACGCTCAAAGCTTTCGGCGATCACCGCTTTGACACCCAGCAGAGCCGTGCCTTTGGCCGCCCAGTCGCGCGACGATCCGGCGCCGTATTGCTCGCCACCGAATACAACCAGCGGCGTGCCCTGTTCCTGATAGGCCATCGACGCGTCATAGATTGAAGTCTGCTCGCCATCGGGGCCTTTGGTGTAACCACCTTCGACGCTGTCCAGCATCTCGTTCTTGATGCGGATATTGGCAAAGGTGCCGCGCATCATGACCTCGTGGTTGCCACGGCGCGACCCGTAAGAGTTGAACTCGCGCGGTTGCACCTGACGGTCAGTCAGATACTTGCCAGCCGGTGTTGTCGTGGCAAACGAGCCTGCAGGCGAGATGTGGTCAGTGGTGACCATATCGCCCAGAATGGCCAGAACCTTGGCGTCTTCGATGTTCGAAATTGTGCCCGGCTCGGTCCCCATGCCCTGGAAGTAGGGCGGGTTCTGGATATAGGTCGAGGTCGGTGGCCAGTCATAGGTTTCGGCATCGGTGGTATCGACCGCTTGCCATTTCTCGTCGCCTTTGAAGACGTCTGCATATTTCGACAGGAACGCCTCACGGGTGACCGTCTGTTCGACCAATTCCGCCACTTCTTGCTGGGTTGGCCAGATGTCTTTCATGAAGACATCATTGCCGTCCTTGTCCTGACCGATCGGTTCTGAGGTCAGGTCGATATCCATCGTACCGGCCAGCGCATAGACCACGACCAGCGGCGGTGAGGCCAGATAGTTGGCGCGGACGTCCGGACTGATACGGCCTTCGAAGTTGCGGTTCCCCGACAAGACCGACGTGGCTACCAAATCGCCCTCGGCAATCGCCTCAGAGAGCTCTTTCTGGATTGGACCCGAGTTGCCGATACAGGTGGTGCAGCCGTAGCCGACAAGGTTGAAGCCGATCTTGTCCAGATCTTCCTGCAGGCCAGCGGCCTCAAGATAAGCAGAAACAACCTGCGATCCCGGTGCGAGCGAAGTTTTGACCCAAGGCTGACGGTTCAGACCCAAGGCTGCGGCCTTGCGGGCCACAAGACCAGCGCCGATCATGACATACGGGTTCGAGGTGTTGGTGCAGGAGGTGATCGAGGCGATCACAACCTTGCCCGATTCCAGGGTATAGTCTTCGCCTTTGACGGCGACTTCCTTACCCATGGGTCGCTTGAACGTCTCGGCCATTTCCCTGGTGAACGCCGCCTTGGCACCGGTCAGAGCAACATAATCCTGGGGGCGCTTCGGGCCCGAGATCGCGGGAACGATGGTGCGCATGTCCAGCGACAGGGTGTCGGTGTAGATCGGCGCGTAATCTGCGTCGCGCCAGAAGCCGTTTTCCTTGGCATAGGCTTCGACCAGCGCAATGCGATCTTCGTCACGGCCGGTGTTACGCAGATAGCGCAGCGTTTCACCGTCAATCGGGAAGAAACCACATGTCGCGCCGTATTCCGGGGCCATGTTGGCGATGGTTGCCCGGTCGGCCAGCGGCAGACGGTCCAGACCTTCGCCGAAGAATTCGACGAATTTGCCCACAACACCCTTTGCGCGCAGCATTTCGACGACCTTCAGAACCAGATCGGTTCCGGTGGTGCCTTCGACCAGATCACCGGTCAGCTCAAAGCCCACGACTTCGGGGATCAGCATCGAGATCGGCTGACCCAGCATAGCGGCTTCGGCCTCGATCCCGCCGACGCCCCAGCCCAGAACGGCCATGCCGTTGACCATGGTGGTGTGGCTGTCGGTGCCGACCAGCGTGTCGGGATAGGCAACCTCGTTGCCATCCTGATCCGTGTCGGTCCAGACTGTCTGCGCCAGATATTCCAGGTTTACCTGGTGACAGATCCCGGTTCCGGGGGGCACAACGCGGAAGTTGTTGAAGGCACCCTGACCCCATTTCAGGAACTGATACCGCTCCATGTTGCGTTCGTATTCGCGGTCAACATTCATCTGGAACGCGCGCGGGTTGCCGAATTCGTCAATCATGACCGAGTGGTCGATGACCAGATCAACGGGGTTCAACGGGTTGATCTTCTGCGCGTCACCGCCCAGAGCCTTGATACCATCGCGCATGGCGGCCAGATCGACCACCGCCGGAACGCCGGTGAAATCCTGCATCAACACGCGGGCAGGGCGATAGGCGATCTCGCGGGGGTTCTTGCCACCTTTGGCGCCCCATTCGGCAAACGCCTTGATGTCGTCGACCGAGACGGAAAATCCGTCATCTTCGAACCGCAACATGTTTTCCAACACCACCTTCAGGGCGGCGGGCAGTTTCGAGAAATCACCCAGGCCGGCCTCTTGCGCGGCGGGGATCGAGTAATACGAGATGGACTTGCCATTCACGCTCAGGCTGCGGCGTGTCTTGGCGGTATCCTGTCCGACTTTGATGGGCATCTGTGGCCTCCCTCTCAAATGACGTGGAATATGGGATTCGCTGAGGGCTATCTGCATCACCCAAGCGCGCGGTTCAAGGTCCAACAGACCAGGTGCGGCAATTTTTGTATACCATTGCACACATTTTTGCGAAAACCTTGTGTCACCGGTCTCAAGAAACCTTGATTGGTGCTTGATCAGCGTTCCGTCTAAACCAGTAATGCACCCCATGAAACCCGAGAGCAAACATGTTCAAATCTGCAACCGCAACCGCGTTGGCGTCCCTATTCCTGGCTACTTCGGCCATTGCAGAAAGCGGACCCGTAGTGGTGGAGCTGTTCACCTCGCAGGGATGTTCGTCCTGCCCCCCGGCTGACCGGATCATGCACGATCTGGCCAATCGGGATGACGTCATCGGGTTGGCGCTGCATGTGGATTATTGGGACTATATCGGATGGGAGGATGAATATGCCGACCCCACCCATACTGAGCGTCAGCGCAGCTATGCCGGAAATTCCGGACGTACGGTGATCTATACGCCTCAGATGGTAGTGAATGGTCAGCAGGATATTGTAGGGGCAGATACGGCAAAGCTGGATTACCTGATCGGCGACCATTCCAAGGCCGCTCCGCAGGCGTCGGTTTCGGCCTCGCGTACAGGAGATAACGTAACTGTCGGCGTTTCCTCGATCAGTTTGCCACCGGATCAGGTCTATGACATCCGGGTGGTGCAATACACGCCAATGCGCCATGCTTCGATCCGGCGCGGAGAGTTGGCCGGACAAGAACTGGATTATGCCAATGTGGTCGAGGCCTGGACAGTAGCCGGGCAATGGGACGGGACAGCGCCTAAGACCTATAAGGTATCTTTGACGTCAGGTTTACCGGCCGTTGTGTTGGTGCAAGGGGTTGGCCATGGGCCGATTATTGCGGCAGCACGCGTTCGCTGATCAGGGCATGTCTTTGGCTTGGACGCCTAGCCCGTTCCAGGTTTTCCAGCGACGATGAATCCAGAACCACTGACCCATATGCTGTCGGACAACCGCCTCGAGGTCATCATTGGTGAACTGGGTCATCGTCTTTGGATCCGTATGTGGGACCGGTTCGTGCAGGATGATTTCGAAATCAACCCCATTGGGCTGACGCACCGCATAGCACGGAATCAGGACGGCTTTGTATTTCATTGCCAGTTCAGCATTCAAAACCGACGTCACGGCCGGTTTGCCGAAAAAAGTCAGTTCTTCCCCGCCATGTGCGTGCAGGTCTGACACAATAGCGATGATCCCGCCTTTTTTGAGTGTCCGCACCATTTCGACCATCCCGCGACGGCCTTGTTCGAACATCGGGGCGCCGGTTTTGTAGAACGCATCGACATACATGTCGTTGAAGTAGGGGTTCGCCATTCGACGGTAGAGGCAGCCAATAGGCTGACCGCTGCGTTCTTGAAGGGCGATACGCGCGGCCAGGTAATGGCCGAAATGCGCAGTGATCATCATCACAGGTCGCCCCTCTGCCAAGGCGGAATCAAAGGCAGCAAGGCCCGTACCCGTGACTTTGGCAAAGCGTTGGCGTTCTGTGAAATCCTCGGGCGAGAAGTGCTCCATGATCGCGCGTCCGGCGTTGTCAGGAACGGCCTTGCAGATGCGTTTCACTTCGGATTCAGTCAGGTCCGGGCAGGTGAGTTTCAGATTGCTGCGTACTCTTTTCGAGAACCCGACCAACGGTGCAAGGTTTCTCGCTATGGCGCCCATTGTGGCAATGCGTGTCTCATAGGGCAGCAACCGTAACGCTTTGATAACGCCTTTCAGGAACATGCCGGATACATAGTATTTGCCAAGCTCGGACCTGCTTAGTTCAGACTTTTCAACGGGCATCAGAAGGTCTCGGCGTCTGTTGTGAATTGCCGGGTCAGACATACAAGCCGATCGCGGTAACCACAAGCTTTCTGCTCGGCCAGAAATTTTGGCGCGCTTTCTCTCTTTATTCGTCGCCGTCATCATCCCGGAGCGTGATGGTTCCCTCATCGACAAGTGTCCGGATGGCGCCAATGATCTGGGTCATCGCCTCCTCTGCATCGGGTTGTTTGATTTTTCCGACCTCATCCATTTCTTCGCGCAGGTTTTCGGCCATACGCGACGACATGTTGGACAACAGGTAGTCAACCGATGCCCTGTCTCCTTCCGTTTCTGCACCGGCGAGCGCTGTAACCAGGACGGGTTGTTCCACACCGCGTAGAATGGCCGGTACATCACGGGGCAGAATGCGGGACGGGATATGGGCGAAGGTGAAAATGGATTGGCGAACTATGGTGGCAAAATCGGCGTCCTCTTCTTCTAATGCGCTCAGCAGGCCGTCCCGGGTCGAAGCAGCGGACTGATTCAGTATCGCGCCAACGCGGGCACCCGGTCCGTCGGCAAACGCTGTGGCAGGGCGCTGATCCATCTGAGCCGCCAGCGACCATCCGATCCGCTCGACGGCCTCTGGGCTGACATTTGCTGTTTTCGAAACCGCATAGGTAATACGCCGAGCAACTGGGCCGGGAAGGTGCCCTAGCAGTTGCGCAGCTTTGGCGGTTTCAAGTTTCGATAGCATCACGGCCGCAATCTCAGTGCTTTCGGCCTGCGCCATTTCGGCCAGATCTTCTGTAGGGATCTCTCGCAATCGCTGCCAAGGATCGCCGATCTGGCGTATGCCGGCCACTTTACGCAAACGCGCCGCAGTTGCCGGGGCGATTTTGCCGTTCACCACATCCAAAGCGCCCGCCAGACCATGTGGAAAGGACAGGCCAACACTGTCCAGCGCATCTGCAAATTCACCGGCAACAGCGTCCAAGGTAACCCGGTCGACAAGGCCCATTTTGCCCAGTTGGTGGGTTAGCTTTTCCTGTAAATCGTCGGGGAGCTCTTCCAGCGGAATGTCCGCCCCATCATTCAGCAAGAGACGCACAACCACCGCCGCCTTTTGTCGGCTGCTGAGGCTGCGGGCCACCAAGCGAAGGTCGTCATCGTTTTCTTTGGCCAGCTGGGCAGAAGCCCCCGGGGCCACCTGTACCAATGTGTTTGTGTTCTGCATCTGCCTGCGGTGCCAAAGTTCCTGTTCCACAGGCAGATTACAGAGAGTCGGGTAAAGAAAGGCTGAAGCTTAGTAGTTGTAGGTCAGTCCGGTGCGGATCGCCTCGCGCAGGGAAACCTCTGCCCAGGTTCCTTCGCCGCCACGTGCTTTGATTTCAAGCCACTGCGCAATCGCCAGATCAGTTTTGCCCTCGGCGACAAAGCCTTGCGCCATATAGGAACGTGCCAGGATATTGTCGGGATTTGCGTTAATTGCACCTTCATAGAACAGGTTGGCCAGTTCCAGCTTGCCCATCTTCCGATAGGTAAATCCCCAATAGGTCAAGACGCGATCGTCATTCTGGTCCATCACGCGCAGCACGCCTTGGGCGTTTTTGAACTGCCCGTCATAGGCCAGTTCACGCACGGCGTGGTACAGCTGATCCTGAGTGAAATTGGTGTTGCTGGGCTTTACGCATTTGCCCGCGGCCTCATCATAGACCCGTCCGAACAGACATTTCTTGGTGGTGTTTGTTGTTTTTGGCGGCGTCGATCCCCCGCCGCCACCTGCGGCATGAACCATGGGGGCAAATGTAAGGGCCTGAATTGCAATAACCGAAGCTAGGATGAGGCGCATAATTGGTCTCCGTTCGTAGGGCTGCTCAGAATAAGCATAGCGCGTTCTATACAAAAGCTAACAACTGATCGCGCGAATTTATTCACAAGTTAGAAAGCGGGAATGATCCTGCCGTGATCAAGCAAAGAAAAACCCGCACAAAAATTTTGTGCGGGTCAGTATTGCAGAGTCTTTACGAAATTTTACTCGCCAAACACCCGGGCAAAGATCGTATCGACATGTTTGGTGTGATAGCCGAGATCGAATTTCTCTTCGATCTCCTCCTTGCTCAAGGCGGCGGTCACGTCAGTATCCGCCAGAAGTTCTTCTTTGAAGTCTGTGCGGTGTTCCCAGACCTTCAACGCGTTGCGTTGAACCATAGCATAAGCCTCTTCCCGGCTGACCCCTGCCTGCGTCAGCGCCAGCAGAACCCGCTGGCTCATCACTAGACCGGGGAACTTGTTCATGTTCTCCATCATGTTCTCGGGGAAGATCAGCATTTTGTCGATCACGCCCGTCAGTCGAGCCAGAGCAAAATCCAGTGTGATCGTGGCGTCCGGCCCAATCATGCGCTCCACCGAGGAGTGCGAGATGTCACGTTCGTGCCAGAGCGCCACATTCTCCATCGCCGGGATCACCGCCGCGCGCACCATGCGCGCCAGCCCGGTCAGGTTCTCGGTCAGTACAGGGTTCTTCTTGTGCGGCATCGCCGAAGACCCTTTCTGCCCCATCGAGAAGAACTCGGCCCCCTCAAGAACCTCGGTCCGCTGCATGTGACGGATTTCAATGGCAACGTTTTCGATGCTGCTGGCGATCACGCCCAACGTGGCAAAGAACGCGGCATGGCGATCGCGGGGGATGACCTGCGTGCTGATCGGTTCGGGCACCAGTCCCAGCTTGTCGCAGACATGCTCTTCGACCTGAGGGTCGATATTGGCAAAGGTGCCGACCGCGCCGCTGATCGCACCTGTTGCAATCTCGGCCCGTGCGTCGCGCATGCGGGACAGGTTGCGATCCATCTCGGCATAGAAGCGCGCGAATGTCAGGCCCATTGTGGTGGGCTCGGCGTGGATGCCGTGGCTGCGGCCGATGCGGACAGTGTCCTTATGTTCGATCGCGCGGCGTTTCAGAGCGGCCAGCAAACCTTCGAGGTCGGCGATCAGGATGTCGGCAGCGCGGGTCAGCTGAACGTTGAAACAGGTATCCAGCACGTCCGAGCTGGTCATGCCCTGATGCACGAAACGCGCCTCATCGCTGCCGACATGCTCGGCCAAGTGGGTCAGAAAAGCGATGACATCGTGTTTGGTGACAGCCTCAATCTCATCAATGCGGGCCACATCGAATTCCACATTCTTGGCCTTCCACACGGCCTCGGCGTTTTCACGCGGGATCACGCCCAGATCGGCCATGGCGTCACAGGCATGGGCCTCGATCTCGTACCAGATGCGGAACTTCGTCTCAGGCGACCAGATGGCGACCATGTCGGGGCGGGAATAACGTGGAATCATTGGCAGCGGCACCTTTTTATGATTTGGCAGAGGTCGTTGCGGCGCGGTTTAAACCCAGCCGCCCTACGGAACAAGGCGCGAGTGCGGTGATGAGACGGTTTGCCCTGATTTTATCCCTTTGGCCTGGTGTTGCGGCAGCGACAGAGTTCTGGCCGCTGACGGGTGATGAAATTGCCGAAGCCTTGTCGGGCAAAAAACTAACTTATGGCGACGGCATCTGGCAAACATTCGACCAAAGCGGGGTGACCCATTATTTTTCGGGTCGTCCCAGCACCGGAAAGTGGGCCGTGCAGGGCGATCAGTATTGCTCGGTTTGGCCGCCTTCGGATATCTGGGCGTGTTATGATGTTCTGCAAAGCGGTGTCATCATTCGATTTATTGACGGCACAGGCGAGATCACAGACGGGTATTATCCCGAATGACCTTTCCAAACGAACTGACCGACTTCGAAGGAGGCTGGAGCCTGTCACGCACCATTCGGGATGCGCGGGCCGGGCAGGTGGTTTTGGCCGATGGCTCTGCGCGATTCACCAGGTCCAAAGACGGTCTGATCTATGACGAGACGGTAACTCTGCGCATTCCGGGCCAGCCCGAGATGATGGGAACGCGCCGATACCTGTGGCAAGACAAGGGCGAAAGCGTTGCGGTGCATTTTGATGACGGGCGTTATTTCCACGCTCTCAAGCTGGGCCAGGCGCAGGCTGCGGATCACCATAATTGCCCGCCGGACAGCTATGACGCAGTCTATGATTTCTCGGGCTGGCCCTGTTGGAGGGTCCGTTGGACCGTGTCCGGCCCCCGGAAATCATACGAAATGAATACGGAATACATGCTGCGGTAGCGTAATCATCTTGCAGATGCGGCGCTGACAGGGCATTCCTGTTGCAGAATCTCGGTCCGTTTAGGGAGAAACAACATGAATGCGAACGTATTGGCCAATGCATTTGGCCCACGTGAAGGGACGGCGCTGCGCGTCAAACAGGTGGTTTTGGTTGCTTTGGGCATCGTTGCCTTGGCCGTCGCCGCCAAGATCAAAGTGCCGATGTGGCCGGTTCCAATCACCATGGGTACATTTGCGGTTCTGACCATCGGCACCGCCTATGGCGCACGGCTGGGTCTGGTAACCATGATGGGCTATCTGCTGATCGGCGCGCTGGGCTTTGACGTGTTCGCGGGCTCTTCGGCTGAAAAATTCGGCCTTACTTACATGATGGGTGGCACAGGCGGCTACCTAGTCGGATATGTGCTGGCAACCCTGATGCTGGGTACGCTGGCCGCGCGCGGCTGGGACCGTTCGGTCGTGAAAATGGCGCTGGCGCTGGTACTGGCCAACGTTCTGATCTATGTCCCCGGCCTGCTGTGGCTGGGCCAGCTCTATGGCTGGGACCAGCCGATCCTGGCATGGGGCCTGACACCATTCCTGGTGGGTGATGCGATCAAGCTCGCGCTGGCTGCGCTGCTGATCCCCGGCCTGTGGAAGCTGGTGGGCGACGCCCGCACCTAAACCACAGTCAACCTAGTTGACATGAACCGCGCCCGGAGCGATCCCGGCGCGGTTTTTTGTTGCGCCAACAAGAGGCTGGACAAAACCGGTCGGCACAGTTCAAGCTGTAGCAATAGAAACAACAGGTTATTCAGATATGCCTAATCTATTGAGGGCTGTAACCCTTTCCTGCGCGGTTGTTTGCGCCGGGGCAGGGAGTGCAAAAGCCGAAACACCGATCACCTATACTGATGAAGGGCGCGCCTTGTTCAGCTTTGCGGTACCAGATTTTTGGTCGGTTCGTACTGGCGGCCCGCGTGAGGTCGATGACACCGAGCTGAACGATCCCCGCGCGGTTGCCCGAGTCATGGGGATCAAACCGGTAACGGATGACGACGTATGGATTGGATTTGTCTCGCCATCTGGTGTGTCATCCATCGACGGTGGCCTGCGATACCTTCAGGATATCGACAAGTTTCTGGTCAAAGATCCGATCGTTTCGGAAACAGTCGCAACCCGGATCGGAGGTCTGCCAGCGCGGGTTATCCGCGGTACCGGCACCCGTGATCGGCGGGGGATAAATTTCACGGCCACAGTGATTGACTTGCCGCGTGATCGCGTGGCTGTAGCAGTGGCCGTATTAAGAGACGGCGCCGACCCTGGCTATGTGGACGACCTGAATGCCGTATTCGCGTCATTCCGGTCGCTTCAGTGAGGAGGTTTGGATGACTCGTAAGCTGATGAAACGGTCGATCGCCGCGCTGGTATTCGGTTTGACCAGTATCACCTTGTCTGCCTGCGACGGCGTGACGGTTGGTGTGGGATATGGATATGATCCGTTCTATGACTCGATGCTTTGGAACGACTACTATCACGACGTTGATGTGGACATTGATGTAAATCGTCCACCGCAGGGTAAGCCTCCGGTCAAACCCAAACCTCCGGTCACCAAGCCCCCGGCGCGCCCACGCCCCCCTGTCGCCAAGCCCCCGGCACGTCCACCGGTTGCCCGGCCACCAGTTGCCCGGCCGCCTATTCACCGCCCGTCACCGCGGCGGCGCTGATGCGGATCACGACAGCAATTCCGTCGTGATTTTCGCTGTTCCTTCAAGTGTCCTGTGAACAGGGCACTTGTCGGCGATTTCAAGCAGACGTGCGCGCTGATCCTGATCCAAGGGGCCCTCGAGCCGGATTTTGCGGCGGAACAGATCGACCTTGTTGTCAGTGATCAGACCCGCATCCTGTGCGTGGACCTTGTTATGGCAAACATCGACAGTGATGCCTGTTAGTGGCCAGCCCTTGCGCCGCGCATACATCCGGATTGTCATCGAAGTACAGGCTCCCAGACCCGATGACACAAAGCCATAGGGCGACATACCGCGGTCGGTGCCTCCATATGAGGCCGGTTCGTCCGCAACAGCATGATGCTTGGGGCCGGACTGAATGTCTTGCTGGAATCCGTTGGGATCGGCCTCAGTCACCCGCACTACGCCTTCGGGCGCACCCGGTGGTGGGGCAGGCGGGCGCAGCACCACATAGCGCGTAACCCAAGCCGCTATTACATCTGCAGCATATTCCGCATCCGCCGCGCGCGTAATCAGGTGATCAGCGTCGTCCAGCGTCACGAAGCTTTTGGGATGTTTGGCTGCCAGAAAGATCGCGCTTGCATTGTCGATACTAACCGTTTCGTCGCGTGGCGCATGAAGTATCAGCAGCGCGGCCTTCAGATCCGCAATCGCAGGGGTTAGCGCGGATTGGGCGATATCTTCGACGAACGCTTTGCCAATACGGAACGGGCGACCACCCAAAGTGACCTCGGCCGATCCCTCTTGTTGGATTTCCGACAGTGCGGCGTCGAAATGGTGCGAGACATGCCCTGGATCGGCAGGCGCGCCCAGCGTAACAACGGCCTTAACACTCGAAATACCAGCTCGGGCGCGCAGAACCGCTGCCCCTCCGAGAGAATGCCCGATCAGCAGAGACGGGGACATGTTCCGTCCAGCCAGATACCGTGAGGCGGCGATCAGATCCTCAACATTCGAGGTGAAAGTGGTGTTTGCAAATTCGCCGTCTGAATGACCCAAGCCTGTGAAATCAAACCGCAATACCGCGATACCCATCGCTGCCAGACGGGCTGCGATCCTGCGCGCGGCCGGGATATCTTTTGAACAGGTAAAGCAATGGGCAAACAATGCCGTAGCAAGGACAGGCCCGTCCGGCAGGTCGAGGCGTGCAGCCAGTTGGTGGCCGTCGTGACCGGCAAAGGTGATGCGTTCGGTGGGCATGGCAGTTCCTTACGTCATGAGGTGCCTCAATATTGTGGCCGCCAGCGAGGGGTCTCAACCCCTATGTAAGAAGCGTCACGGGAAGGTGAGACTGGGTCAGGGGCCGGCGGAGTTCTGGTGCGATAGATTGCATCAACTTTTGTGATGCATTGCCAATCAAACATTCACTTTAATAAAGCGAATGCCACCCTCATCTTGAGCCTGTCGAACACAACCAGCCACGGAGGCAACAATGGTACATCTCACTTCTCAGCCACATGGCACAAATCTTCGAGTAGATTTACTGATCGCTATCGCCGTAACTGCGGTCGTCAGTTTTGCCGCGGGTCAGAACTGGACACAGCCGACATCTTTTGCCAGCGCGGAAATCGAGGACTGGCATGGGAACGTCAAACGGTCAAACTGGCCGAACTGAGGGGTCAGGCCAGCCCCATAAGCTGTGGGTCAAAGGGATAGGTGGACAGGTTTTCATACCCATCCTCAGTGATCAGAACCTGATCTTCGAGTTTGATTGAGAAATCTGCACCTATCTCGCCAACCGCGGCTTCGACGCACAGAACCATGCCCGGTTCCAGTTGGTAATCGTAGGCACCTGCAACGGCCTTGTCCGGATAGGCGACCAGAGGCCACTCGTCACACAGACCAACGCCGTGCATCAGGCAACCGTATTTCTGATCCTGAAACTTGTCATCCAGCCTGTGACTGTTGGCGGTCAGTTCAGGGATCGTAACACCGGGTCTCAGCATCTTCATATTGGTCATGATATGCTCATGCGCGTGCTGCATGGCATAGACCATATCCGGGCGGGGTTTTTCGTCCCCGATCCACCAGGTGCGCGAGATATCGATGCAGATGCCGTAAGACCCGATCAGATCGGTATCGAAGGCGATGATTTCATTCTTTTGCGTGATCCGGGGACCACATTCCTGAAACCACGGGTTGGTGCGTTGGCCTGAGGCCAGCAGGCGGGTTTCGATCCATTCCCCGCCGCGCCGGATGTTTTCGGCATGCAGAATGGCCCAGATGTCGTCTTCCGAGGTTCTTCCGTCTCCGACATTAGCGCGGGCAAATGCCTCCATCTCGGCCACCGCGGTCTCGCAGGCGTGGTTGGCACATCGCATCGCCAGAATTTCGTCCGGGCCTTTCACGGCGCGGGACTTTTCAGTGACTTCCTCGCCTTCCATGATCTCGAACCCCTGGGCCTCAAGGGCGCGCAAACCGTGCAGCATGATCTTGTCCACAGCCAGCCGCTTGTTACCGCCGCCATGCGCATCAATCAGCGCCCGCACTTCGTTCGAGAGTACATCCGCGGCAACATCGACCTTGTCGCCGCGATCGAAATAGAACAGGTCGGCGCCCGAACGTTGTTCCTTCACTAATGGGTTGAATTTGCTTAGAAAAGGTGAGTTTTTATAATCCCAGATCACCATATACCCGTCGGCACATAACAGCACCGCGCGGAAGGGGTTATGCGTGTTCCAGAGCTGCATGTTGGTGCTGTCTGTGGCGTATCGAATGTTCAGAGGATCAAACATCAACAAGCCACCATAGCCACGATCAACGATGGTCTTGGTCAGACGTTTCCACCTAAACTCACGCATCCTCTCAAGGTTCGGCAAGGACAGCCCGGCGGCTTCCCATTCGGCGAAGGCCAGCTGTGTGGGGCCGATCTCGATCCGGTCCAAATCATTGGGCGTGCCGTCCCCAAGCGCTGTGCCTTTGGTGGGGTCGATCTTGCGGATATCTCTATGGTGACGGTTCATAGTAGCCCTCCCTGCCTGTCTATCGAGCGTGAAGAAGCATTCTTTCAGCGTCTTGATAATTTGCGACCGCCATCCGTCGCTTTTTGACCGACAAGTCGAAGTGCCGATGTTAGGTCGGGTTCATGACGACCATTTTGCAGACCTCTACTCCCTATGATCCTTTGAAACCCCGCCCGCTGCCGGGTATTCAGCCCGCCAGTATGGAAACTTGGTTGCATCAGGACGAAGCGTTCGCGGCCCAGATGGAATATCGGGAAGCGTTGCTGAAAGAGCGTCACGCTGATGTTCTTGCGCTGGCGCTCGAAGCCGAACCAGCCGCACAAGAAGTCTTGGACCTGGTGTTGCAATATGCGTACCCCGGATGCTCAGACCTCGTCACGAGAGCCGATGGGCAGAAGGTCCAGATTGATCGGCAGGCCCCAATGGAAACCCTTTGCAGACTGGTGCAGGAGGATATCTGTATCTTGCAAAAGCAAGGGGACGAACATGTTTTGACTGGCGCGGTTTTGTGTTTTCCAGCCAGTTGGCGACTGTCAGAAAAATTCATGCGTCCCCTGATCGACATCCATGTACCGGTCAACAGCTACGACGAAAGCATCGCGCGCCGTGTCCAGCGGTTGTTTGATGGAATTCAGCCCGATAAGCCGCTCTGGCGGTTTAATGCGCTGTGGTATGAGGATGCCGATCTGCATCAGCCTCGAAGCGCTACAGAACCGCGCGAGGTCAGTTCACCCGGAGCCGCGTGCTATTTGCGCAGCGAGAGGCAAACATTGTTGCGGCTGCCGAAAACGCGGGCTGTGGTTTTTTCGATCCACACCTATGTTCTTGAGGCTGGAAGCCTTCGCCAAAAAGAAAACCCCACCTGACGGCGGGGCTTCTTAGGAGGGTCTTATTGGAATTAGCCTACATGCCTAAAGCAGTTGCCACACCGGCAAAGGCACCGCTGGTGCTGAGCGCTGATATTGCAACCGAATAGGCAAGTACCTGAGTATTCAGGCGGAAATCTTCACCTCGGATCAGGTTGACGGCAGCCATCGAGGCCGCGATCGGGACCGACACGCTGGCCACGGCACCCGTAAGTCCCCAACTGGTAAGTCGCAGGATATCATTGGGTTTCTCGTGGTCGAGGGGGGGAGTGTCGGTCCGATCATCCGGTTTCTGCTCGATCGGTTCTGTCCGAAAAGCAATGCTAAGCAACTGCTCGTCTGACAGCTGGATTGGCCGCGCATGTGAGGTCTGCGTTTTGTTTCTTGGCTCATCCAGATCTTCTGTCTCCGTTAATTCAAGACCTGCAAACGGCCCGGAAACGGATTCGAAAATTTGTTTTCTGTCCCGCTGTTTAACGGGCGCCAGAGTGTCAAAAGCACTCATGAATTGTTCCATGGTCAGGACTGTATTCGGAGACAGCCATTCCACGCGCTGAGTCGCACAGATATCAACCATGCGATACAGGATCACAACAAGCATAAGCTCCGAGATCTCGCTGTCGTCCAGCAAGGCGGATACAGGGGTAATTGTGACCGTCAACCGGTTTTCGGGCAGGGTCACCCGGGGTTTCGAGACGGTTCTCAGACCGGCCGCACGGTCCCGCCGTTCAAACCGGTCTTCTGTTTCAGCCAGTTGGGTATCCAGCGTAAGGCGCACGAGGTACTGACTTGAGACGATGCTCGCCTCGGTCGTGTTCAAGATCGTTTTGCGCTCAATAAGATGGCCGTAATCTTCCAGGGTCGCCGCCACGATGGCACCAAACCGCTCGATCGCGCCATTGGTCTTGCCTGTGAACTGCAGGCCGCCGTGATAGCTGTGCTTCGGAGTCACTGCGCATTCCTTTGTGCATTCCGTCAGATGACTCAAATTATCAACAGATAAGGGAAAGAATTGGGCGGAAATGGAAAAAAATGAGAAATCGGCAAGATTGATTACGCATTGGAAACCTAGGCATTTTAAGGGCTATTTAGCGTCTGTGGCGACAATGTGTCTGAATTGCGGTCGCCCTACATGACAGACCGACACAATCATCCGTCGATTCGAGCAGCCATGATTGCGATGGATTCTTGGTACACCGTCGCGGCATTCCACTGTTGAATGACCGCAAAATTCGGTTGGCCCGGTTGATATCCGCGTCCGGGCTTCCAGCCCTTTTTACGCAGGAAATTAGCGGTCGAGGCCAGCGCATCGGTCATGTTGTAGAAATCGACCTGACCGTCACCGGTGGCATCAACACCGTATTCCAAGGCATTGCCCGGCAGAAACTGTGTATGTCCCAGTTCACCGTGTTTGGCACCAACGGTGTTGGTCGTAATGCTGCCTTGATCAACCAGCTTCAGTGCTCCGATAGCGTGGGGGATGAAGAACTCGGATCGGCGACAATCATAGGCCAAAGTGGTTATTGCTGACACAACCTGACTGTCACCCATGAAATTCCCAAATCCTGTTTCCATTCCGTGGATAGCGATCAGGATGCCTGCTGGTACCCCATACTGACGCTCAAGCGTCGCATAGAACTGAGGGTTCCTTGCTTTGCGCTTGCGGCCTTGTGCAACGATAGTATCCGCGCCGCGTATCTGCATGAATTTGTCCAGCGAGTATTTAAAACTCTTTTGGTTTCTGTCCGCAGCAATGGTTCGGGTGGCATATTGGCTTTGGCTCAGCGCCTGCAATCCCTTCTTTTTTACTCCCGCGCGCTGGGCCTGCTTCGCGAAATCCCGCTTCCAGGTCTCAAATCCATTTCCGGTGTTGCCACAGGGGGCCGCTGCCGCAAAGCCAGGTAGAGAAATTGCCAAAATAAGAGCAAGCCGAAGCATCTTGTAATCCGATCCAATGAAATGACAGGGGCAGCCTAGGCAGGGAAGCCGCACACGAAAAGGGGTTAATAAAGGTCGAGTTCCCCGGTGCCCTTCAGGCTATCAAACCATTCATCCGGCGTTTTGTCGATTTTGGCGTGCTTGACCATCATGGCGTTCATATTGGGAAGCCCTGATGAATCTGGCCAGTTTTCAGGTTGCCACAGATCCGACCGGATGACGCATTTAGGGCAATGTGCAAAAGCGGTCTCGATATGAATCATAAGGGCTAGCTTAGGCGCGCGATTATTCACTGCCATACTGTTCAGCAAGTCCGGGTCAATACATATGCGCGCGGTTCCTCGGATGCGCAAAGTCTCCAACTTGCCAGGCACTAGGAAGATCACACTAACACGCGGGTCCTGTATTATATTGTGAAACGTGTCAGTCCGCTTGTTGCCTGGGCGGTCGGGAATGGCGATCAGAGTGTCTGAGATCACCCGAACAAACCCTTCGGGATCCCCACGAGGAGAGATATCCAGATAACCACCCGGATTGGCCGAAGCGATCAGGCAGAAGGTCGACTTGGCAATAAAGTCGCGGCACATGCCGTCCAGCGCGGCTTGTTCCTTGGCGATGATCTGGGGAAGGGGCGCGCCGGTGATGCGTTCCAGTTCCTCTTTCGAAGTGACGAAATCCGAGAACGGGGCGAATGCGGTTTCGGCTGACATGCGATCTCTCCTAACCGGGGTAATGGCAAGTGTGAAAGATCGGGCCAAACGAAACAAGGGGCGCCCGATGGACGCCCCTTTAGAATTTTCGACGAAAATTCTGGATCAGCAGCTGTAATACATGCCGTACTCAACCGGGTGCGGCGTGTGTTCGTAGGTTTCGACTTCGTCCATCTTCAGCGCGATGTAGCCGTCGATCTGGTCTTTGGTGAACACGTCGCCCTGCAGCAGGAAGTCGTGATCCGATGCCAGAGCTTCCAGAGCCTCACGCAGCGAGCCGCAAACGGTCGGGATGTCGGCCAGTTCTTCGGCAGGCAGATCGTAGAGGTTCTTGTCCATGGCTTCGCCCGGATCGATCTTGTTCTTGATGCCGTCCAGACCGGCCATCAGCAGAGCGGCAAACGCCAGATAGGGGTTCGCTGCCGGATCGGGGAAGCGGGCCTCGACGCGCTTGGCTTTCGGGCTTTCAGTCCACGGAATACGGACACAACCCGAACGGTTACGAGCCGAGTAAGCACGCAGGACGGGGGCTTCAAATCCGGGGATCAGTCGCTTGTAGCTGTTGGTCGCCGGGTTGGTGAAGGCATTCAATGTCTTGGCGTGCTTCAGGATACCACCGATGAAGAACAGTGCCTCGTCCGACAGATCAGCATACTTGTCGCCAGCAAACAGAGGCTTGCCGTCCTTCCAGATCGACATGTTCACATGCATGCCGGTACCGTTGTCGCCTGCGATTGGCTTCGGCATGAAGGTCGCCGATTTGCCGTATGCATGCGCCACGTTGTGGATGATGTATTTGAACTTCTGCAGCTCATCTGCCTGTTTGGTCAGGCTGTCAAAGATCAGGCCAAGCTCGTGCTGGCACGACGCAACCTCGTGGTGATGCTTGTCGACCTTCATGCCCAGACGCTTCATGGTCGACAGCATTTCCGAACGCAGATCCTGGGCTTCGTCGATCGGGTTGACCGGGAAGTAACCGCCCTTAACGCCCGGGCGGTGGCCCATGTTGCCCATCTCGTATTCGGTGTCGGTGTTCCAGGACGCATCAGTTGCATCAACTTCGTAAGATACTTTGTTGATGCTGTTGGAAAAACGAACGTCGTCGAACAGGAAGAACTCGGCTTCAGGACCCATATAGGCCACGTCGCCGATACCGGTTGCTTTCAAGTAGGCTTCGGCTTTCTGGGCGGTGCCGCGCGGGTCACGCTCATAAGCTTCGCCGGTGTCGGGCTCGACAACTGAGCAATGCACGCAGATGGTTTTCTCTGCGTAGAACGGATCGACATAGGCGCTGTTGGTATCGACCATCAGTTTCATGTCCGAGGCTTCGATGGACTTCCAGCCAGCGATGGAAGAGCCATCGAACATGAAGCCTTCTTCAAGGAAGTCTTCATCTACCTGATCGGCTACCAGGGTGACGTGCTGCAGTTTGCCGCGCGGGTCAGTGAAGCGGACGTCGACATATTCGGCGCCTTCGTCCTTGATTAGCTGAAGAACTGCGTCCTTGCTCATTCTCTTGATTCCTCTGAATTGAAGATTTGGTCTTGTTACAGTGCGTCCGAACCGGTTTCGCCGGTACGGATGCGAATTGCTTGTTCGACGGGTGAGACAAAGATCTTGCCGTCGCCGATCTTGTCGGTTTTGGCGGCGGAAACGATGGCTTCGATGGCGGCATCGACCAGATCGTCGTCCAGCACAACCTCGACCTTCACCTTGGGCAGAAAGTCGACCACATATTCCGCGCCGCGGTAAAGTTCAGTGTGACCTTTCTGACGGCCAAACCCCTTGACCTCGATCACGCTGAGGCCCTGGACTCCGACGTCCTGCAGCGCCTCTTTCACTTCGTCCAGTTTGAACGGCTTGATGATCGCTTCGATCTTCTTCATACCGGGCTCCCTTTAACTCTTGTCAGGATGGCACTGACCACGTCTAAGATCGGGCGGCAATGTGAATGAGAAAATGGCGATGCCGGGTTGCATGGAAATTGGGTGGCCGGTGAAATTTTGAACAGTTTGCACAAAAAATAGTCAAAATTGAATCGCACGAGGGTTCAGCATGACAGATTTACTGACTGCAGCACAGATGCGGGCGATCGAACAAGCGGCCATTGAGTCCGGTGAGGTGACCGGTCTTGAGCTGATGGAACGGGCTGGGCAGGGTGTTGTCGAGGCGATTTTCGAGGAGTGGCCAGAGTTGGACAGGCGAGGGGCCAGCCCCTCGCGTTCCCTGACGTATCCGCGGCCAGATGAAGAGGATCCGTTGCGGGCAGTTGTCTTGTGTGGGCCAGGAAACAACGGTGGGGACGGGTTCGTCGTGGCCAGGCTTTTGCGGGAGCAAGGGTGGGAGGTCGCGGTGTTTCTGTATGGCGACCTAGAGAAGCTGCCGCCGGATGCGCGGGTGAATTATGAGCGGTGGCTGGAGCTGGGTGAAGTTTCTAAGCTTACCCTGCCGACACCGACCAAACGTGAAGTTTCCAAGTTGGAGAAACACGCAGCCCGACCGTCAAGTTCGCAAGGCCCTGATTTGATATTGGATGCTTTGTTTGGAACAGGGCTAATACGTCAGATTGGTGGATTGAAACCTGCTCTTTCCAAGCTTCAGATAGGTTCAGAGGCGGATGCCGATCCGTGGTGGCCGCGCGTCGTTTCGGTCGACATTCCGTCTGGTCTTTGCGCTGATAGCGGTAGGATTCTGGGGGACGAAGGTGTAATTGTTGGCGCCCACCTAACAGTGACGTTTCATAGCAAAAAGCGTGGACATCTTCTGGACGTAGGGGCCCAGTTCTGTGGAAAGACCGTCATAGTTGACATTGGGCTGTCTTCACCAAGCGATCTCGGTTCGATCTCGCGCATGTCTTTGGCTGATCTGCATAGCGAGCGACGTTTGGGGAGAGTGCTGTCTCGATTGGTAGATGAAAGTGGATTGCCACAGAGTCTCAGCAAGGCTTCGTTTGAGCACAAATACTCGCACGGCCACGCCTTGATCATGACCGGAGGCCCCGGCAAAACCGGTGCTGCGCGGCTGGCAGCGCGGGGGGCGCTGCGGATTGGGGCGGGGCTGGTGACTCTGGGCGTGCCTCCTGCGGCTCAGATGGAGGTTTCGGTGCAAGTGACGGCGGTCATGTTGCAGCGGGTCGAGAGCGCGGATGGTCTCTCGAAAATCCTAGAGGATGAGCGGCTGAACGCTCTGTGTCTCGGCCCCGGATTGGGGCTGGACCGTGCGCGCGATCTGGTGCCGGTTGCGTTGGCTGCGGAGCGGGCGACGGTTCTGGATGCTGACGCACTGACGGCTTTTGCGGATGATCCTGCAGCCCTGTTCGAGATGCTGCATGAAAACTGTGTTCTCACTCCGCATGGCGGCGAGTTTGCACGGTTGTTCCCGGACATTGCGGAAAAACTGAAAGCGGTTCCCATCAAGGGTCCGGCCTATTCCAAAGTGGACGCCACCCGAGAGGCTGCCGGGCGGGCAGGGTGCGTGGTTTTGTTCAAGGGACCCGATACCGTGATTGCGGATCCGAACGGGCAATGCTCAGTGAATTCGGCCGTTTATGAACGTGCGGCGCCCTGGTTGGCGACAGCCGGGGCCGGGGACGTGTTGGCGGGGTTTATCACCGGGTTGCTGGCGCGGCGGTTCTCGCCCTTGCAGGCCGCGGAAACTGCGGCATGGCTGCATGTGGAATGTGCGCGATCTTTCGGGCCGGGGTTGATCGCTGAAGATTTGCCCGAACAGTTGCCACGGGTTTTGCGGGAAGTGGGTTCTTAATCGTCTCGGCGAAAATCCGCCGCTGCAGTATTCGATGTCCCAAAATGAGCGTATGATGAAATTCAGGTCAGGCGTCAGTATTGCGGCAAGCGGTCTGGGTGACTTGGATGACATATATTCTATCGTTTTGAAGTAGATCAAATTAACACCCTTCAGCTGCGGTTATATTCGCACAAGATGCGCGAGCTGAATGGGCCCGAGACAGGGGATCATAGAGAAATCGCGCACAAGCGAGCAGTGCCCGTAAATGGATCCATTATGGTGAATGACTATGACCCAGAAAGTATCAATAAGCACGATTGCGACCTGCCTGACCGCTGCATCGGCCATCCCAGCAGCGGCAGAGCTTAGATATAACAATAACAGCGGCGGTTATGTTGAGCTATATGGCCAGTTTAACCCCGTCATTGTCTCGGTTGACGACGGCGATGAAACGGAAACCCGTTTGCTGGACAATGATCTGTCAAACAGCCGGGTCGGGCTGTTCTTGATGCAACCCTATGGCAGCAATGAGTTTACCTTCCGGTTCGAATCCGGTCTGGGCCTGCCCAGCACGGGGAGCGCCAATCAGGATGGGACAAACACCGATGGCTGGAACCGCGAAGATATTCGGCATGTCGATTTTGCGCTGAAGGGGGGCTTTGGTAAGTTCTCTGCCGGGCAGGGCAGCATGGCCTCGGACGGGGCGGCAGAATCCGATCTGTCCTATGTTGGTACCGCGCTCTATTCCTTTACCAACGATGAGAACGGTGCATTTTTCTACCGTGAGGCTGATGGTATGCTCAGCGGCATTACCGTTGGTGACACCTCTGATAACTTCGATGGATCACGGCGCGGGCGCATTCGCTATGACACGCCGGATTTCAATGGGTTTTCAGCAGCCATAGCCTATGGTCAAAACATCCTGTCCAGCAGCGATGACGATGATTACTACGATGTGTCGGTGTCCTATGGAAATACCTTATCCAACGGGGTGGAGATTGCTGCATCCCTCGCCTACGCCGTGCGCGATTACGATAGCAGATCCGGGGAGAGAAAAGACACAATCGGGTCCGCCTCGGTTCTGCTGCCCAGTGGTTTCAGCGTAACCGCAGCTTTGGGTACAAGAGATGACACTTCCAGCGGTGCCAGTGACCCGAATTATTGGTATGCGAAGCTTGCGTATGAAGACGATTGGGTGTCATGGGGTAAGACTGGTATCGGCATCGACTATTTCGACGGATCTGATTTCTCGATCGACGGCTCGAGTACTAAGGCCTGGGGTATCGCTGTGGTACAGCGCATCGACAGTATTAATACCGATGCCTACTTGAAATACCGTAACCATGATTTTGATGACACCACGAGTTTCGATGACAACGAGGCTTGGGTGCTGGGTGCGCGCTGGAAGTTCTGATCCCGCGAACAATTCCTCAAGAACGCTCCGGCCAGGTCCGGGGCGTTTTTTTGGTCAAATCGGCGGCAAAACAAGGCTGATCCGGGCTTTGCCCCTTGCACGCGGGCGGCTGGGCAAATAGAAGGCCTCAAATTTGCCCGGCGCGCCGTTTTGCGCGCCCCGAATCCTATGGGGACTACCATAATGCAGGTTACCGAGACGCTGAACGAAGGTCTGAAACGCGGCTATAACATTGTCGTATCCGCAGCTGAGCTGGACGACAAAGTTAACGAGAAACTGGTCGAAGCACAGCCTGAAGTCGAGATGAAGGGCTTCCGCAAAGGCAAGGTACCGATGGCACTGTTGAAAAAGCAGTTCGGTCAGCGTCTGCTTGGCGAGGCGATGCAAGAAAGCATCGACGGTGCAATGAACCAGCATTTCGAAGACAGCGGTGAGCGTCCGGCACTTCAGCCTCAGGTGAAGATGACCAATGAGGATTGGAAAGAAGGCGACGACGTACATGTCGAGATGTCTTATGAGGCCCTGCCTGCCATCCCTGAGGTCGACCTGAAATCGGTTGAATTGGAAAAGCTGGTTGTCAAAGCCGATGACGCGGCCGTTGAAGAAGCGCTGGGCAACCTGGCCGAAACCGCGCAGGATTTCAAATCCCGCCGCAAAGGCTCGAAAGCCAAGGACGGCGACCAGATTGTGTTCGATTTTGTCGGCAAGGTTGATGGCGAAGAGTTCGAGGGCGGATCCGCTGAAGACTATCCGCTGGTTCTGGGTTCCAATAGCTTCATCCCCGGTTTCGAAGAGCAGCTGGTTGGCGTAAAGGCCGAGGAAGAAAAAGACGTAAACGTCACCTTCCCCGAAGAGTACGGTGCCGAGCATCTGGCCGGCAAAGACGCTGTGTTTACCTGCACCGTCAAGGATGTGAAAGAACCCGTCGCCGCCGAGATCAACGATGAGCTGGCCACCAAATTTGGTGCAGAAGACTTGGAAGCGCTGAAACGCCAGATTTCAGAACGCCTGGAAGCGGAATATAGCGGTGCTTCGCGGGCGGTGATGAAGCGTGCTCTGCTGGACGCATTGGACGTGAAGGTTTCGTTTGATCTGCCACCGTCGCTGGTAGATGCCGAGGCCAAGCAGATCGCACACCAGCTGTGGCACGAAGAAAACCCGGAAGTGGAAGGCCACGACCACGATGAGATCGAGCCGACTGACGAGCACAACAAGCTGGCCGAACGCCGCGTGCGTCTTGGCCTGTTGCTGGCCGAGCTGGGCCAGAAGGCCGAAGTTGAAGTCACCGATGCCGAGATGACCCAAGCGATCATGAACCAGGCGCGCCAATACCCTGGTCAGGAACGCCAGTTCTTTGAGTTCGTGCAGCAGAACGCTCAGATGCAGCAGCAACTGCGCGCGCCGATCTTCGAAGACAAAGTCATCGACTATATCGTCGAGCTGGCCCAGGTTGCGGATAAAGAAGTCAGCAAAGACGACCTGCAGAAAGCCGTAGAGGCATTGGAAGAGGAGTAATCCTCTTCTGCCCATAGAATTCTTATGGGCACAAAAAACGGAGCCGTCTGAAAAAGACGGCTCCGTGTGGGTGGCTTTATGCTATGAGGTGAGGGGGTCAGGCCTCATGAGCAAAAGCACGGGGGGTCCTTAGCAGAGCAGTTTTCTGCTCTGGGGTGAACCGATCCGAAACTGCTTCGATCAGGTTCAATACAGCTTCGGCTTCGGCTTTTGTGGTTGCCGAATTCATCTGTTCGACAAAGTATTTTTCCATCTGGCTTAGTGGCTGGTGGTCGTAATTCGCCACACCTGTATCTGCCGGTGTTTTGTTTCTGGCATACAGATCTATTGCCTGCTCGTCCGTCAGGAATACATCGTGAGCGATGTTCGCATATTCCCGAATTCCGGAAATTCTCTCATCTGAGCAGTCCATCAAAGCGGCCATGGCTACGACTTTACCCATGGGCTTAGCACTGCCGAGGTAGTCATAAGGCGCGTTACCGGACCTTTGCAGAACGCGGTTCATAACTGGATCAATCACCGCGATCGAGTCAAGAACGCCAGCCGCTTTGGCATATTCGAAAGAGCCAATCATAACTTCGCTGGTCACATAGGATACAGAATTTTCACCGCGCCCTCGGCCCAGTTTTTTAGTATCGACACAGAACCGGGTGGCTTCCCAGACTTGCGCGCTCCGAATTGGAGGTTCTCCATCCAGGATCGAATGGAAAACATCGGACAGCATATGCGGTCCTTTGGTTTGCAGTAGTCTCATGCACCCGACAACGTCCCCCTCGTCGTCGATGCTGACTACATGTGCTGGATGCAGATCATCGAAGTGGTCGCGCTCGCGCCCATCCTCAATATTGACCTCCCAACCAAGGCGATCGCCGAAAACACGAGCGCGCAGTTTGAACATGTCATCCAAGACATCTTTGAACTTATGTTGATTAATACCATCAATAACGATGATCATTTCCATCCCCCTACAGTCTGGTTACCGTAGGGATTAGGTTAACCAAGAAATAAGCGCAGACTATTAGGGATTTCCCGTAGAAGTGCTTTTTTTTGATTAACCAGGGGCAATTAGACCCAGGCCGATCGCACGACCAATAGCCTGTGAGGTGGTCAGTGCGCCCAACTTTTCACGCCCGGACCGCATATGAACTTCGACGGTACGGTGTGAAATAGACAAAATATCACCGATATCTTGTTGCGACTTTCCGTCAGCTACCCATTGGAGGATTTCCTGTTCGCGTGTGGACAGCGTGGGCAGGTAAAGAGCTTTGGCCAGCAAGCCGGATTGCATAACAGTATCGTGGGCTTGAACGGCAGCAAGTTGCAGATCACCCATGACATGTTTCTTTAGCTTATCCCATTCGGAATCCGAACAGTCCCGGGTAACGTTTAACAGTCCGCATTCACCATAAGGTCCACGAACAGGAACTGTTAAACCCCTGGAACTAATGCCAAAATCATGGGCGTCACGGAACACCGCGTTGAACTTCTCGTCCTGATCAAAGCGTCCCCAATCAACGGGTGCAATGCTTAGGACAGATTGATAAAGCGTCGGATCGAAGTGATGAAAGCCCTGGCTGCCATAGTGGATTTTCCACTCATCAGGATAGTTTGCATAGCCCTGCACATCACCTTTCACAGGGTTAAAGGTGGCATAAGACGCATAGTCGAAGCCAAGCTCTTCGCAGACGGCGTTTATAACGTCAGCGGCCGACTTCTCTGTGTGGTCGACCGCGGCCAAATCTATAAGTTTCACCTGTCCAACCCTTGTGGCGGCATATCTCTCCCCCTAGACATGCCAGACTTGTCCTTAGGGGAATACGTTGCGTCAACCACAGGGCATTGTGCAAGCAAATTGTTCGCCTTGTGTAGTCATATTGCGATGTAATGGCAACAGAATGGTCCGAAACAGCATGTCTCAGATGATTCGTTTCGGGGTAAATCCGGTTATTCCGGACGTAGCCCTGTTTCGACCAGCATCCCACGTGCCTTTGCTTCGGGATAGAACCCTTTTGCGTAAAGGAATATGGCGCGTTGCTGATCGCCGTCGGACAATAGCCAAGCGCCCCGCAGATATTTCCCGGCAAATTCGAGATTTGTGTCTGCATCCAAAAGGCCTTTGGCGTTTCCAGTATATCCCATTGAACGAGCTGTGGCCGGCAGGATTTGCAGCAAGCCATAATAGGGCCGATTCACAGCCCAAGGTCGGTGGGTGCTTTCGCGAATTGCTAGCTTGTGCACCAGTTCGCGCGGCACTTCGTAGTGGTCGGCCCATTTGTTTATGGAGGCCCGCAGTTCCGGTGTTTCGTTGGGATAGAGCGGAGGATCAAACGTGTTCTGGGTTGGGGTATCGGGCCCTCCGCACGCCGCAAAGGGTGCAATTATCAATAATGCCAATACACTGCGGCGCAGAAGAAATGTCATTGATCGTCTCCGAATAGTTATTATGCGATGATAGGAAACCTATTGATGACCGCAAGCAAAGGCCGGGGCCCAAGCTGGATTTCGCCGGGCGGAGGCATAAAAAAGGCCGCACAGTTCGTGCGGCCTTTTTTTGTTCAATTTGAAACCCGAGGATCAGGCTTTGGCTTCGTCTTCTTCGGCCGAAGCGTCCTGAGCAACCAGATTGTCGTCGTCGGAAGCGGCGGAACCGATATCGTCGAACAGCTCGGCGATTTCGAATTCTGCGGCGGCTTCTTCTTCGGCGGCCAGTTCCTGAATCGATTTGCCAGATGCCTGTAGTTCGGCTTCTTCTTGCGAACGAGCAACGTTCATTTCGATTTTCACTTCAACCTCGGGGTGCAGTTTAACTGCGACTGTGTGCAGACCCAGGTCCTTGATCGGTGCAATCAAGGCAATCTGCTTCTTGTCGACAGTGAAACCTGCTTCGGTAGCGGCGTCTGCGGCGTCACGCGGGGTGACCGATCCGTACAGAGCGCCGGCATCCGAGGCCGAGCGAATCACGATGAATTGCTGTCCGTCCAGCTTTTCAGCCAGCGCTTCAGATTCTTTCTTGGATTCCAGGTTGCGGGCTTCAAGCTGCGCTTTCTGGGCTTCGAACGACGCGATGTTGGCGTCCGATGCGCTCAGCGCTTTGCCCTGAGGCAACAGGAAGTTGCGGGCATAACCGGACTTGACGTCAACGACGTCGCCCATCTGACCCAGTTTCGCAACGCGTTCCAGCAGGATAACTTGCATGTCAGTATCTCCTTACTTAACGGCGTAGGGCAGCAGGGCGAGGAAGCGGGCGCGCTTGATAGCACGGGCCAGTTCACGCTGCTTTTTCGCCGAAACGGCGGTGATGCGCGAAGGTACAATCTTGCCACGCTCAGAGATGTAACGCTGCAGCAGACGAGTGTCTTTATAGTCGATCTTCGGCGCGTTCTCACCCGAGAACGGGCAGACCTTGCGGCGGCGGAAAAATGGTTTTGCGGCCATGGTTTAGTGTCCTTTCTTCAGGCGTTAATCAACGGCGCTCGCGGCGGCCTTCGCGCTCGTCGCGCTTCTGCATCTGGACCGAAGGGCCCTCGTTGTGCTCGTCGACCTTGATGGTCAGAACGCGCATAACGTCGTCATGCAGGCGCATCAGGCGTTCCATTTCCTGAACGGCGCCAGCGGGAGCGTCGGTCTTGAGGAAGGAATAGTGACCCTTGCGGTTCTTGTTGATCTTGTAGGCCATCGTCTTGACGCCCCAGTACTCGCTGTCGATGACGTTGCCGCCATTGTCAGCCAGAACGGTGCCGAAATGTTCGACGAGGCTTTCTGCCTGCGCGTTGGACAAATCCTGACGCGCGATCATTACATGCTCATATAGTGGCATGTGCACTCCTGTTTCTATCAAGGCGCATTTCATAGGCGGGGCCGTTTCGTCCTTCGCGACCCTGCCACGAGAGGCTGCGCGATTCATGTCGTTTGCGAAGGATGGCCCGATATACACGTTTGTACGCTGGGGGCAAGGCCTGCCACAGATGCCTTTGTGAAGTCGCGCTATTTCCTCTGCGCTGCCCAATTCCTGACGCTTTTCGGCTCAAAGTTGTTTTGTATACCGGAAATTAACCGGACTGACAAAAGTTGGAACGGCAACCTGAGAAACAGGGTACTGAAAATGACCGCGATTAACACAAATACCTTCGAGAAATCCGCCACAGGCGTAAGTTTTGAAAAGTCAGTGCCGGTGCTCATTAGCTTTGCACCAAATTGGAAAGCTCGGATGGTTCTGGCCCGTGTGGCTGGTGCGCTACTGATAGTTTCTGCCTTTTCCATGTGGTTGATGCCCAGCACGGCAATGGCCGCTGAAGTCTGGCCGATCAAATTGGCGGCTTCTCTGATGTTCCTTCTGGTAGGTGTCAGCCTTCTGACCATCGAAGTTCTGGACGCGCGTCCTGATGCGTATTTTGACCCGATCCGCCGCGAGGTCCGGGTATTGCAAAAGAATGAAAATGGCCGCCCGCAGACAGTTTTGCGCCGGAGCTATGACAGCCTGGGTGGTGCCCGTTTCATTGAAGACCAGATCGAGTTGTTCGATGTGGACGGCAGCTTGTTGATGAAATTGCCGCTTGAATCGGCGGATGTCAGCCGAGCGCTCAAAGGTCAACTTAGCGGAAGTGTAACAATTTTCGCCTGAGTTTTATTCTGTTCAATTAAGAACAGATATTGTGAAATAATATTACTTGTGTGCTGCCCTAGGGCAGCACATTTTCGTTGTCGAGCAACCCAAGAGGTTTGCATCTACAAAATTGCGGAGATTATCATGAAATCCACCCTTCTTGCAGCAGCGCTCGCGGTTTCGGCCACAACGGCATTTGCCGGCGCCGAAAAATACGTTCTGGACTCAAGCCACAGCCAGGTTCTTTTCAGCTATAACCACCTTGGCTTCTCGACCACCCATGGCATGTTCTCGGGGTTTGAAGGCGAGATCATGTTCGATCAGGAAAACCCGGCTGCATCCAGTGTTACAGTATCCATGCCAGTGGTTGAGATGATTACCGGTTGGAAGCCACGTGAAGACCACTTTATGTCCGAGGATTTCTTTGGTGTGACCGAAGGAGAAATGGTGACCTTTACCTCTACTAGTATCGAAGTCACGGGCGAAAACACTGCCAACATCACTGGCGATCTGACTATGAACGGCGTGACCAAATCGGTTGTTCTGGATGCCAAGCTGAACCAAGTGGGTGAACATCCTATGGCAGGAAAGCCCTGGGCCGGTTTCGACGCCACCACCACCTTGGTGCGTAGTGAGTTCGACCTTGGTCAGTTCGCGCCATTCGTAAGTGACGAAGTCGAACTTCAGATTTCAGTCGAAGCCCAGAAGGCCGACTAATACCATTGCAACGAGTTGAAACGAGGCCGCCGGAGTAACCCTTCGGCGGCCCATTTTTTTAGTTGCCACGTTTTGCTGTAAGATCAACTGATACTGTAACAGCAAAACCCAGCGAATCCTCGGTCGACTGCGAAGTGCCGATGTCGAAATCCAGCCGGTTCAGATCAAGCTGTCCTGAAATAGCTGCGCTGTCATCCTGAAGGTCGAGAGTAAATGGCAACACTACGTCCACACTCTTGTCGCGAATGGTCAACGCGCCGCGCGCTTCGTACCCGTCCTCAGTTTTGAAGAGATCAGCTTTGAATTGAGCGGTTGGAAATTGCGCACTGTCGAAGAAATCAGCACCCATTGCCTGATCTGTGACTGTCCCGAGCTTGAGCGACGTTATCGCGATTGTGACATCTGCTGATCCGGCTAAGCCCGGCGTGGGCGGATCTTCGAAAGCGATTGCAGCGGTCCAATCGGAAAAGCTGCCGGTTACCGGGCTGCCCAGCTGGGTGATGGTAATGCTTAGATTGCCTTCCTGGACGTTCCAGTCGGACTGTACCTGGGTCAGTTCTGCGACCTCTGTGCTAGCTGTAGATTGGTGGTCAAACGCGCCGATTGACCATCCTCCGACCAGAACGGCACCCCAAATGGCCAAAGAGGCCAAAGCGGGCGTCATTGAATGGCTTTGCTTTGGCGGTTCCGGTGCATCCGAGGCGCCCGGCATCATTCGGCGCAGCGTGCTGTCTTTATCGATAATGTGGTGTTTTAGCGCCCCGGCGACGTGCAGCGCGACTGACCCGGCCAGTGTCCAGACGAACAGCCAATGTAGGCTTCCGGTCAGCTCTGCCAGATACTCGGATTTTGGTACAAGGGGTAGGCCCTGTCCGAAGGGCCACAAAATCGGAGCGAAACCTTCGGCGGCAGCGTGATGAGTCCACCCAGTCAATGGGGCCAGAACCAAAGATGCGTAAAGCAGCCAATGCACGGTTTCAGCTGCAAAGGCCTCGGGCTTGTTCTCTGCGTTCAATAGGCCGGGTTTGGTCTGCGTTATCGCCCACAAGATACGCGCGAGCGCGACGAAGAAAACAGTGACCCCGACGGTTTTATGGAGAGAAAAAAGGCTGGCGGCGCGTGCAATGTCATCTTCGGTTGTGGCTATTGCAGGATCGTAAATCGCATGGGCCAATCCGTTGGCGACCCACCCCAGAGGGAATGCGGTGAAGATAAGTAACGCGGTCAGCCAGTGAAAAGTCTTGGTTACGCTTCCATAGCTTGAGAAGGTGTTTGACGAAGGCATCTGAGGCTCCGGAAGGTGGATCGTATGCAACAACCTACCGCTACAAGCCTAGGACACAATAGCAAGGGATGCACAGAGCCGGTGCCAAAGTGCAGAGATCAGGCAAAGCTTGTGCCGCGCGGTCTGTCGGTTTACACCCCGCGGCAACCTAACGTCATCCAAGAGGTTGCAATGACACGCGCATTTGTTTTCCCGGGGCAAGGTGCCCAGACTATCGGTATGGGTAAGGCTCTGGCCGAGGCCTATCCGGCTGCACAGGCTGTATTCGACGAGGTGGACGAGGCGCTCGGGGAAAAGCTGAGCGATCTGATCTGGGAAGGTGATATTGCGGACCTGACCCTAACCCAGAACGCGCAGCCAGCGCTAATGGCGACCTCGATGGCTGCGATGCGAGCCCTGGAGGCCAATGGGATTTCGATTGCAGATGCTGGTTTTGTCGCTGGGCATTCGCTGGGGGAATACTCCGCGCTCGCTGCGGCAGGGGCATTGTCGGTCGCTGATACGGCGCGCCTTTTGCGCACCCGCGGGCAAGCGATGCAGAGTGCGGTTCCCGTTGGAGAGGGCGCAATGGCCGCTATTCTTGGATTGGATCTTGATGCTGTGCGCGCTGTTGCAGACCAAGCTGCCCAGGGTCAAGTTTGTCAGGCTGCCAATGACAATGATCCCACACAAGTCGTGGTATCAGGCGCAAAGGCTGCTGTGGAACGCGCCGCCGAAATCGCCAAAGAAAAAGGCGCCAAGCGCGCGGTCATGTTGCCCGTCAGCGCACCTTTCCACTGTGCATTGATGCAACCTGCAGCTGATGTCATGGCCGAAGCCCTGGCAAATGTCGAAATCAAAGCTCCTGCCGTGCCATTGGTTGCCAATGTGCGGGCCGAGGCTGTCACAGATCCCGATCTGATCCGTGGGTTGCTGATCGAGCAGGTCACAGGTTCGGTTCGCTGGCGCGAAAGCGTACTGTACATGGTTGCGCAAGGCGTGAGTGAAACTTGGGAAATCGGGGCGGGCAAAGCTCTGTCCGGTATGATTCGCAAAATTGACCGTGCGATCGTTGGTAAAGCTGTCGGTACGCCTGATGACGTGCAGAATGTGACTCAGGCCGAATCGTAAGACACCGAGCATCAAGAGGAAGACCGAATGTTTGATTTGACAGGTAAGAATGCACTGATCACCGGTGCATCGGGCGGGATCGGTGGCGAAATTGCGCGAAGTTTGCATGCGGCCGGTGCAACTGTGGCTTTGTCTGGAACGCGAGTTGAGCCGCTACAGGCTCTGGCCGACGAATTGGGTGAACGCGCCCATGTTCTGCCCTGCAACCTGAGTGATGCCGAGGCGGTGACAGCCCTTCCGAAGCAGGCTGCTGAGGCAATGGGATCGGTTGATATCCTGGTGAATAATGCCGGGATCACGCGAGACAATCTGTTCATGCGCATGTCCGATGAGGAGTGGCAGAGCGTGATCGACGTCAACCTGACATCTACTGCCCGGCTGTGCAAAGGCGTTTTGAGGGGCATGATGAAAGCGCGCTGGGGCCGGATCATTAATATCTCATCGGTGGTGGGTGCGACAGGGAACCCGGGACAGGCCAACTATGCTGCATCCAAAGCAGGCATGGTGGGCATGACCAAATCGTTGGCCTATGAGGTTGCCAGCCGTGGAATCACCGCCAATGCGGTGGCACCCGGTTTCATTACGACTGCAATGACCGACAAACTGACCGAGGATCAGAAATCTGGGATTTTGACGCAGGTTCCTGCCGGTCGTATGGGTGACCCCTCGGAAATTGCTGCGGCTGTGCTGTATCTTGCAAGTGCCGAAGCCGGATATGTTACCGGAACCACCTTGCATGTGAACGGCGGTATGGCCATGTTGTGAGCGCGGATCGAGGTGGGCGCGAAAGCGTTTGCCTCGGGCGTTGTCTGTGTTATAGGCGGCGCACATATGCAGGGGCTGGCCGGATGGTCAACCTTCTACTTACCCGGTAATCGGGGACCTAAACCGCCCAGAACGGGCACATCAAGGCCAGCCTGAGCGGGCAAGGGCAGAACCGGGCACTATGCCCTGAAATGAAATGAGGAATAGACATGAGCGACGTCGCAGATCGCGTTAAAAAGATCGTTGTTGAGCACTTGGGTGTTGAAGAAGATAAAGTGACCGAAAACGCGTCCTTCATCGACGATCTGGGTGCAGACAGCCTGGACACTGTTGAACTGGTTATGGCCTTCGAAGAAGAGTTCGGCATCGAGATTCCTGATGACGCAGCCGAAACCATCCAAACTTTTGGCGACGCCGTCAAATTCATCTCTGAAGCGTCTTAAGACCTTCTTTATCCGCTAAAACGGCGCTTCCGGGCAACGGAGGCGCCGTTTTTTTTGCCCAGCCGGAATTCGCGCTTGCCAGATAGCTATTGACCCGCAACCATTTACGCGAGGCAGGAAATTCTGAGCGGGCAGGGCATGCTACGATCCACCCCGATGATAAATACGGCACGTCTGATGCTTTGCGCTATGCGTCCCGACGACTTTAGTCGTTACGCTGAGATTTGGCGGAACCCTTGTGTTGTGCGCCATCTTGGCCGGGAACCGTTATCGCGGGGCGAAGCGTGGGAATCCTTTCTGAGGAATGCCGGCCACTGGCAGATGGCCGGTTTTGGCCAATGGGCCGTCTTTCGACAGTCGAATCGTCAGATGATAGGTCAAGCTGGCTTTTTCTATCGTAACCGAGGGTTAGGCGACGACTTCGACAGCTTTCCCGAGGCCGGATGGCTATTGGCACCAGAAGCCCAGGGGCAGGGATTTGGTCTTGAAGCGGCTCAGGCCGCACATGACTGGTTTGACAGAATAATGCCTGGACCACTGGTTTCCCTGATTGATGCTGAAAACCACGCGTCGCAGAATCTGGCGGCAAAGCTTGGTTATGAGCTCATGGCCGAGCGCGACTATATGGGAAGTCAGGTGAACCTGCTGAAAAGAAACGGGCCGCCCAAACTGGCTTAACCTTTCTCTTTGATCGTGCCGCAAATTGCCTTTGGTTTGCCGAAACTGGAAATTCTCGCCGATAGGGTTGAGGGTATGGTATCCTTTATTGACGTTGCGATTGAGCGGAGGAGCAAGCTCATGAGGATTTACCCTACGATGGAACTGCAGAACGGCCGCTGTGTCACACTGGACAAGGGTCGTCTGGATGAGGCCATGATTTGGCACGTGAATCCCGCAGAAACGGCGCGCAGTTGGGCCGATGCTGGAGCCGAGTGGATGCACTTGACCGATTTTGACGCGATTGAAGGGCGCGATACCAATTCGGAGTTGGTTGAAGAGATCATCCGTTCTGCCGAAATCCCTGTGCAGTTGGCAGGTGGTATGAGATCGCGCGAGCAAGTCGAGCATTGGATCGACAAGGGCGCAGGCCGGATTGTTATCGGCACTATGGCTGCGTGGGATCCAAATCTGGTGAAAGAACTGGCCAAACTCTACCCGGACCAAATCGTTCTGGCCGTGGACGTATGGCAAGGCTCAGTGATGACCGACGGTTGGCGTAGTCAAAGTGCGTTTACACCAGAGGCCTTTATCGAAGCGTTTTCAGAAACGCCGTTTGCGGCAATTCTGGTCACTGATATCGATAGCGACATGGAAGACGTTGAGGCACAGCTGGGCCTGATCTCGGGGCTGGCAGAGACATCTCGCACACCGATCATCGCAAGCGGTGTGGTCCGCACGACAGATGATATCTCGCGGTTGGCTTATATCCCGAATATTTCGGGCGCCTTGGTTGGCCGCGCGCTGTTCAGAAAGACGCTCGAGCTTTCAGATGCGCTGAATGTTGCCAGCACCGCGCACGAACCGGTTGCGGCGTTTCAGTAAGATTTCTTCCAAAACAACAGGTTCCGCCCTTTCATGTCCAGTGAAAGGGCGGGCTTTCATCTGGCCAGGAGCCGCATTGCAAGAGTGTATACTGTAGATGTTCCGCTCAATCTGCTTGTGTGATGATTGCGCCTTGCTCTTGCCCCCGCACCCCGGCCCGGGGTATGAGCGTTTCTCAAATAGGAAGCAGGCAAGAGGCATTTTATGCGCAGAGTCGTTGTAACCGGTCTTGGGTTGGTCACTCCATTGGCCAGCGGGGTCGAGGAAACATGGTCGCGGTTGCTGGATGGGGAATCCGGTGCAGGCCCGATCACGCAATTTGATGCTGAGGCAAGTGGGGTCACCACAACGTATGCCTGCGAAGTTCCGCGAGGCGACGGCACCGTCGGGACATTCAATCCTGACGACTGGATGCCGCCAAAAGAGCAGCGCAAGATCGAAGACTTCATTCTGTACTCGATTGCAGCTGCTGAAATGGCCTGCAAGGATTCCGACTGGCTGCCCGAGGATGAAGAGGCGCGCTTGCGCACTGGCGTTCTTATCGGTTCAGGTATCGGTGGGCTGGGCTCCATTGCAGCAACGGCTAACCTGATCCGCGACAAGGGCCCTCGACGGGTGTCGCCTTTCTTTATTCCAGGCGCGCTGATTAACCTGGCCTCGGGTCAGGTGTCGATCCGCCATGGATTCAAAGGCCCGAACCATTCGGTTGTGACTGCATGTTCGACCGGTGCTCACGCTATTGGTGACGCAAGTCGCATTATCCGTGCCGGTGACGCTGACGTAATGGTTGCCGGTGGTGGCGAAGGGTGCATTTGCGAAATCGGTATCGCTGGATTCAACGCTTGCAAGGCGCTGTCGACCAAATACGCGGATAACCCCAAAGCAGCCAGCCGCCCCTATGACGTCGACCGAGACGGTTTTGTCATGGGTGAAGGTTCGGGCATCGTTGTTCTGGAAGAGTACGAACACGCAAAAGCGCGTGGCGCGAAAATCTATGCCGAAGTTCTGGGCTATGGCATGTCCGGTGATGCCTATCATATCACCGCACCCAGTGAGGACGGCGATGGCGCAGAGCGTTCTATGAACGCAGCGCTACGCAGCGCGGGGCTGGAGCCGAAGGACCTAGACTATATTAACGCGCATGGCACATCGACCATGGCCGATACCATTGAATTGGGTGCGGTCGAGCGTCTCCTGGGCGAGCATTCGGCGAATGTAACCATGAGTTCGACCAAATCGGCCACGGGCCATCTGTTGGGCGCTGCAGGCGCGATCGAAGCCATTTTCTCGATCCTCGCAATCCGCGATCAGGTTGCGCCACCGACGATCAATTTGGACAACCCAGCGGTCGAGACACCGATTGATCTGGCTCCGAATGCCAAGCGTGAGCGCAAGATTGATGTGGCGTTGTCAAACTCGTTTGGATTTGGCGGCACCAATGCAAGTGTGATCTTCGGAAAGGTCAGCTAAATGTGGCGCGCGATGGCCTCCAACATGCTGACCATCCTGGTGGTCGGCCTGTTTCTTGCCGGTGGACTGATTTTATGGGGGCAGGCGCGATACAAGAATGCGGGCCCTCTGGAAACTGCGATGTGTTTGCAGGTCGAACGTGGGTCGAACATGACGCAGGTCAGCCGACAGCTGGAGGATCAGGGCGCGATCAGCAGCGCTACGATATTCCGTATGGCGGCGGATTATACCGACAAGGCACCTCAGCTGAAGGCAGGCAGCTTTCTGGTCCGCGAGGGTGCTTCGATGGAGCAGATCATTGATGAGATTACGCGGAGCGGGGCCAGTACCTGCGGATCCGAGATTGAGTACCGGATCGGTGTAACCCGCATACAAACCCGTGTACGCGAATTGAACCCCGCAACATTGGACTTCGATGAAATCGCATCGTTCGATGTAGCGGAAGAAGAAATACCCGCGGCTTATACCCAAAAGCGCGAAGACTCAGACACACGGTACCGGGTCTCGATTGCTGAAGGTGTTACAACCTGGCAAGTGGTCGAGGGTCTTAAGCAGATCGACGCGTTGACGGGGGAAATCCCTGAAATACCGGCCGAAGGGGCGCTGGCACCGGACAGCTATGACATTGTGCGAGGTGCCGATCGGGCGGCAATCCTGCAGTCGATGCAGGATAAGCAGCAACTGCGCATTAACGCCGCCTGGGAAGGGCGGCAGGATGATTTGCCAATCAATACCCCCGAAGAGATGCTGATTTTGGCGTCAATCATCGAAAAGGAAACTGGTGTTCCGCATGAGCGTGGACAGGTCGCTAGCGTATTTGTAAACCGGCTTGAGCGAGGCATGAAGCTGCAGACGGACCCGACTGTAATCTATGGTGTCACCAAGGGGCAGGGCACGTTGGGCCGAGGCCTGCGCCGCAGCGAACTGCGCCGTGCAACGCCTTGGAACACTTATGTGATTGATGGGCTCCCGCCAACACCTATCGCAAATCCTGGTCTTGCAAGTCTTGAAGCCGCAGTTTCGCCCGAAGCGACTGATTTTGTTTTCTTTGTTGCAGATGGCACCGGCGGACATGCTTTTGCCGAGACACTGGATGAGCATAATCGAAACGTCGCCAAATGGCGTGAGATTGAGGCCGAGCGCCAAAGCACCGGAAATTAAAAAAGGCGCCGCTAATAGCGGCGCCTTTTAGATTTAGGCGGCGGAGGATCGACGCGGTCGCCGACGTTTTGGGCCTCCGGGATTGCCCGACTTGTTAGCTGCTTGCGGTTTTGGACCACGGCGACGGAACCCTCCGCCTTTCCGCGATTTTGCGGGTTCGGCGAACTCGGGCATTGTGCCGCTGGCGACCGGAACCTCAATTTTCATCAGTTTCTGAATCTGCTTCAGTTGATCCAGTTCATCCGGTGCACAGAAAGCGATCGCCTCGCCTTCGCGACCGGCACGGGCGGTTCGGCCAATGCGGTGGACGTAGTTATCCGGCACTTCGGGTAGGTCGTAGTTGATGACATAGGCAACGCCCGGGATGTCGATGCCGCGAGCGGCCACGTCTGTTGCCACCAAGACATTTATTTCGCCTGCGCGGAAAGCTTTGATCGCCCGGTCACGCTGTCCCTGACTTTTGTTGCCATGGATCGAGGCGGCGTTGAAGCCGTCGGCCACGAGACCCTTCATCAGCTTCTCGGCGCCATGTTTTGTACGCGAAAACACCAGCGTCAGAGCTTCTTTGTCCGCAGATAAAATCTCCCGCAGTTTGCTCGGTTTTTCCGCGCGGCTCAGGAAATGAACCGATTGGGTGATCTTGTCGGCGGCTTTACCCGGAGGGGACACTTGAATGCGTTGCGGGTTTGTCAGGTAGGCCTGGCTGAGTTCTTCCATCTGCTTGGGCATAGTGGCAGAGAACAGCATCGTTTGGCGGGGCGTGCCCAACTGCGGTGCAATCCGGCGCAGAGCATGAATAAAGCCCATGTCCAGCATCTGATCGGCTTCGTCTAGTACCAGATGACGTACCGAGCCGAGGTCGACTGCTCTGCGTTCCATCAGGTCGATCAAACGACCAGGGGTGGCAACCAGAATGTCTGTGCCGCGTGCCAGAAACGAAATCTGCCTACTGATGGACTGACCGCCAACAACTGTCGCCACACGCAGCTTCGTATTCGTGGTCAAATTGCGCAGGCTATCTGCGATTTGGTTGACCAGTTCACGGGTCGGGGCAAGGATCAGAGCCTTGGCGGTTTTCGGCGCAGGCTTGCCGGTCTGAGCCAGCAGATGGTCGATCAGAGGTAGGCCAAAAGCCAGCGTCTTGCCGGTGCCGGTCTGGGCAAGGCCCAGAATATCGTGCCCCTGCAATGCCATGGGGATTGCCTGGTTCTGAATCGGAGTGGGTTGTGAAAAATTGGCGCGTTTCAATGCGTCATTCAGGGCCGGGGCAAGACCCAGCATATCAAAGTCGAACAAATATCATTCCTTTTTTGCCCCTGGCGACTGGATCACCACGGGCGACATAAATCAGCAGCGCAATATGCGATGCCAACAGGGTTACGCTAAGACTCTGGATGCACAGGCGTTTCCTGCGGCATCCGGCCGTCGCATTCAGAACCCTGCGTGAAGGGGAACTATGGGGTGAATCGAGCGCTGTGGAGCAGGTCGGACCTGCCAATGCTCACGCGTCAGCGCTTTGTTAAGGCGCTCATGCAGGTTGCGGGGCGGAATGTCAAGCTGTGCGTTATAGATCACATCCGGCGAAAAGGATCGTTGTGGGCTGTCTGCAACCTTTAAGCAGTGAGATTGACCGCTTGGTTGATCGCAAAACCTGTTCTTACAGCTCGATATGTAGGGAAGGGCATCCGCGCGGCAGTTTCAATGTCCCGTCGGATCCAGTCGAGCGCCTCTAGCTGTTGAAGGGACGACGACAGCGCCCGATCCGTGATCGATACCAAATCCGATTTGATGGCGGAAAAGCGGTGCGGAGTGCCGGTGAGTGCCAGGATCGGGACGGTCCAGGATTTACGGACGAGCTTGAACTTGGTGTCATCCGGAACGGCGTTTACGATTGCGCTGGCCATACTGGCGGCTTCGATCCCCGGCAGGGTTAATCGGAATTCAGGGCGCAATGGGTGCCCGTGGCCCGGATTCCTTTCGATCAGGTCAAGGCGTATGAGATGGTCCAGACTTGCCGCGAAGGCAGTTCTTCCTGCGCTGGTGGCAGCAAGCAGAGCGGCCTGCCTGCCAGGAGTGCCGGAATGCATGAGTGCCAGAATATTCAGCGACCAAGCTCGGGAGGTCAGCTTGACAAGCAAATTAATGTCCATAAAGTATAGTTAATATAATTTAGCTCAAAAGGAAAGATTGATGCCCCTTGTTTCTTTGAAAAACACGATCACCCTTGCGATTTCGGTTCGGGACCGCCATGCAAGCGCCGAATGGTTCAGCGACAAATTGGGGTTTGAACTTTCCCATCACATAGACGAGGCGGGTTGGAGTGAGATGCGCACCAATGTGGATGGCGTCACATTGGGTTTAGGAGAGCAGGCCGAGCCCTCACCGGGAAATTGTGTTCCAGTGTTTGAGGTCGCCGATATCTCCACCGCGCGCAGTGCGTTAGAGGATGCAGGGGTGGCATTCGACGGTGCGACGGAAACGATCGAAGGAATGGTCAGCACGGCCACGTTTTATGATCCGGATATGAATGCGCTGATGCTGGCACAGGATTTGACTGGCAGCAGCTAAAGACGCGCGCGGGGAAGAAATTGTTAACCTGCACCGAACGTTCCCTGTTGCGTGGGTGTTGCGCAATTCATTGACTTTTCGAACTTAATTTGGTACGAACTGTGTCATGCTAGAAGAAGTGAGCAACGGCCTCGGGGTAACATCCGGCGGCCGTTTTTCGTTTCTCTCGTGCGGAGAAAACTCACGCATGAGGTCAATACGCAAACATGACATTGATTACCCCGGAAGAGCGGATTTCCCAAACGGCTGACTTGTTGCAGTCACTTGAGACATCCATTCGCGGTCTGCGCAAAGCAGCGGAAGAACTGCGCAGGCAGATCAGTGCCGGGGAGGATGCAGATATTGCTGGTGCAGGTAAGCAACTGGGACAGCTTGAGGGGCTGATCCGAAGTTGCCAAAAAGTGGAGACAAGCTTTGTCGAACAACATCACAGACAAGCCGGAGTTGCTCAAGGGGGCTATGCGCTCGACCTTGATCGGGCACGATCTGAGATCGGGTGCAGGCTGGCTCGCCTCCGCGCCTGTTGCGGTGCAGGACAGATTTCTGAGTGAGATCGGGGAGGGGGGGCTGTGCGCCCTCCCTTTCCTGTTTGAGTTCTGGGCGCTGCCGCATCAATTGCCGCCAGAAGGTGACTGGCGGTCCTGGGTGATCATGGGCGGGCGCGGAGCCGGTAAGACCCGGGCCGGGGCTGAATGGGTGCGGTCTATGGTCGAGGGGTCTTTGCCGTTGGACACGGGTAAGGCGCGCCGGGTGGCTCTGCTTGGCGAGACGTTTGATCAGGTGCGCGACGTGATGATCTTTGGCGATAGTGGGATATTGCAATGCTCACCACCGGATCGTCGACCTATTTGGAAGGCGTCAGAGCGAAAACTAGTCTGGCCAAATGGGGCCGAGGCGCAGGCGTTCTCGGCCCATGATCCTGAGGGGTTGCGCGGGCCACAATTCGATGCGGCCTGGGTTGACGAGCTGGCCAAGTGGAAAAAGGCTGGGGAGACATGGGATATGCTGCAGTTTGCTTTGCGGTTGGGGGATCAGCCCCGGGTCTGTGTGACAACTACGCCGCGCAATGTGAAGGTTTTGAAGGACTTGCTGGCGTCTCCGTCCACGGTGCAGACCCATGCGCCGACCGAGGCGAACCGGGCCAATCTGGCGGAGTCGTTTTTGGACGAAGTGCGCGCGCGGTATACGGGGACGCGGCTGGGGCGGCAGGAGTTGGACGGGGTGTTGCTGTCGGATGCGGAAGGCGCGCTGTGGACCGGTTCGATGCTGGAGGCGGCGCGATGCGCACAGGTTCCTGCGTTGGATCGCATCGTCGTGGCGCTGGACCCGGCGGTGACGTCCGGTTCTGGCGCGGATGCCTGCGGGATCGTGGTTGTTGGCGCGCAGGTGCAGGGGCCGCCCGAGGAGTGGCGCGCTTACGTGCTGGCCGACCGCACAGTGCAAGGCGCGGGTCCGGCTGGCTGGGCGCAGGCGGCGATTGACGCGATGGATGAGTTCGGGGCCGAGCGGCTGGTGGCCGAGGTCAATCAGGGCGGGCAACTAGTCGAGGAGGTGGTGCGGCAGGTGGACCCTCTGGTCCCTTATCGCGCGGTGCGGGCGTCTCGCGGCAAGGTCGCGCGGGCCGAACCTGTAGCGGCTTTGTACGAACAGGGGCGGGTGGCGCATATGGCGGGGCTGGACGCGTTGGAGGAGCAGATGTTCCAGATGACCGCGCGCGGGTTCGAAGGGCAGGGCTCGCCCGACCGGGTCGACGCTCTGGTCTGGGCGTTACATGAGTTGGTTGTGGGGCGTGCGGGGGCGTATCGGCGGCCTAGGGTGCGGAGTTTGTGAGGATAAAAACAGGCGGAGAGTGGCGGTTGAAGAACTGATCGCGGTCCGAAGTGACGTGGCCAGCGATTTATGCTATGAATACACCCTTTGCGACCACGGGGTCGGGGAGGGATTTCGTAGTGTCTACAAGTGACAAAAACTTCACCGGCTCAATTCCAGACATTTATGATGAATTTCTGGTTCCATTGATTTTCGAATCTTATGCCGCAGACTTGGCAAAGAGAGTCGCTGATACCAAACCCAAAGCTGTTTTGGAGACCGCCGCAGGTAGCGGAGTAGTAACACGTGCGTTGGCCCCGCTGCTGAGCGACGAAATTCGTTATGTGGTTACTGATTTAAATCAACCGATGTTGGACAGAGCGTCAACGCAGCAACCGAAAGCCAATCGAATAGAATGGAAGCAGGCGGATGCGTTGGCGTTGCCCTTTGAGGCAAATACATTTGACGTTGTCTGTTGCCAGTTTGGGGTGATGTTTTTTCCTGACAAAGTAGCTGGTTACAAAGAAGCCCTTCGTGTTTTGAAGGATGGCGGGTGTTTTATCTTCAATGTTTGGGACAGTATCGAAGAGAATGAGTTTGCGCATAGCGTGACGAAGACGGCATCTCGGTTTTTCCCGGAAGATCCCCCAGTGTTTTTAGCAAGAACGCCCCATGGGCACGGCAATATTGATTCAATTGTCGATGATCTTAAGGAAGCTGGTTTTACGGATATCGAAACACTGACCATTTCCGAGCAAAGCCGAGCGAGCAATCCGCAAGCTCCGGCAGTGGCTTACTGCCAGGGGACACCGCTTAGAAATGAGTTGGAAGAACGTGCTGCGGGCTCATTGACTGAAATTACAGACGCCGCCGCCGCCGACATCGAAAAGCTGTTTGGTAAAGGGCCGGTGTCCGGCAAAATTCAGGGGCATGTTTTTCTTGCGAGACCGTAAACGCCAAATTGATTTTTCTACCCACTCTATTCGCTTCTGCGTTGTGAATTAGTAAGAATTCCAACCCGTTGCCCTACCCCCGTACGTTCTATTCCCGAGGCATAAACTTCTCTGCGTCATAACTCCTTTCAACAAGCCGGGCAGAGCGGCGGCAGAAAGGAGCACAGATGGTATTCGATTTCTTGCGTCGTGGATCGGCTGAGGCAGCACCTGAAGCGAAGGCGAGCGCGGCTGGGCCTGTGGTGGCGTGGCAGACGGGTGGACGCGTGGCGTGGAGCCCTCGGGATGCGGTGACGCTGACGCGGACGGGGTTTTCGGGGAACCCGGTGGGGTTTCGCTCGGTCAAGCTGATTGCCGAGGCGGCGGCGGCTTTGCCTCTGGTGCTGCAGGATCAGGCGCAGCGGTTCGATGTGCATCCGATCCTGTCGCTGATGCGCCGTCCGAATGCGGCACAGGGGCGGGCGGAGTTGATGGAGGCCCTGTTCGGGCAGTTGCTGCTGTCGGGGAATGCTTATGTTGAGGCTGTGCAGGCTGATGAGGGCCTGCCGGTTGAGCTGCATGTGTTGCGATCCGACCGAATGAGCGTGGTGCCGGGGGCGGATGGGTGGCCCAAGGCGTATGATTACGCGGTGGGCGGTAAAAAGCACCGGTTTGCGGCGGAGAACATCTGTCATATCAAGTCGTTCCACCCGCAAGATGATCATTACGGGTTCTCGCCGATGCAGGCGGCGGCGATGGCGATTGATGTGCATAACAGCGCGTCGCGTTGGTCAAAATCGCTGCTGGACAATGCGGCGCGGCCTTCGGGGGCGCTGGTCTGGAAGGGCGGTGATGGCCATGGAGTTATGGCCGAGGACCAGTTCCGGCGTCTGTCCGATGAGATTGAGCAGAACTATCGCGGGGCGCGGAATGCTGGTCGTCCGATGGTTCTGGAAGGGGGGTTGGATTGGAAGCCGATGGGCTTTTCGCCCTTGGACATGGAGTTTCAGAAGACCAAGGAAGCCGCCGCCCGCGAGATCGCGCTGGCCTTTGGGGTCCCGCCGATGCTGCTGGGGATACAAGGCGACGCGACCTATTCGAACTATCAGGAGGCCAACCGGGCGTTCTATCGCCTGACAGTGCTGCCTCTGGTGACGCGGGTGGCGGCGGCGGTGTCGGAGTGGCTGGCGGGTTTTTCCGGTGAGGAATTGGTGCTGAAGCCCGATCTGGATCAGGTGCCTGCGCTGTCGGCGGAACGGGACGCGCAATGGGCGCGGGTCAATGGGGCCGAATTCCTGAGCGATGCCGAAAAGCGCGCCTTGCTGGGGCTGCCGGAGCGTGCGGATGGCTGAAGGATATCCGCCATTCGATTGCGCGCCAGGCTTGCGGCTGGCCGCGCATGAGCGGGTGGCCGAGATCCAGCATGAACATCTGTGCAGGCGGCTGGATCAGATCGAAGAGATGATGGAGCGGCTGGAGAGGCGATTGTGGCTGACGGTGTATGGCGTGGCAGCGGTGATCCTGGCGCAGGCGTTTCAGTCATTCCTTTCAGTAACACCATGAATTCAGCAGGTTACATGGAGAAGAATATGGATTTGGAGCATAAGTTCGCACGGTTCGGAGAGGGCCTTTCGGTGACCGAGGACGCGGTGATCGAAGGTTATGCCAGCCTGTTTGGACAGGTGGATCAGGGCAGTGACGTGGTGCAGAAAGGTGCGTATCGCGGTTCCCTTGAGGGGCTGGCTACAGCGGGCCAAAGGGTCAAGATGCTGTGGCAGCACGATCCGGCGCAACCCATCGGGGTTTGGGACGAGGTGCGCGAGGACGACCGGGGCCTGTGGGTCAAGGGCCGTCTGCTGAAAAGCACGCAAAAGGGCCGCGAGGCGGCCGAGTTGATCCGGGCGGGCGCAATGGATGGCCTGTCGATTGGCTTTCGTACCAAGCGCGCCGTGAAGAATGACAAGGGCCAGCGGGTCCTGACCGAACTGGAGCTGTGGGAGGTGTCGCTGGTGACGTTCCCGATGCTGCCCAGTGCGCGGGTGGCGGCAAAGGGGGTGGACCCCGAGGCCGAGAACACCTGGCGCAGTATTGCCGAGGTGTTTGATCACGCCCGGCAGGAGCTGGCGCGAACCTAGCGCGCCGAAACCTCACCCCCAAAAAGGAAGTGCTGATGAGCAAGACCGAAACCCCGGCCTTGACCGGAGAGGGTGTGCCCCTGGTTCAGGAGGTGAAGCAGGCGATGACTGGCTTCGTGAACGAATTCAAGGGCCTCAAGGCTGAAGTTAAGACAAAATTGCAACAGACAGAAGAGCGACTGACCATGCTGGATCGTAAATCAACCATCGCGGCACGCCCGCATCTTGCGGCCTCAATCGAGGACGGCGCACCGCATCAGAAGGCCTTTGATGCCTATGTGCGTTCGGGTGAGGATGACGGCCTGCGTGGTCTTGAGATGGAGGTGAAATCCCTCTCGAGCGCTGTGAACAGTGACGGTGGGTACCTGATTGACCCGCAAACCGCCGAGATCATCAAATCGGTGCTGAAATCTACGGCCTCTATCCGCTCGATTGCTTCGATCGTAAATGTCGAGGCGA
>NZ_JBXWPF010000011.1:0-143046 GCF_059611265.1 Ruegeria sp. CDSA241
CGAAACCATCATCTCAATGGATCACAGGCCAATGATGCACTAACAATCAAATTGAACCAGTCAGATGAGGCTGCTCAGCCCTTTTCAGGGCTTTTTCTGCCTGCTCTGCGTATTCCCAGTAAATTGCCGCGTGAATCCCAATAAAGCTGCCGCCCAATCTTGTTGACAACGTTCATCCAGAACGATGGCCTTCAATCGACGTGCCACAGGCTACTTGGCAGTAAGGCCACACGGCAGACCTTCGCCGCGCTTGCATCAACAAGCCCTACAAACGGCGGCAATAGCATCGGAAGCGGACTTTTAATCCAAGATGCAGTGGTGTGGAGCTTTGGACAGTGGCCATGCGGGACAAAGCCGCCATCGGGAAATAAAATCAAAATGGAAGCATTTCCTTATACGGCGGTCAATGCCCCCTCCCAATTTGTCCACTCATACGCAACAACATTAACCGAACGTGAACAATGTATTCTCAGAGTGTTCAACCGTTATCGTTCATACTTCCTTACTCAGGGCCGATCAATGCGTGCCCGGATGCACTGAAGGGGAACAGCATGATCAATACTGCCAATGAGGGTGCGCCTAGCATTCCTACAGCAATGCAATCCTCGCGCACCGTCTCAGGCGGTGAAATGTCAAACATCACGAATTCGAGCAACGGTCGCTTCCCTCCTATCGAAAATGCACTGTCTGAAATTATCAACAATAAGCGACTAGAAGAGGCAAAACGGGGCGTCTGATCTCTCAACAGAACGTCTGCGTATATCCCAAGTCACGTGGTGTTGTCTGGGATGTAGTGAAACCCGCTCCGGATCGGAGCGGGTTTTTTTATTTGTGATGTTGTTATGCCTGCTGGCTCGGGTCTATTTGACCTGATGATTGATTGGACAATCAGCAATCAGCTATCAAGACCAAGCAGAGTTTTTACGGCAGCTTCGACCTCATCCGTCACAGGCTTGTTGGCGGCAGCCTCCAACGCTTCACGCTCGGTCTGCGGTTGATTTTCTACAGCCTCAGTCAGCGCATCGACTTCTGCCACCGTATCGTTGTAGTCGACCGCAGCCTGCCGTTCGGCGCCTAGGTCTTCGGCCGTATCGAGGGCTCCCTGAAGTTCGTTATTGGCGTCCTTAAGCTCTGCTTCTATATCCGGATCTGTGCCCCCGGCATCGGCAAGAGCGTCCTCAAGCTCGTTCACGCGATCCTGCTTCTCCTGAACATCTGTCAGAGCCGCATCAAGGTCCTCTTCGATCTCAGAGACCGGGCGGTCCGGCGGGGTCATGCCATCCAGCTGTGCCTGTGTTTCCGCAAGCTCCTCACGCAATTCATCTCCGGCCAGAACCGCGTCAAGAAATGCGGCGATGCGGCCCACACGGGAATTAGGAGAGGCGTTCTTGAGAGCATTCTCATTAGCGTTGGCGGCGTTCAGTGCGCCTAGTTCAGATGGGTGCACGCCCAGCAGATCCGCCATCTTGTACCCTTTCGGTTTCGGGGCGGGGCGAATTGCTTTGGTCACCTGATCCACTGGTTGACTTTTGCGTACGGTCTTTACGGCTGTGGATTTGGCTTTGGTCTTTTTGCCCCCAAACAGGTCTTTCAAGGAAAACTTGTTTTTTCCCGATGACTTTGACTTACCCGCGTTGGAAGATTTCCGGTTAGATTTTCCGGCCGCTTTATCACTATCGCTAATGGACGCACCAGATCCGCCATTACCGTTTCCACCACCATTGCCGTTTCCACCGCCGTTGCCATTGCCGCCGCCGTTTCCGTTACCGCCGCCGTTTCCCCCTTTGGCATAAGCAGCATCAGGAAACGCGACAGCTCCGACAATCGCGGTCGAGCCCAGCAGGGCGATGGCAATAGCAGAGGCTTTTAGCAGGTTGATCGGTTTGGTGTTCATATTGGTCCTCGTTCGTCAGGTGCGATTCTTGTCTGTCACGGTAATCAGCGGCGAGCAGACGCAAAAACTGGGTGTCGAAAACAGAGTCCGACACCCCTGATCTAAACCCATCATCGTTGAACCCACGCGTAACTGGCTGTTCACCGTAGGTTCACATAGAAATCGGTAGATTGAGCCGGCGTTTTCGCAGTAATGAGTGACAAGGATGAAAAAGCTTATTGCCATTGCCTGTCTACTTGCCTTTCTCCACCCCGGAGAGGGACAGGCTTCTGCACGTGAGTTGACGCAATCCGAGTTGCGCAAGGCGACAACCTCAGGCAGTGCCATTCGTTTGAAAAAAGTAATCAAAGGCGTTGAAAAGGCTTTTGGTGGAACGCCAGTTGACGCGCGCGCCTTTCAGGCTGACAGGCTATATTACCGTATTCTCGTCAAGAAACCGGATGGTAAAATCGTCAGTGTCATCGTCAACGCTCAGACGGGTGTTGTTGTCTCCAACCGATCCGTCGTTGGCCGCCAGATTTCTGAAGCTGCCCGCGCTGCGCCGGGTAAATCCGGCAAGGGCACTTCGCAGGGGAAATCTGCAAACAAAGGCAATAGCGGCGGTAACTCCGGTGGCAATGGTGGCGGTAATTCCGGTGGTAACGGTGGTGGTAATTCCGGTGGCAACGGCGGCGGTAACGGCGGTGGTAACTCCGGTGGTAATGGCGGAGGTAACGGCGGGGGCAAAAAGTAATGGTTATACTTCCATTCGCTCGCCTATAGTCCCTAAGTATGAGAGTATTGCTGGCAGAAGACGAACCGCACCTCTGCGAACAGATCAAAAAACTCCTGAACGCAGAAGGCCGCGTTGTGGATGTCGCCAATAGTGGGCTCGACGCCCTGCATCTGGGTGCGACCGAACCATATGACATGATCATCCTTGACCTCGGCCTTCCAGAGCGCGACGGCATTTCGATTCTGCGCGAATGGCGCAACGAGGGTGTCAAAACACCGGTGCTGATTCTGACTGCCCGCGATGGCTGGAGCGAAAGGGTCGACGGCCTGGATGCGGGCGCAGATGACTATATGACCAAACCGTTCCACATGCCCGAACTGGCCGCGCGTGTTCGCGCCATCCTGCGACGGCAAAGTGGACAGCTGAATCCCGTGATTGAAATGGGAAACGTCATTCTGGATACCCGTAACGGCCGGGTGACAGCCGATGGCGTGCCGGTTGACCTGACTGCTCAAGAAATCGCGGTGCTGACTTATCTGGCGCATAATTCTGGTCGGATGATTTCACGATCAGAACTTTCAGAGCATATCTATGAATACGATGGAGACCGGGATTCGAACACCATCGCCGTATTTGTTACCCGTCTGCGCAAGAAGCTTGGCACTGACCTGATCACAACGGTTCGGGGTCGTGGATATATGATCGATTCGGCCTGATGTTATCGCTGCGACAACGGGCATTGCTGGGGGGAATTGCATCTGGGGCAGTGTCTGTGGGCGTAGGTACACTGGCGGTTTTCTCATACATTGATGCACGGGTGTCCAACCGGTTCGACTCTGCGCTGCTGGATCGTCACACACAGCTGGTTGTTGGGCTGAATGTCACAACCGAAAACCCGGATGCCCTACGGGATCTGATATTTGACCCGGCTTATGGCACCCCCTATTCCGGACGGTACTGGCAGGTCAGCAGCGCCGACGGTGTGGTCTTCACCTCTCGCTCGCTGTTTGATGAGGTCATCGCGGAACCTCCCGGTATTCCTGACATCCCCACACTCTGGGACACAAGCGGTCCGGAGAATGAAGTGCTGCGCAGTGCTTTTCAGAAGATCACTTATGAAGATGGCACGGTATGGGGCGTCAGCGTCGCCGAAAGTCAGGCTCAGCTCGTGGCCGAGCGGCGCGCGGCGCAGAAAAGCCTGCTGCCGGTGTTTGGCCTAGTTGGCCTGATCGGTTTAGCCGGCTCGTTGTTTCTGATTTCAGTTGTTCTGGGACCATTGCGAAAGCTGCGTACGGATGTGGCCCATCGCTGGGATCAGGATGAAGACCTTAGGCCAACAGATTACCCCGAAGAGGTCTCGCCATTGGTCGAGGACCTGAACCAGCTGTTGCGTCGGAACCGCGAGATCGTCTCGGGTTCGCGCCGCCAGGCCGCAGATCTGGCACACGCATTGAAAACTCCTACAGCCATATTGCGCAATGAACTTGTGACATTGTCCGACACCGGAGCGGTGACAGATACCGCACAAGAGGCGCTGGACAGGATCGATGCTCAACTTGGTCGATCTCTGGCCAGGCTGCGGGCTTTGAACGCTGCGGACCTGACCCATTCGCGGACCGATCTGTCTAACTCCATCGAGCGCCTGGCGCGGCTTTTCTCGGCCATGGCGGACCGCGAAGGTAAATCACTGCAGATCGATGGCGATCCGGGTCTTTGGGTGCGCATGGATACGCAGGACATAGAAGAGATTTTGGGCAATCTTCTGGACAACGCAGTCAAATGGTGTCGAAGCGCGGTACGGCTGACCGCGAAACGTAAGCAGAAATGTATCGAAATCAGTATCGAGGATGACGGTCCCGGAATTCCAGAAGACGCCCACCGCGAAGCCTTGCGATCCGGCGGACGACTGGACACCTCGGTCGTTGGCAGCGGGCTTGGGCTGGCGATCGCGGTCGACTTACTGAAAGCCTACGATGCCAGACTAGATCTGGACCGCTCTGAATCGCTGGGTGGGTTGGTGTGTCGGATTGTGATCCCGACCTGAAGTCGCCCGGAATCTGATCTGCAAAGTGTCGTTCGAACAATTCGCAACTTTAACTACCAATGGGCCCGAACCTGTCGTCTGACGATCTCAGTAGGTCATCGGGTTGGTTCAGACCGCACAAAGTCGGCCTAATGGACAAATCAGGCGTTCGGCTAGGTTCACATTTTCAGAAAAATGAAGGCGCATTTTTTTTGCGCATTGGATCGGGCGATCAAAAGTTACAGCCAAAATACTTCTGTGAAGGTAAACCGATAGGAAGAACTGCCGAAGACAATGTATTCAGTTAAAAAGCCAAATTGCTTAAGTGAGGGACTCTGTGACTTCTGAGAACACCTTAATTTACCTGTCTGACGACGACCTCGGGGGTTTAGGCATCCAACCTTCGGAAGTTGCCGATGCCATCGAGGCTGCTTTAATAGCCAAGGCAGAAGGAAAGCTTCACACTTCTCCTAAGACAGTCATCTTGCCCGGCGATGGGCGCTACGCAATGTCTACTTTGGCAATGGGAGATGATGGATTCATCGTGACCAAGCAGGTTACAGTGTGTCCGGAAAACCCGGCGAGGGGTCTTCCCGCGATAAACGGTGCCATCATGGTTATGGATGCGCAAACCGGACTACTTCGCGCGGTCTTGGGAGCGAATTGGATTACGGCAATCAGAACTGCGGCTCTGTCAGTGGTGGCAGCGCGACGGCTTGCTGACCCTCATGCCGAGACGGTGGCTTTTGTGGGTGCGGGCGTGCAAGCTCACTCCCATCTAGCTGCGTTTTCAGAACAGTTTCCCTTGAAACGAATCCGCGTGTTCGGGCGTGGTAAAGAGAATGCCGACAAGCTTTGTCGTTATGCTCTGGGCATGGGCCTCGAAGCTGAAACATGCGCCGATGCCAAGGACGCTTTGAGTGATGCCGATCTGATAGTGACTTCGATAACGTTGGACTACTCCATTGAACCCTTCTTGGATGCCCGATGGCTGAAGCCGACTGCCTTCGCAACCATAACTGATGCGTGCATCCCGTGGGTGCCGGCGCACTTGACTGGTATTAAAACGGTAATTGTCGACGACCGTTTGCAGGAGCTGGAAAGCGACAAGCCGATGTTGCCATACGAGCAAATTGCTGGCGACTTGACGGAATTGGTCGCTGGCAAAGTCGACGTCCGAGCACGCAATAAACCGGCGGCTTTTGCTTTCAGAGGGATTTCACTGGGGGATTATGCTGCTTCGGTCCTCGCAGTTCGCCGGTTCACCGAAAAACCCGTGAAGTGAGCCCAAAGACATGAACACCCACTTTGTCATTAGATACCGGAATGGTCGCTTTGGGCGCAGATACGCCATTCTCTGCGATCAGTTCAATTGGTTGGTCGCAGCCCAAAGCGGGCATTCGCCACTGAGCTTTGCAAATTCAACTGCGCGGGACGGGAGTTACTATTGGTGCTGAAGGTTTGAACGCGCGCTCCGAGCGCTTCGCCACGGCAAGAATGTAAGAAAGAAATTGACCGTGAAAAGCAAGGCGGCTGAAACAGCACTCTTTAAGGAAGCAGGCACCACCGCACACTTTCGGGCAAAACAGGTTTAACCCAAGGTGTTGCCGGTGATGAAGGTGTACGAACTTTCGACCAGATCGATGACGACATCCAACTCTTCTGGTGTGGTCGGTGTATAAATCATCACAAAGCCGCTCCATCCGGGGCGTTGATCAGCCCAAGGGTGTCCTACGGCCCAACCAGCCTCAATTGCCCGTCGGGCCATTGCGGGGTGCAGCGAAGCGTGCAAGCTGCCATCAGGATGCATATGCGCAAACTCAAACCCACCGACGATAGAGTTCGGTTGAGACAACAACATGTCAGGATCAAGCTGAAAGCCAAGCGCGCCAGGTAATGATATGCGTGTTGGGCCAAGTGTGACCCCTGGGAATTGCGCAACTCGCTCCAGCAATAACTGGGCCAAATCGGCATTAATTTCGACACCAATCTGAGTATGCGGTACGCCGCTTGTCGTTTCGGGACGGGGCGAGGTGCGCTCCGGCAAGGAGCGCTCTTGCGCGGACGCCATTGAGCACATCAATACCACTACCGTCACAGCAACCGCCAATGTTCTCAGGTGCACATTCATCGTGTTGACCATCTGCCAATCAAAAAGATTGAGTGCTGAACGCAGTATCAGCGCACTTGCACACATCATTCAGCCTTTAACGCTTCGATATTGATCAAGAGCTCTATTTCGTCGCTCACCGCAGGTGCAAACGCCCCAAGTCCGAATTCAGACCGCACGATAGTCGCCGTGGCTGCCAGCCCCAAGGTTGGCGTGCCCTCTTTTGGGCCAAACGGGTATGGCGCCGACTTGTTAAGCGTTGTTTCCAGAACAACAGGTTTGGTGACGCCATTCATGGTCAGGTCGCCAGAAATATTCGCGGAATTGTCCCCGGTCACTTCAATGCTGGTTGAGGCGAATGTGACCACGTCACCGTCACTCGCGCTAAAAAAGTCATCGGACATGAAGTGTTGCAAACGGGCATCCCAGCCCGTGATCATAGATTTTACAGGCATAGACACTGTGACAGATGACGCAGACGGATCATCTTCGTTGAACTCTATCTCACCGCTAAAACCTGAGAACATTCCATATGTTTCTGAGAACCCGATGTGGTTGTAGCTGAACAATACCTGGCTGTGTCCAGGATCCAGCTCGTAGGTACCACTCTCGGACAATGCGGTTGTCGCGCCCATCGATAAGAGTACCACCAGCGGGGTTGCTGCCACTTTGAACATTGATACGCTCCCGTTTTGAAAAGACGTGTTTGTGGGATTTAGGTTTTGACCGACCATACTTTTAGAACAAAATGTTCTACTATGCAACAAGATGTTCTATAGGAGGGACGATTGAAAGAAGATCCTAGGCTGATCGCCACACGACAGACCGCGCTTGATGCCGCGCAAAAGATACTAGTGGATGAGGGCGTGCTGCACGTAACTCATGGCGCAGTTTCGAAGGCAACGGGCATTTCGCGCAGCACACTTTACAGGCACTGGCCAGATGCGCGCAGTCTGCGTGATGCAGCATTCAGGCGCATCGCAACACCGCCGAACATACCACCCAAAACCGATGGCCCGCTGCGATCTGATCTGCGCTGGTTACTCGGAGTACTGATGGGAGCTTTGAATGACACACCATGGGGTCAAATCGCGCCTCAAGTTGTCGCTGCTGCGTCCACCGATGCAGAAGCGCGGTTGGTGATCACTGAATTTATGAAAGACAGGTTTGCAAGTGTTGAAGCAGTATTTGCAGCCGCAATAGGCCGCGGTGAGATCACCGCCGACGTTCCGGTTGACCAGCTTATAGAACTAGCAGTGGCTGCACCTTATTTCCGCAAACTCATACGTCACGAGGCACTGGACGAAGATTGGTTGGATCAACATGTTGATCTGCTTTGCAGTATAGCGAAAACCAATTCGGGACATTGAACATCGCCTGAATTTGCAGACAAAGCGACCAAGAAGCCTAACGATCTCCAAGATCGCGGTGAGGCTATGTTCGCTGCGTGACATCAGCACGTCGCATGGTCAAAACGAACCGCTACTCACAACGTTGATGTCTGTACCCTGATTTGTCGCTGCCGCTCATTCCTATTGCAACATGAACACCTTGGGCTCAGTGTTGCCATTCTCCGCAGCAAGCACGATAGGCCGCTAGCAGCCCGAAGCGGACCTTCAAGACAGGAATTTGCAGTTTCGTTGATGCGAGCCTACCCGCCGTTCGCTACTCTCGCATAAAAAGCATTCACAGTCTCGGTTAGCGGCCATTCAACAACGCTTGCCATGAATTGACTTTTGGTGCGAAGGAAGCTTTCGCTTGGATCTATGTTAGGCTCAGGATGCATTGATTTTTGCTGCGCTGCGTGATTCACAACTCCAAATATGGAGCGATGACATGAGCGACCTTTATTGGCTGACAGACGAGCATATGGCCAAGCTTTCCCCTTTCTTCCCGAAGTAGCACGGCAGGCAACGGGTCGATGATAGAAGGGTGTTGAGCGGGATTATCTTCATTAATCGCAATGGGTTGCGTTGGCGAGATGTGCCCTGGGAATCCGGACCTCAAAAGACGCTCTACAGCCGGTGGAAGCGTTGGAGCGAGAAAGGCATCTTCGCACGGATGATGGCTGGTCTAGCTGCCGAGCACGGTGAAAAGAAGATGGTTATGATCGACGCCACATATCTAAAAGCCCATCGCACGGCGTCCAGCTTGGGCGTCAAAAAGGGGGGCGTGGCCGCCTGATTGGCAGAACCAAAGGCGGCATGAATACCAAGCTGCAAGCTATCTGTGATAGCCAAGGTCGCCCGCTCAACCTGTTCGTTACCGCCGGGCAGGTCAGCGATTACATCGATGCTCGGGCTCTGCTCAGCAGCATACTGAACGTGTATTGGCTGCTCGGGGATCGCGGCTATGACGCCGACTGGTTCCGTGAAGCGTTAAAAGACAAAAGGATACGCGCCTGCATCCCAGGCCGTAAGCAACGCAAGACACCGGTCAAATACGATAAGCGCAAATACAAACGCCGCAACCGGATCGAGATCATGTTCGGCAGGCTCAAGGATTGGAGGCGCGTGGCGACACGTTATGACGGTAGTCCCAAGGTCTTCCTCTCAGCCTTCGCACTCGAGGCAACCGTTATGTACTGGTTATGAATCCTGACCCTAAGTAGAATTGGTCAAGTTGAGAACTCTGTCGGTTTCAGCGCCAGGCCTTGTTGCAACTAACTTCATTGAGCCGCCTGGCGCTCTTTTTCCGGCCAGAATTCATCTACCACGACATATGCGATGATTACAAAAAATGCGGCGCTGGCAACTTGTAAAACTCGAATGATGCTCTTGACGTCAGCCTCGTCTGAAAACGGCGCAACCGACCCGCCATATACTATGAGAGCCGTTGTAATAGCAGAGCCGGCAGCGGTGGCGAGCGGGGCTTGAGATTTACCGAGTGCTCCGAGTGTCAGGCAAAAGAAAAAACACAGCAAAATGGGGGTGAGAATAACCGGAGCTATTACGTTTATTTCATAACAAATGATGGATACTGCCGCCCCAAGAAGGTTTGCCGTCAGCATTGCTTTTGCAACTGTTTTGCCTGCAGCGGGCATTGCCGCAAGTTGCTGGCTCAGCAGCGCGACAAAGAACAGAACCAGCAATGCAGACGCGCCGGAAACAAAAAATGCCATAGCAAACGGGACTGTGACAAGCGACATCCTGACTATGCGACGATGTGGGTCGAAGCTTGGCGGCGCTGCAGCTTTTTTTTGAGCCGCCGTTTGAGGTTCAGCGGGTATCAATACGAACATCAGTGTCGATATGAAGCCTGCGAACAGCAGGTTCAACGGTATCCAATACACGAGCACCAAAGCCAGGTCCTGTGATTGCAGAACCAAGTTTGGGATCATCAATGCCCCCATGAGAGCTATGACACCGGGTAATACTCCGGCGCCGGAAACTGACCACATGAAAGACAGGATTATTCCAATCGCCACCAGCATCAGAAATACAAGCGGATATGGTGAGAAGATCGACGACACCAGGAACGAAATGAACATCAACCCAATAGAGAAGACAAAGAGCTTCGCAAATGCTGTCAAAGGCAATGCGGCAGGTGCTTGCAGAAAAAGGGCGGCGAACACCGCCCCGACGACGGCAAGCGGCCACCCAAGAAATAGGCCCAATGAAAAGACGCCGGTAACACCCAGCGCAAGCCGGGTGACAGAGCGTTGGTCCTCAGTACGCATAGGACAGAATTGAAACCACGCGGATGTAGGTGCGACCTACGAGGTTCAGCAACGAGTTGTCGCTTAGGTACATGATCACATCGGCCTGACCGTTCAGCTGAAAGCGAAGGTCATCTTCGGTGCTTCCTGCTTCATAGCCGGGCAAAACGATCCTGACTGGGAATCTCTCAGGCTCCCGCAAAAAACCTTTGGTGCTTGGCGGGCTCGCCAATTGTCCGGGCACATCACCGCCACTTAAGGAAACAGCCGCACTAAAGCTCTCAATGACACCCGGAATAATCTGACCTGGATGCATGTCCAACACTACGTCAACCGGAGACCCTATCGAGGCTCTTCCTAGGTTGTTTTCGGAAAAATAGGCCTCGATCCAGACGTCAGTCGCGTCCAGAAACGTCAATAGATCCTGGCCTGATCGCGCATATGTTCCGGGGGCTATCAGCAAGTTAGAGATGACACCTGTCGCCGGAGCACGTAGTACAGTCCATTCAAGGTTAAGCTCTGCATCTGCCAAGGCGGCCAACGCGCGCTGGATTTTCGGGTTTTCAATCCCGTCGTCACCAAGCCTCTGTTTTGCTTTTTCCAGATCCGCTTTTGCGTTCTCATAGTTTGCCTCAGACTCTGCCAGTTGCCCTCGCGCATCATCGGCCTTTGTGACGGCAATCAACCCTTTCTTTTCGAGCGCGAACACGCGTTCCGTTTGAATGCGCATCGTATCCAGATCGCTTTGCGCCCTTGCTAGTTTGGCCTGTGCCGCTCTCACCTCTGCCGAAGATGCGCCCACTTCTTGAGTGGCTGCTTCGAGGTCAGCTTCCGCTTTGTCGCGCTGAATCTCGTAGGGTCGCGGGTCGATCCGGACAAGGATATCTCCGGCCGAGACAATCTGACCATTTTCGACCAAGACTTCAGTCACGGTGCCAGTCACCTGCGGGACGATTTGGGTCGCCACGGCTTTTACTCTGGCGTTCCCAGTAAATGGCGTTTTCCGATCAGCGACCAGGTACCAAACAAGAAAAATCAGAATGACAGCCAGGGTTGTCCATATTGTCTTCCTCATTTCGCCGCACCTTCAGCAGCGCCCTCGGCTTCGGGCGAGGTATCAATCCAAACCTTGAACAGCTCATAGAAGACAGCGAAGAGAACCGGCCCCATAAAGACACCGATCAGACCGTACGCCATCATACCTCCGAGAACACCGATGAGGATGACCAACATGGGAGTCTCAAGGCCTTTTGAAATGAACACGGGTCTTAGAAAACTGTCCATTATCATGACGGGAACGGCCAATATGGTGAAGATCAAAGCAGTCCCGCCGGACATGGAACTCCAAGCGTAGATAATTACCGGTATTAGAACCAATCCGGGCCCGATTTGGATAATCGAGAGTATCAGGCAGATGAATGCCAACGTGGCGGCCGAAGAAATCCCAAACAAAGCCAACAGTATCCAAACGCAGACCGCTTGAATGGCAGCTACGCCAATCACGCCTTTTGTTACGTTCCGAATTGTTGCGCCTGCCAGTGTTACGAATTCTCCACCGCGCGGAGCGAAAACACGGTTGGCAAAGCGCTGAAGACCTTGGACCATATTTGGCCCGGGGCTGAACAACGCCCCCATTATCAATACGGACAGAGCTAAGCCAAGAAGCCCGATGCCGATGCCCAACACCTTTCCAAACAGCGACTTGGTGATCTCAAGGATTTGCGCGCCATATTTCGTAAGCGCGCCGTCAAGATTGCGCTCAAACATCCCCCAAACATCGGCTATTTTGTCTCCCACCAAGGGCAATTCCTTGAGACCCTCGGGCGCAGGTGGGACTTTCAACTCACCTTTGTCTGCTTGTTCCGCGAATTCAGACCCAAGTTCTGCGGCACCAGACACCGCGGTAGCGACTGGCCCGAGGGTCAGAACAAGGCCCAACAAAACCAAGATCGTCGTGGCAAGTTTTTTCCGACCTCCAAGCTTGGACTGAAGCCAATCAAATGCCGGGTAAAGCGCCACACAAAGGATCGTTGCCCAGATAACCACGCTCGCAAGCGGGGCCACCATGACCAAAGCGCTGTAGAGAAATAGTCCGAGAAAGAGCAATCGTATCGCTAGATCGACAATCTTTGCGTCCTGTGTCTTTTCCATTCCATCCCTCCATATGTTTTTTGAATGTTATACTCAAAAAACATAATATGTATATTTTTTTTAGTTTTAGTGATCATCTATCAGCTTGAAGACGCAAATGAATCCAGGCCGCAGCTTGAGATGCACAGACGGGCCAATGCCTGTGCAGGAACTCGGTTTGGCTCATTTGAGTGCAGTCTATTAGTCCGCTTTTTTGTCGTCCTGGGACAAGATTGTATCCGCCACTGTGGTCGCCGCGGTCACGAAGACACCGAGGCCCACGACGATGTAAATCATTGTGAAGATCTTCCCTGCCGCGGTTTCAGGTGAGAAGTCACCAAACCCCACGGTCGAAATGGTCACGACAGAAAAGTAGATTGAGTCGAGCCAACTCCAACCTTCGACAAAGTGGTAAAAGACCGAGGCCCATAAAATCATTCCAACTGTGAAGGCAAGAATGCCTTTCACTCTACCGTCTTTGAAAGCGACGCCTATCCCACGTGTTATTCTAGTTAGTGAGTTCATCCTATCCTCGTCGTTTGAAGAATTCACATATAACAGTAATTAGATAAATGTGGGAAATTGAGGAAATCTGGCTGCCAATAGCTTGGGGATGCGTCGAGCCGCTGAAGTCGCAACCCCTGCAACGTGTCCAGTTCTGGTCGGTCAAACTCACTTCAAGCCAGCTGATTGGAAGCTGGGTCAGCGGTACAAAAGTTATTTTGTCATCTACCCGTGATTTAGCTGTCCGACCAAATCAGCGAGAGTTATCAGCTGTACGGTCAAGATCATTCAGAGGTCGGGAAATTTACCGACCATATAATCCATTAACCTAACAAATAAATGGTTTAGGTTGCCCAACGTATGAATCGGAACATTAGGAGAAAAGCGTGCGATACGTTGCAAAAGGTGTATTGGTTTGTTGCGCTGTCGCGTTTGTGGCTGTGTTAGCAGCTTGGCTTTTCCTGTCTTCTACGTTGTTTTCTTCTGTAAGGACCACCTTCGTTGAAAACCTGATCTCCAAGAAACTTGGTCAGGACGTCATCATAGAGGATGAAGTGCGTCTGGGCCTTGGCCGGCACTTGCAGGTGTCAGCGGCGGGGCTGGTACTACCCGGTTCGCGGAGAGCGAACGAGAATCTGGCAGCAATCGACGAACTTGAGTTCGAAATTTCCACGCGCGACCTCTGGAACAGTAATCTATCGCTGAGCAACCTTTCTCTCTCGGGCGTTCACCTGAACCTGATCACAGGCAAAGACGGCGTCGGAAACTGGCAGTCCCTTTCCCAATCAGATGTAGAAGCCGGGCAAGCTGCTAAGTCTCCTAAAATGCCTTTGGCTGGAGTTCTAACGGACCATAAAATTGACCTGACCGATATCACCGTTTTTTACCAAAACGATCTAAACGGGCTTGAGCTGGATCTGCAGCTTTCTGAGCTGCTTCTAAAACGCGATACGGAAACCGACGTTGCGACCGCAGTTGGGGCCGGTTCGCTAAACGGAGAGAGGTTTGATCTGAACGCGACATTCCCTGCGGAAGACCCGTTTCAGGTAGCGGTGAACTTCGAACAGATTTCGATTACCGCAGAGGAATCCCCCATAGAAGACGGGCTGCAAGTGAAGACGACCCTAGAGGTTGTAGAACTTGGCCAGCTTCTCGATATCCTGAAGCTTGACCGTGTCCTGGAAGGTTCAGGAAGTATTGGTGCAACATTCAAATCGGTCGACGGCGTTGCTCGGATTGATGATCTAAGTGTTTTGACGGAGTTGGATGGCGGGCAAAGCCTCTCGCTGACAGGACAAATCGGAGAATTGGGAAATCCGGAAGACGTATCGTTGACAACCCGCATTCGGTTGTATCCTGAAGATGCTGAACCAGCCCCCGCCGCATCGCGGTATGATCTTAAACTTATCTCGGTCGACATGGTTATCGACAGCGTCCCCGGGCAGATTCCGCAGCGGCAAATGGTCATTAAGACCAACGGATTCACATTGGACACGTCTGGCGAGGGCCCGCCTCCGATCAAGTTCTCCGAACTTTCCAGAACACCAGAAGGCAGCTTAAGGGTCGGAAGCATCAACTTGAGAATTGGGGACCCGGCTGATCCGTTTATCATTTTGGACGGTTCGGTCGATGACGCGCTGCAGTTACAAGGAATATCAGCAGAAGGTCTAATGGATATTCCGGCAAGCAGTTTGATCTCACCAGAACTGTTAGGACCGGACGACCAACTCGGCAGATTTTCCGGCGACTTTCATTTGAATGGCGACATCAATCAGCTATCGCTGACGAATTTAGATGGAAAGACAAGTGAAACAGAAGTCTGGAACCTCGAAGTACATGGCACTGTCAAGAATGTACTCAAATTTGAGGACCTGGATTTGGCAATCGATGTTGAAGTCCCATCAGGTGCAGACCTTTTGGATGCACTATCGCTTGAACGCGTGGAAACCGGACAGGCTCGCCTTGAGATTGACCTCGCTAGCGAAGGCTCCGATTGGAACGCGAGTGCCAATGTCGAGATTTCTGAATCTGTCCTGGAAATTGTCGCCGATCTTGATGATGCAACAAGTGATCCTGTGCTGAAGGGTTCCATAGAGAGTGACCTGATAAAGATAGATCATATTCGAACGATCATTCAGGCCGCTGCACAGTTGCGGAAGCTAGGCGGTTCGGAGCCCGACGAGGAAGACGCCAATCAAGAAGCAGATGACGCTGGCCCTTTGAGAGATGTGACGCTTAAACCAATTGGGCGTTCAGTTCTCTTGTCCGGTATGGATATGGATGTCGACATTGACCTTCGGCACATAGAGGGTGCCAAAGGCATTAGCAGATTGCAGAGCGAACTGACGCTTAACAAAAATGAGCTTAAAGCTGGGCCTTTGAAATTTGAATACGGAGGCGCTCATTTCGACGTCAGCGGGCAAATGGATCTATCGAACGACGCGCACCTGCTCACGTTGACCGGCAAGGCAGGCGGCTGGCAGCTGGATGACATTCTTCACGGACTGAACTTCAAAAAAGGTGCAAGCGGTACGATTTATGCAGATTTTTCGGTGTCAGGAGGAACCGATTCACCCAAGCACTTTGTCAACAGCATGAACGGCAACGCCACAGTTTCATTACGTGATGGCTCGATCGAGACCCAGCTTTTGGATTTGGCGGGGCTGGGTGTGCTACCTTGGGTGTTTACCAAAGAAAAACAAAAGGTTGCTCCGATCGTGTGCTTGCGCGCGCCGATTAGTATCTCCAATGGAAGTATTTCGACGAAACAAACCACCTTGGAAACGGATCATGTCCAAGTTGTCGTTTTTGGCGGGGTCGATGTGGCTGGCAAGGTCTTGGATTTAGATCTACAGCCCCGCAAGATTGGCGAACCTCTTTCGAAAAGCCCCTGGCCAGTGACTCTAAAAGGCCCGCTAGCTAAGCCGAAAATCAAGGTCAAGGACGGCCCGAAGCGACTGAAACGATCAGATGGTGCAGACAAAATGCCTGCCAAAAGAAAACTCTGCGTCCCGGATATTTTGCAACTGCAGTAGTAGTGGAGGCAGTTGGTTCAGGAATAAATCTAGAATTAAAGAAAGATGGCAGTGCTCCCGAAAATGGATTTCCGCTTTGAGACCAAAGTGGACACCAAAGAAAATGCCAGGCGACGCCAACAAGTAGCGTCGCCCGATAGTCGTGGCCGTCGCTTTATTCTACCAATTTCAGATCACCAGGACGCCAGGTTTTGACGAACCAAGGCTCGAGCGGTCCGTAGAGGCGCATCATCACGTTGAAGCTTTGCCCTGGCATGGTTTGCGCCCAGTTGTTCTCCCAACCTTCTGGGGCTTTTGGTCCCATATGCGCTCACTTCAGACAGCTTTTTCAAGAGACCAACTCAGGCTCTTGGTAATATTGCTTACACAATGCGACCACAGACAGCCGGATGGGTCACTTGGTTAACCGATCTTCTGAGTATACGTGAGGGTCAATGATCGCGACTATGTCGTTTCCACTGTCCTCCAAGCCAAGTCTTTCGCAAAGCCGTGCAGAGGGAATGTTACCCGGAGCGATGCCTGTCTTGAACCCTGTGGCGCCAAGCTTTTCATGCGAGTGTATTAGTGCTATCGCCCCCAAGACTTTTGCAATGCCCTCGCCCATGCGTTCAGGTTTGGTCGAGAGTTGCCCCCATTGTGCGCGACTATGCAGCCGACTGCTGGAGGGATGACACAGAACTGAACCCGCAGTTGCGACTGGAGCACCTGATCGATCAACGACGACCATAGCAAACCCGGGACGAGACAATCCGCGCATCACCGGCCCTATTGGCGGTAGAACACCATGGCTCAACGCGACTTCCGCGAAAGCTTCAAGCCATTCTGGTGGAGAGCTGCGATCAATCACTCGTATGGTTAAATCCTCGGGCAAAGCATGAGTTGCGACCACTTGGCGAGCGGCTTCGACACAGTTCAGACCGCCAAGATAGCAAGCAATCGTGTCGGTTTTTAAACCCTCGCTTTCAATTCGTTCTCGCGCCGTCGCCACCTCCTCACGCGGTATGCTTTCTATCGCCGTGATGCCAAGAATTCGGGCCATTGCGACGGCATCATCCAACGCCCCGCTATACTCGTTGGCAATCTGTATACCACGCCCATGGCTACAAAACCGAGGGTCATCACCCAACAGCTGCATAAGATGCTCGCCCATGGTTGACATGCGTCGCTGTGCTTCACTTCCGAATACTTCCATGAGATCTCCCTTGAAGTACCACATGACAGTTCTGAGATGATCGTTTGATAGGGGTCGTGTCGTCAAGCGGACGTCACGCGCAAGACTGCGACACAAAGAGGATTTTGGGAAAGGGCGAATTGCAGCTATGTCCGCAGGGCCGCCGTTCGTTCCTCATTGTGAACTGGATGTGTCGCAAACTTTTGCAACGACCATAGGCAGTCAACTACCGGACACACCTATTCTGCGATCTCGGCAAACAGCCGAAAGCCCGACGTGGTAGTGCTGGGGAATTGCCGCTTCCGGATCATTTTGGCGACCTCGATGCCGTCCAAAGTAGCTGATGCGGATCTGAACGATTTGAACCCACACATATGCCGTACACGACACTTGATAAACCGATGATCCTGTTCGATTAGGTTATTCAAATACTTGGACCTGACCGTTTGGATTTTGGCTGGGCAGCCAAACCGATTAAGGATTTTGTTCACCACTCGAATGCCAGCCGCGTTGGCGCCGCTTTTGTCGATGACGATCTTGCTCGGGATTCCATTTGAAGACAGCGCTTTGGCAAAGAACCTTGCTGCTGCTGGACGGTTCCTGCGCTCAGACAACATGAAATCAAGAGTATTCCCAGCTTTGTCGATGGCCCGATAGAGGTACATCCAGTTGCCGCGAACACGAATATAGGTTTCGTCCATGCGCCATGAACTCGGCGTTGGACGCTTCTTTGACAGCGCACGAGCTGCGACGATAGGCGAGTATTTCACCACCCACCTATTCAAAGTGGCATGGTCAACTCGGACACCGCGCTCAGCCATGATCTCTTCCAAGTCACGATAGGACACCGTGTACCGCAGATAGAAGAAAACAGCGTACAAAACTGCATCCTTGGGGAAATGACAGCCCTTTAACGAGATCATGCTCAAATAACCTGTTCGAAAATTATTCGACTAGTAAAAACCTCAGATCATGCATGCTCGTCAACTAGACCCCAGAGTTTGCGACACATCCTGTTTTTCAGTCATGTCCTTATCTCCTGGTCGAGTGAATGAACAAAACCAGACCCTATTTGAGAACTTGCTGATAAAAGAAAAATGATAAATAAACCGAGCTAACGCAAATTTTTCTTGGTGGTAAATGCCGTCCAACCAGATAAGTCTAACCTGGCTGCGTAGCTTTGAAGCCGCGGCCCGACATCTGAATTTTACCAGTGCAAGCGTCGAATTGGGGCTGACGCAGGCTGCCGTCAGCCTGCACATCCGATCATTGGAACAGCAGTTGCAGCACAAGTTATTTGTGAGGCGCGCAAGACATCTGTCTCTCACAGAGATTGGTCAGGCTTATTGCTCAACTGTCCGGCAGGCGCTTGCTGATATCGATATGGCCTCGGCAAACCTTTTCGGGTCGATGGCGACGAAGACAGTTACGATCAAGGCGCCGATATCGACCGCTTCACTTTGGCTTGCGCCCCGTCTTCCGTCGTTCAAGAAAGACCACCCGACGATAAATCTTCGCCTTGTGACAAATATCTGGACAGAGACCACCAATTTAGAAGAGATCGACGTAGAGCTACGCTTGGGTCGTGGCAACTGGACCGACGCACTCTCCGATAAGCTCTCTGATGAAACGATCGTCCCGATATGCGCCAAAGGCCGGAAGAACAGTGCAAAGCAAGTGCAGGATCTGCTGTCTGGTCCATTTGTTCACATATTGGGCCATGAAGGCCATTGGGAACGATACTTGAGCGCATATGACTGCACCAAGCCGCAAGACGCCCCGCAATACCTGGTAGACACAACCATTTCGGCGCTGCAACTTGTCGCGAGTGGCGGTGGCTATGCCCTAGTGTTCTCGCGACTGGTCAATACCGAAAATGGGCTCGCCTCGGGCGTTCGATTTGCCGGCAAACCGCTGCCACATCCGGATGCACATTTCCTAATGCAACCTGTTTCCAAAAAATCTGTACGACCAGAGGTCGAGATCTTTGTGGACTGGTTGCGTAAGCAGTTTAAAGAAGATGTTTGATCTTGGGATGAAAACAGATTTGCAGCGAGAGGGACGGTTTTGTCGACCACGATCTGCAACGGAATGCCTTTGTTGGCCAATGCCTCCGCGAAGAATTGCTTGGCCGCCGCGGTGTCGCGGCTTTCAAACGGCATAAAATCAAGGGTTTCGCCGTCGCGATCAACCGCTCGATACCGATACATCCAATGGCCGCGCACTTTGAGATGGGTTTTGTCCATGCGCCATGAAACTGCACTAGGGCGCTTGCATTTGTGCATCTCAATCTTGACCTGGGGCGAGAATTTCACCACCCAATCTTCTGATTGTCACATGATCAACCGCAACGCCCCGCTCTGCCAATATTTGCTCCAGATCGCGTTAAGACACTGAGTATCGTGAGTAAAAGTAGATTGCGTGAACAACGATGTGCTTTGGAAAATGACATTCTTTGAACGAGCGTGTTGAGCGTCCGCTTTGCAGATTGTCTCACGCATCATGCCGGTCGGGGTTATTCCAGGTAATCAAGTTGAAAAGTTTGCGGCAGAGCCTGCAGGAGAAACTCCACCTGACTAAATCGGCAACGCGGTGCTTCAGGTGCCACTAGATGCGTTGAAAGATTAACTGCCGGGATTGCTGGTTTCTGCCAGCTCGTGAACAGGTGCCATTTGGTCGGGTAACCGATTTCAATGGCCAAAAAGTGCTGCATAGAGTCCGAATGCTCCGACGGCGATGAGGCTGAGTGCCCAGACGACATCAAGATTGAACCATGTCTTTGAGAGGAACCTGAGCCCCAGCCAAAGGTAGATCACAACTGCGATGGTGCCGCCAGCAATTGTCATCGACAACGTGTGTACTGCTGCAACAAGAAACGCAGTCGTCACGTTGCTGCTCATAAGTGTTTGTGCTGCGGCATGACCGGTTTCGTCCGCTCCAATCGCACAGATGCCCAGAAAAATCGGTACCAGCATCAAACCAGCCCCATGCGCCATCGCAGCGAGGAATGACCAGAGCGCCAACCGTGCAGGGTGCACGCGCGCCAGAATTTTCGGATGTCTTCGGTTGATCAGCAGATAGAGGCCCATGGCGATGACCAAAAACCCGGCGACCACGCGGATTTGAACTTCCCACTGAACAAGGAACATCATCAGTGAGAGCGGCAATAAGATGCCAATCATCGCGAGGAAATGCCCCGTGGCCAGCATTGCCAGCGCTTTTGGCAGGGCGCTGTGCTTTCGCTCCATCAACGCCGCCGAAACGGCCAGCGGCCAACCCATGCCGGGGTTGATACCGTGGTAGAGTCCAGAAAAAATGACAGCCCACCAAAGGGCTGTCATTGTTGTTATGTCGCCCATTTCTTAGACGGACGGATAGCAGAAGCTATCGGTCGAACAGTCACCGCCTTCCAGGCGAATTTGGTGACTGCGCAGACCTTTGGGGAAGTCGACATAAAAGTCATTGTTCAGCGTCAGCCCCCCGTTTTCGCCCACATCGGCCATCACCATTTGTCCGCCTTCGTCGTCGGGATAGAACTGGTTGTCCCAGGTGGAGTAAAGCGAGTTGGTCCAGTAGACGCGCTTGCCGTCGCGGCTGATTTCTACCATTTGCGGGCCATAGGCAAAATCCTTGCCGTTGGAGTGCTTGGTGCCGCGGGCGATGCCGCCCAGCTCGACTTTTCCGGTCAGCTTCGGGTTCATCGGGTCGCTGACATCGTATTGATGCATCTCGCCCAGCCCCCAGCACGCAACATAGAGGTATTTGTCGTCTAGGCTCAGGTCGATATCGGTGACCAGCGGCGGCACGGCCTCGAACCCTTGCAACAGTGGCGGCAGGTTCTCGGGCTTTTCGGGGCGCGGATCGATGGTGATCGTTTTCTTGGACTGCCATTTGCCGTCGTCACCGCGCCACCATGTGAAAATTGCGCCTTGCAGGTTGGTGGTGTCCACCACGACACCACAGAAACCATAAGATTTTGTCGGGTCATGCGCAGGGCGAATTTCCAGTGCCATCTGGTAATTGTCGCCGAAATCCATCGTCTGGATATTCTTGCGCGCGCGCAAGTCCCAGAAGTGGATCGAATGACCATACTTGTTCGACAACAGGTCCTCGGGCACCACGCCGTTTTCAAACTGCGGCGGCAAACCCCATTCGGAACTAACCATGTAGTCCTGCGGCAGATTCCACCAGAAATCATAGTGCTTGTCCTGCTTGCCGCGATCCATCTCGTATTGCCCGATAATTTCGAACGTCTCGCAATCCATAATGAAGATGCCCGGAGGTCCGTCTGTACCGTCTTCGCCGCCACCTCCAAGGCAGGAAACATAGATCCCTTCGGGACCGCAGTGGATGGTGTGCGGGCGCGAATACCCGGTTTTTGCAAATAGTTCTTCGGGTTCGATCGTCTTGTGGATCTTGGCCTTCAACGGGTCTTTCACGTCGATGATGTAAATACGTGAGGATCGGATTCCAGGTACGATCAGATAACGTCGTTCCAGAAAGGCGTGTCCGGTCAGAGGAGACAGAGATGACGAACAGGCGTTCCAGCCGAAATGGTGAAATTCGTCGCCTTTGTTGGGGACAATGACCTGATGTACGATCTGGCCATAGGTGTCGGAGTCCGGTTTGAGGTCAATGACCGCGATGCCATCAGATTGCGATCCGTCCGGGCTGAGCATAACAGTGAAGGCGTAGTTTTCCACCGGTGCCTGCATGGCAAGCTTAGGCGAGGCGTGAAACGTTGGATCTGGTCTCAGGTTCATTTGGTTTCCTCCGGTTTGTTGAATTTTTCCTATTCTCAGTGTCATCCTTTTGGCCAAAAGGGCCGGTAGTTGTTCGTTTCGTTATGTATCCGTCACGTTGCACAGCTGGATTGCGCCACTGACCTTCTTGGACAAACCTTTCAATTTCTCGCCGATCTTCATGCGGTATTCGGTGCGGAACCGGCGAATGGGGCCAACCGCACCAATACTGAAAGTAGCTCCGATGTTGCCGATCGATACCGGTGCCGCAACGCTGGCAATTCCGATGTCGATTTCCTGATCACAATCGGCAAAGCCGCGTTCGCTAATTATCTCGAATTCGCGGCGTAGCTCATCTTCGGTCGTCTTGGTGTGTTCAGTATACGCCTTCAGGCTCCCTGACATGATGCTTTCGCGAAATTCCGGTTCCGCAAAGGCGGCAATGGCTTTCGAGCACGAGCAGGCATGCATGGGACGTACGCCCAAGCCCGGATGAATGAAGGCACGAGCGGGATCATCGGGTGTTTCTACGTGGATGATTTCAACTTTGTTGTCGCGAAAGCGCGCAAGAAAAACCGTTTCATTAAAATTTGTCGCTGCGAGGCGCATAAGGGGGGCTGCACAGCGTCGGACATCGGCATCGGACTTTCCAAGCAAGGCAATCCTGATCATCCGCTCGCCAATGATGTATTTTCCGTCATCAGAGGGTTCGTCGAGGAGATTTTGTTCAACAAGTGACTGAATGAGCCGGTAACATGTGGGCTTGGGCAGATCGGTTGCACGTTGAACCTCTGCCACCGAAACAGGGCGTCCGACGACTGCGATGATTTCAAGTATCTGGATCAGACGTTCTAGGTGCATGTTAATGAAATTCTCACAATACGAGACTGTATATCGAATGATGGGAATCTTTCGTCCAAACGCAAGTATAATCTTTGGGAAATCTATATGCGGACAATGGCGGTGGCTGCGATTGAGACCGAAAAATTCCTTGAGATCATTGAGGTGGAGCTAGATGGATCACAGGCTGGCGAAGCCCTGATAGAGATCTATGCGACGGGGACTGTAGCTATTACCAACCCGGCCGAGGCCGAAATTGACTGAACCGGTTTCGCGTCGGATAGGGCGGGATAGGCCCAACGCTATTCAAAGATTACGACCTGTTGGCGCGGTTCAGATCATTAGTGTCTGCCCTATGCATGCACCTAAGTAGATCCATGCGGTTGTTGAATTCTGGCAAGGAAAGTTACCGACTTCATCTTTACTGAAGTTAATTAAAGCTAATTGAGTTTGACTGATATCGCCCTGTAGCTGCATTCTGCTCTGAATCGGAATTGCCGAATTTGGAGCCAGACGTGACCACTTCTGAACCTGATCGCGTCGTTTCAGTCGGCGAGCAATGCTCGGCTGCCAGATGTGAACCGTCGGTAATCCTTGAATGTGCCGCTACCGGAGACGTAGCGCTAACCGCCACGCTGCATGAGAAAATCGGCACGTGTGTTCGAACCAAAGGCCCGTCGGGTTCATGGTAAAAAGCCAACTAACCTGTGCGGAAAAATAATGAAAAAGTGACAACTGGGAGGAACCTTATGTCATTACCTGAACCATTTACGGATCTAGAGATAGAAACGGCGGATGCCGGTTTCTATGAGAATTACAGCGTACCGATTGCGCTGATCAGCAAGGGCATCATGGTTGCCCTTGTACTGTGGGCGCTTGTCTTCCCGGCCAATGCCAACAGCACCCTCGGTAGCTGGAATGGCAAGCTGCTGGAAATCTTCAACAGCTTCTACATTGTTATTGTCGGCCTGTTTGCCATCTTTCTGGTGATTGTGGCGATCCTGCCGTCGACAGGGAAGCGGGTGATGGGAACACCTGGCGAAAAGCCCGAGTTCTCGAACTTCTCGTGGTTCTCGATGATGTTTGGTGCCGGTCTTGGTGTTGGTTTGATGGTTTTTGCTACGGCTGAACCGCTGGGCCTGTGGGGATCAAACCCCGAGGTCGTGTCCGGTGCAGTTGCTGGCAACGATCCCGAATCCGTTCAGTCGGCCTATCGGTATACCTTCCTGCACTATGGCTTCCACGCCTGGGCAATCTATGTGGTGACTGGCCTGTCGCTGGCCTATTACGCCTATACCCGTGACATGCCTCTGACCATCCGTGCGGCTCTGACCCCGCTGTTCGGTCGTTTGATGAACGGATTCCTTGGCCATGTGGTCGACGTTCTGGGCGTTGTTGCAACGATCCTGGGTGTGTCCGTGACCATCGGTTTTGGCGTCAGCCAGTTCATCGACGGTTTCTATGCCATCACCGGCATGGAATGGATCATGGACTTTGGCGGAGATGTTCCGACGCCAAGCAAAGTTGGACTGATTGCAGGTCTGGTCGTCATCATGGGTCTGTCGATTATTTCGGCGGTTTCGGGTGTGGGACGCGGTGTTAAATACCTCTCGAACCTGAACCTTGTCCTGTCGATCATCCTGTTGGGCACGTTCGTGATCTTCGGGTCCTTCGTCTTTGCCATGACCACATATGGTACGGCCCTGGTTGACTACCTTCTGCACTTCCTTTCGCTGAGCTTTGGTGCATATGGTCCGTTGTCGACCGAAGCCTTTGCGGCGGCTCTTCCGGCCGAAGCGCAGGCGCATGCGGACGCCCTGATGGGTGGCGCTACCAATGCCTGGGGCAGCTTTGACGGCTTCAAGAGCGGTCTGGAAGGCGCAGCTGCGGAGTTGGACGAAGCAACTTTGGCCGCAGCTTATGCAGCGGGCGAGCAGGGCCGTCAATTCGGCTGGCAGTCTGGCTGGACCACGTTCTACTGGGCCTGGTGGATTGCGTTCTCGCCGTTTGTGGGCCTGTTCCTGGCGCGTATCTCCAAAGGTCGCTCCGTGCGTGAGTTCATTCTGGGCTGTGTCTTCGCACCGGCACTGGTGTGCTTCGCCTGGATGACAGTACTGGGTGGCACCGCGATTGATCTGGAGCTGGCCGGTGCCGCAGAAGGCGCGATCATTGGTGCCTCGAACACCAACAAGCTGTTCGTGACCCTGTCCTACATGATCGACGGAGGGCTACTGTCCATGCTGAACGTCATGTGCGTGATCCTGATCATGACCTTCCTGGTGACCTCAGCTGACTCGGGCATTCTGGTGATGAACACCATCATGTCCGGCGGCAGCCAGGAGACCGGCATCAAGCACCGCATCATCTGGGGGGTGATCCTGACGGCTGTGATCGGCGCGCTGATCCTTGCTGCAGGGGAAAACAACCCGATGGATGCGTTGCGCAACGCGATGATCATCGGTGCATTGCCATTTACCATGGTGATGGCCCTGATGATGGTCTCGCTGACCAAAGCGCTTTACCGCGACGGACAGCGTGACAAGCATGCTGACGCAAGCACACAGGCTGCCGAGTAATCAACCTATAGCGTTACGAACCTTGCGCCGCCCCTTTGATCGGGGGCGGCGTTTTCGTGCAGCGGTGGGTTAAGTTCTGACCAGTGTTTCGTGCCAGACGTCAGACAGGCAGCATATTTGCAGAGGCAGCACAAATGCTACTGCGCGCACATGGTATTCCAGATCGGTGGTGATGCCTGGGCCATAATCCGCCTCTTCGCTGCAATCAGAGACGAACATTACCCGTTGCACGAGCTAGACTTGCGGCATTGTCAGTGCTGTCTCGAAGAACTGGTACGAATTGATCTCGTACAGTTTGGACGAAAAATTGCTATCGGAATTGGAGTCGGCACCTAAAGAACGGTGCTGCCGCTTATGTGAATCCGGCGATTCAGACCTCGGTCAGGTGCTTTCTGACAGTTGGATCAATCCTATTACTTTGAATTGGGTAAATGCCACAAGCTGCGATCGCCTCGCGCGCAGTTACGCGTTCGTGCAGACGTTTCCAGATTGTTTTGGCTGCGTATGGATGGGGGTATGGGCGCCAAGCAACGCCCATGGTCATCCCTCGCAAATACTTCAGTTGCTGGCGATGCGCCGAGTACAAGATTGTATTGGAAACGCTGCCTTCGCGCGCGAGCTCGTGTTCGGTCACGAATATCCTGTTCCCGCGCATAGTTACAAAGCCAGCGTAGCGCGAAATCTGATGCATGCTCTTGTCTGGAGACGTGGCAATTTCACGGGACCGGATCGTGATTAGCCCTTCAACTTCCTGAATGCGGATCAATGAACAGAAGATTTTTCCTTCCCAAGATGGCGTGCAGAAATAGGAATGATAAAAACCTATGTAGCGCCTCAGGTTCTTCTGTTGCCCCCGGAAGGGTTCCAAAAACGCATCTGTGGGCGTTTTCCCAACTTGTGGCAGGACGCCTCTTAGCATTCGTTCGAAGCTTGCAGTTTCCTCGAAAAGCTGTGCTTCGGTCAGGTCGAAATGACGTGCAATGCGGCGCATGTTATGGGCAGAGGGCAGGCTGGAGCCATTCAAATAGCGATTGAATTGCTGTCTATTGACGCCGATTTCGCGGCAAATCTGCGAAATGTTTCCATGCTCTGCGCACAACGATCGTAAGTTGGCAGAAAAATACTCGGGCACAAGAAAAACCTTTCGCGTATTGACGCTATATCACTGCAAGCTGCGTCAACTCGCATAAGATTGCACAATTTGATTTATCTGCAAATCGGTTTCTTCTTCAGCATCAGATCGTAACAGACAAGCTTCAGATGCCAATCGAAACAATCGAAAACACATGGATCACACTCGCCGATGGGCGACGGCTTGCGGCGCGCCTCTGGTTGCCCGAGACAGGCCCCACACCGGCCATTCTGGAATATCTGCCATATCGCAAACGTGACGGCACCGCGCCCAGAGACGAAACAACACACACGGTTTTTGCAAAGGCGGGCTATGCCTGTATTCGGGTCGACATAGCTGGCACCGGGGACAGCGAAGGGCAATTCGACGACGAATACTCGGAACAGGAACTGCATGATGGTGAGCAAGTCATAGCCTGGATTGCCGCGCAGGATTGGTGTGACGGCAATGTCGGGATGATTGGGATATCTTGGGGCGGGTTTAATGGTCTGCAGCTGGCCTTCAGGCAACCACCTGCACTGAAAGCCATCGTCAGTGTCGCTTCGACTGTGGATCGATATGCCGATGACATCCATTTCATGGGTGGGTGCCTGCTGAGTGACAACATGAATTGGGGCAGTCAGATGTTTGCCTATCTGACGCGCCCAGCAGATCCAGAGCTTCGAGCAGATTGGCGACAGGACTGGCTTGCCCGACTGCAAAACGTCCCATTCTCTTCTGCAGATTGGCTGCGACATCAGACGCGCGACCCATATTGGAAGCACGGCTCAGTTTGCGAGGATTGGACCGCGATCCAAACCCCTGTCTTGGCGATTACAGGCTGGGCAGATGCTTACGTCAATTCGCCTCCGGCTTTGGCAGCCAACCTGACGGCGCCAACCAAAGCTATCATTGGGCCGTGGGAACACCGCTATCCGCACATCTCAAAGCTTGATCCCGCAGATTTTCATTCCGAAGTCGTTGGATGGTTTGACCGCTGGCTGAAGGGACAACAAAACGGCGCCGAGGATTTGCCTGCCTATCGGACTTACATGCAGGAACACTTCAATCCGACTGCGCAAAACGGTCCTCGGAAAGGTCGTTGGATTGCAGAGACGGCATGGCCGTCACCTCATGTCTCAGAACGGGTCTGGCATCTGGTTCCTGGAGGGTTTTCGCGGGACCCGGTGGTTGGTGCGGTCGCTGTCGCATCGCCTTGCTATGTTGGTGAAGACAGCGGGTATTTTTGCGCGGGCATGCGTATCGACAATGAACTTGCAGGGGATCAGGCCGGTGATGATGCCTTATCGGTCTGTTTTGACAGCTCGCAGCTGCAAGCACCGCTCGAGCTGCTGGGTCGGGCAAAGCTAAAGTTTCAGTTTTCAGTGGATCAGCCTGTTGCCCAGCTTGTCGCGCGGCTGTGTGATGTTTCACCCGAAGGTGTGTCACAGCGGATCAGCTATCGTCCGTTGAACCTGTGTCACTACCACAGTCATGAGACGCCGCAGGTCCTGCAACCAGGTGAGCTCTACGAGGCTGAAATCACGCTGAACGAATGTGCGCACCATTTGCGCGAGGGCCACGTTTTGCGACTGGCGTTGTCGACGTCTTATTGGCCGATTGTCTGGCCAGCACCTCAATCGGCCACGGTAACTTTACACTTGCTGGATTGTGCTCTTCATCTGCCGGTGCGCGAAGTTGCGCATGAAATTCAAGCCTCTGAACCCGGCCCGGCGCAGGCGTATCCGGTTCTGGCAGCTGAGCAGTTGCGTTTACCTTCAGCGCAATCAGAACGCACGGTGACGGAAAGCGGTTGCGTGGTTCTGGAGACGTTTGATGACTATGGTAAAACGCGCGATCCCTACCACGATCTGATTGTTGGTAGCGACGTACGCATGCTTTACCGCATTCACCCCGATGATCCGACAACCGCGTATTTCGAGACCGCTTGGAGTTTTTCGTTCGAGCGCGAAGAATGGCAGGTCGCCATCACGACCGAGTGCCGCATGACCTGTGACACCGAGAATTTCTATCTCTACAGCAAACTACGCGCCACTGAAGGCGCAAATGAAATCGAAGTCCTAACAAGGGAATGGTCCGAAACCGTTCCACGCGGACTTCTCTGACTTAATCTAAGGGAGGATACTATGAAGATCGAATGGACAAAGGCCAATGTTGGTCGCCGGAGGTTTCTGAAAGGCGCAACAGCGCTTGGGGCCGCTACAGCGCTTCCGATGGGGTGGGCGAACCGCGCGTTTGCAGCAGATGACGGTGTTCTGCGGGTGCGGGCTTATGGTGATGCACAGAACATGGATCCAGCACATTCCGTTGGTGTCGTTGAAGAAGAAGTGCATGCCTCCATCTACAACAAGCTGATCCAGTACAAGCCGGGCGAGGAATGGGGCTGGCAGATGGATGCGGCAACTATGATCGAGCAGGTTGACCCGACCCATATCAAGTTCGCATTGCGTGACGATATTGGATTCACCAACGGATTTGGCGCGATGACTGCTGAAGACGTCAAATTCAGCATGGAACGGATCGTGGACGACACGACCGACAGTCCGAATAAGCCCGACCTAGGGCCATTCAGCCATGTTGAAGTGACAGGAGACCGAGAAGGGACAATCGTTCTGAACAGCCCGTTTGCCCCGATCTGGTCGATTGCCTTGCCTTATATTACTGGCAACATCGTCTCGAAGGCAGCGGTCGAAGCCGCCGGTGGCCGGATCGGTGCTGATCCGGTTGCCGAATCCGGTCCTTACCTACGCGACAGCTGGTCGCCCAAGGAAAAGACTGTTCTTAAGCGCAACCCCGACTGGAAAGGGGACGCGCCCACTTGGGACACCGTCGAGATCTATCCGATCGATGATGAAAACACCGCCGAGATCGCTTTTGAGGCAGGTGAACTGGATGTAACCCGCGTGTCGCTGGGCTCGGTCGAGCGTTATCGCGCTGGTGTTCCCAATGGTGGATCGTTGGTTGAGAAGCCCTCGCTCTACTATGTCTGGATGGGCATGAACGTTGAGCATCCAAAGCTGCAAAATCAAAAACTGCGGCAGGCGATTCAGCACGCGGTGGACGTACCCAGCATTCTGGAGGCCGCATATTTTGGTGCTGCTGAACCGGCTACCGGCATCATCGCACCGGGCCTTGCTGGCCATCGGCCATCTTCGCTTGTACCACCTGAGGCGAACTTCGAGAAAGCCGCGCAGTTGCTCGCGGAATCCGGTGAAACCAATGTCACGCTAACCCTCGATACGTTGAACAAGACGACCTTTACAACAACTGCACAGATTATTCAGGCGACGCTGGCACAGATCGGAATCACGGTTGAGGTTAACGTTCTGGAATCAGGGGCATTCTGGGCGTCTGGTGACAATGAGAACCTACAGCTTGTTCTGAACCGTTTCTCGATGACGCCTGATCCGTATTATGCGACGTCGTGGTTCACACCAGAACAGATCGGGAAATGGAACTGGGAACGGTTTAACAGCCCGAAATTTAACGAAATCCATGAATCTGCGGCTGCTGAAACGGACATCGCAAAGCGAGCTGAAATGTATCAGCGTGCGCAGGATCTGATGGAAGAAAGCGGTGCTTATCGCTTTATCACTCACGAGGCGACACCGGTTATTCACAGCGCACGCGTCATTCCAGCGCTGCGGCCAGATGGCCTGTCCCTGCTTCGCTATTTTGGCAAGGCGACCTGATCTCCCCAGGTCGACCGGGGGTGCGGCGGGTGCATAACGCTCGCCGTACCAACACCAACGCCATCAAGCCAAAAGGAGCCAGTTGGCCATGCTGAAATTCGCAACCCGTCGCTTCGGGCTGTCGCTGCTTATCCTGTTCGTGGCGGTCACCGTCATGTTCCTGATGATCCGCGCCGTGCCAGGCGATCCGGTCCAAATCATGCTCGGCCCACGCGCCACGCCCGAGCTTCAGGCCCAACTCACAGTAGCGTTGGGGCTGGACCAGCCAATCTGGAAACAGCTTTTGATTTTTTACGGAAACCTCTTGCAGGGTGACTTAGGAACCGATGTCTTTTCGGGTCGTTCCGTGACTGACATCGTGTTCCAGCAACTACCATTCACATTGGAACTGATTTTCGCGTCGATCCTGTGGTCAGCTACGCTGGGCATCGCACTCGGCGCCTATGCGGCTGCGCATCCCAATACGTTGATCGACCGAGTTGCCGCCGCGATATCTGTCAGTTTTGTGGCCGCTCCGGCCTTTGTTGTCGCGCTCTTGGCTCTTTTGGTTTTTGCAGTGCATCTACAGTGGTTTCCCGCGATCGGTGCCGGGGAAGGCTTCCTTGACCGTCTTGACCATTTGGTCCTGCCCGCCTTTGCCATCGGGCTCAGTTGGGTTGGCTATATTGCCCGGTTGGTACGCGCGTCGATGCTGGAGGTTATGGGTGAAAGCCATGTCCGCACGGCCCGAGCCTTTGGTATCGCCGAACGTCGCGTGGTCATGGTGTACGCGCTGCGGATCGCCATTTTGCCCGTGGTTACCGTAATCGGTGTTGGGATGGGTTTTCTTCTCAGCTCGGCGGTTTTCGCTGAAATCGTCTTTGCCCGACCTGGTTTGGGCAAACTGGTCATCGACAGCATTACGACCCGAAACTACCCGATTGTGATGGGCTCTGTCCTAGTATCAACAGCGTTGTTCGTGGTGTCGACGGCATTGGCAGATCTGATCAATGCGTTGCTCGACCCACGTGCACGCACGGCTCATTGAGGAGGGGGCGTTATGGAAAAATCTCGTTCCGAACTTGGTCAGATCATCGTCGGAGTCGCGCGCGACCCGCTTGGTCTTATGGGTTTAATCATCGTCGGTGTCATCGTATTCTGCGCCATCTTCGCTTATTGGATCGTGCCCTATGATCCGATTGCGATGGATATCAAATCCCGCTTGCAGGGACCGTCCGCCGCACACTTGCTGGGTACAGATCAATTAGGGCGCGATACGTTTTCGCGGGTCATCGCTGGGGGGCAAGTCGCGCTCAAGGTGGCATTGCCTGCTGTTTTTGGCGCAATGGCGATTGGTCTAACACTGGGCATGATTGCTGGGTACGGGCCGAAATGGCTCGATAACATTCTGATGCTGTTTTTCGATACCATCCGCTCCTTCCCGACAGTGATGTTCGCGCTTGCCGTTGTGGCCCTGATCGGACCCAGCCTGCAGACGGTGGTTTTCGTGGTCATGGCGACTTCGATCCCAACTTACGGACGCGTGGCGCGAACCCAGACACTGACGCTGCGCAATTCTGAGTTCATTCTCGCCGAGCGGTCGATGGGGGCCAGCATGGCGCGCATTCTGGGTGTGCATATGCTGCCCAACATCATTGGCGTTCTGGCGGTGCTGGCGGCCATGGATATCCCCACGGTCATCGCGCTTGAGGCTGGTCTGTCCTTTTTGGGGCTGGGTGTGAAACCTCCAACCCCTAGCTGGGGGGCTTTGCTCAAGGATGGGTACTCCCTGATCCGTCAGACGCCTTGGCTGGTGGTGGGCGGGGGCCTGCCGATCATCCTGGCAACGCTGGGCTTCACCTTCCTGGGCGAAAGCCTGCGCGATGTGGTTGACCCGAAACTGAGGAAACAGCGATGACCGACACACTTTTGGAAATCGACCACCTTAGCGTCGACTATGAAACAGGCCGCGGTGACCTTAAAGCCCTGAGGGATATCACCTTCAACGTCAACAAGGGTGAAATCGTTGGTATTGTCGGGGAATCCGGTTGCGGCAAATCCACCCTTATCTCATCTATCCTGCGCTTGACCGCACCCAATACGCGGTTCCGCGAAGGAGAGGTTCGGTTCAAGGGGCAGGATCTACTGCAGGCGTCCGAACGGCAGATGCGTGACCTGCGCGGGGCGGACATTTCAATTGTCTTTCAGGACCCGATGCAAACGCACAATCCGGTTCTGACCATCGGACAGCAGATGCTGGATATTCAGCACCGCTCCAAACAATCAAAGGCCGACAAACTGGCCCATGCGGCCAAAATGCTGGGCGCTGTTGGCATTCCCGATCCCGAAGCGCGCCTGAAACAATATCCGCATGAGTTTTCGGGCGGGATGCGCCAGCGGATCGCCATCGCGATGGCGTTGATGTCCGAACCTGATCTTTTGATTGCGGATGAGCCGACAACTGCACTGGATGCGACACTGGAGGTGCAGATCATTGAGCGCCTGCAAGAGCTGCAGCGCGAGTTTCACTGTGCCATCCTGTTCATCTCGCACCATTTGGGCGTGATCGCAGAACTCTGCGACCGGGTTGTTGTGATGTATGCTGGCGCAGTTGTTGAAAGCGGGGACGTGCGGGAGATTTTCCACAATCCTAAACACCCTTACACACGCCGACTGATCGAATGCGACCCTGGTCACATCAAAGAGCGTGCCCGTGTATTGCCAACGATTCCCGGTGAAGTGCCCGACTTGGCTAACCTGCCGGGGGGCTGCATTTTCAGGGATCGTTGTGATCAGGCCATGGCGCGCTGCGCCACCGAAGTGCCGCCACTGGATCAATTGAAAGAAGGCCATCACGCTGCGTGCTGGCTGAACCATCAGGAGGTCGCATCATGAGCTTGCTGAACGTTGTGGACCTCAATACCAGCTATGGCCCGGTCAATGTACTGGCGGGTGTCAGCTTTACCGTAGAACCCGGAGAGACTTACGCGCTGGTAGGTGAAAGTGGGTCTGGTAAAACCACGGTCATTCGCGCCATTGCCGGGCTAGCACCTGCGCAAGATGGCTCGGTCACCTTCGAAGGTCAGGAAATTCGGGGCGCACCCGAAAGTGTCATGCGCCCGTTGCGCAAAGACATGGCAATGATGTTTCAAGACCCGGTAGGAAGCCTGTCGCCGCGTCTGACCATCCGCAGTCTGATTACCGAGCCTTACCGCATTCAGGGCATGAAGGACCGTGACATGGACGCCGAAGCCAAGCGCCTGTTGGAAATGGTCAACTTGCCCACGCATTTCGCGGACCGCTATCCTTATCAGCTATCTGGTGGCCAAGCTCGGCGTGTGGGTGTGGCACGTGCACTGGCACTGGAACCCAAATTGATCCTTGCGGATGAGCCCACTGCAGGTCTCGATGTGTCGGTTCAGGGCGAGCTGCTGAACCTGCTCAACGACCTGCGCGAAAGGCTGGGGCTTGCGATGGTGATTATCACGCATAACCTTAGCGTCGTACGCCATGTGGCTGACAGAATGGGCATCATGTATTTGGGCCGATTGGTTGAAGAAGGTACAACCGAGGCCATCTTTAACGAGCCGCGCCATCCCTATACCCGCTGCCTGCTGAGTGCCAACCCAGAGCCGGACCCGGATGCGCGGTTGGAACGGATCGCTCTTAAAGGTGAGCCCCCCAGTTTGCTCAAACGCTCGTCCGGTTGTGAGTTCCGCGAGCGTTGTCCCTTTGCCAAGGATATCTGCACCCAGACTCCGGAATGGGAAGTAAATGGCGGCCACGGGCTGCGTTGTCTGGCCCCGCTGTCGTAGTAGGAAACCCAATGCCAAGCACACTATATTTTAACGGCACAATCCTGACTATGGATGCACAGAACTCCTCTCCCGAGGCTGTTCTGACCGAGGGCAAAAGAATTCAGGCCGTCGGTGCTGAAGCAGATCTGCGCGCACGCATGCCGGCTGACTCACATGAGTATAACCTTCAAGGTCGTACACTGATGCCGGCGTTTATCGACCCGCATGGGCATTTCCCGGATCCAGGGTTCATACGGCTGTTCCGTGTCGACTTATCGTCGCCCCCTTTAGGGGACTGCAAGCACATGGCGCAGGCGTTGAACAGGATTCGGGAAAAGGCTGGCGAGACGCCCGAGGGTGAATGGGTCATGGGGGTGTTGTTTGATAATACTGCCATTCGCGAAGGCCGCATGCCTACGCGGGCTGAGCTGGACGATGTATCACAGCGTCATCCAATCTGGGTTATTCATGCGTCGGGGCACTGTGGCGTAGCCAATTCTGTTGCCCTTCAGAGGCGCGGGTTAAACTGTCAAACACCTGATCCAGAAGGCGGCCGCTTTGGCCGTGATCCTGAAACCGGAGCCCTGACGGGATTGATCGAAGGATTATCGGCCATGGGCGAGATGGGCGATACTGATTTCCTGATTGACCGCGAAAGGTTCTGGCAAGGCTTTGAGGCCTGTCGTGACGAATACCTATCCTATGGTGTGACCTATGCCCAAAACGCCTGGGCGTCGCAAACCATGTTGGAACACTTTGCCAGCCAGCCCGCGGATCTGGATCCTGGAATAGACATTGAGCTCTTACCTGTCGGAAGTCTGGAACCCGAATTGTCCGAGCATTGGATCGGTACGAACTGGCCCGGCAACCCGCATTTCACACTGGGTCCGCGCAAATTGTTCACGGACGGGGCTTTTCAGTTGCAGACCGCGTTTTTGTCTACCCCGTATTTCAAGCCATCCGATCCCTGTCACCCTTGTGGGATGGTTTACACCTCACAAGAACAGCTAGATGCCGACGTCAGAAAACTCCATAGCAAGGGCTTGCAAATGCATTGCCACTGCAATGGTGATGCCGGTGCCGAGATGTTCATAGATGCGGTGGAAAAGGCGCTTATTGCGCATCCCCGCCCAGATCATCGCCACACCATTATCCACGGACAGGCTCTGCGGGATGATCAGTTGGAGCGTATGGTCCAGCTTGGACTTACCGTCAGCTTTTTTCCGGCTCATATACATTTTTGGGGTGATCGCCACTACGATACGTTCTTGGGGCCGCAGCGCTCCGAGCGGATATCCCCTGCGGCGTCTGCTGAACGGTTTGGCTTGCGATATACAATCCACAATGATGCCTCGGTCACGCCGACGCGTCCGATCCATCTGGCCCACTGTGCGGTAAATCGAAAATCCGTTTCTGGTCGCGTGCTCGGTGAAGATCAGAAGATCAGCGTTCTGTCAGCCTTGCGCGCTCAGACCATCGACGCTGCTTGGCAAGTCTTCAAGGACGAGCAGCGCGGTTCTGTCGAACCGGGTAAAGTTGCTGACTTTGTTGTCCTTTCGCGTAATCCACTGCACGATCCGGACCGCTTGACAGATACGCGGGTGCTTGAAACGATCCGCAATGGCCAAAGTGTTTTTTCTGCACCCCATGCCGAACAAGAAATCGAGCACACTTGATGGCGACCAAGCGTATTGCGATCGCGGGTTTTCAGCATGAAACTAATTGCTTTGGTGTGACGCAGGCCGGTCTGCACGAGTTTGAGATGGCCGATTCCTGGCCCGGCATGTTGCACGGTGCACAGGTGATATCGGAAACGTTTGGCATGAACCTACCTATCGCCGGTTTTGCGAAAGCAGCAGCGGCAGCAGGATTTGAAGTCGCACCAACCCTGTGGTGTTCTGCCGAGCCGTCTGCACATGTAACCGATCACGCATTCGAAACAATTTGCGAGATGTTGTTGGATCGCATCCGGGATGTGGGCGATATTGATGGCGTTTATCTCGATCTCCATGGGGCAATGGTCACCGAAAGCTTCGCTGACGGTGAGGGAGAGCTTCTGCGTCGTGTACGTGAAGTTGTGGGCTTCGAAGTGCCAGTGGTCGCAAGTTTGGACCTTCACGCCAACATCTCGGCTGAGATGGTCGACAATGCAGACTATTTGTCTGTTTTTAGAACCTATCCCCACTTGGATATGGCGGAAACGGGCGCACGATGCGTTCCTGTCCTGCAGCGGTTGCTAGCGGGCGAAACGCTCTACAAGGCTTTCCAACCGGTGCCTTACCTCATCCCTCTGCATGCGCAACATACGGGCTCCAAGCCATTCAGCGAGATCTATCAATTGCCGAAAAGATTTGAGAAGCAGGAAATTCTGGCAGAAATCGCCCTTGGCTTCACCGCTGCGGACTTCTCAGACACAGGCCCATCATGTCTTGCCTACGCGGCCACAGCCCAGAAAGCTGCTGCTGCCGCGGAAGAAGTCGTGCATTTGTTCGTATCTCGCGAAGCCGATCTTGATTGTTCAATGTTGTCTCTAGAGGAAACGGTTTCGATATGTCGCGAGAGGCGGGGAAAACCCATTGTTGTCGCAGATGTCCAGGACAACGCTGGTGCGGGCGGGACATCAGATACTACTGGCCTGCTGGCAGCACTGATTGAGGGCGGGACAAAGAGTGTCTTAATGGGTCTGTTCCATGACCCTGAAAGTGCAAAACAAGCCCATGAGGCAGGAGAAGGTGCACGGGTAAAACTTGCGGTCGGTGCAAAGTCCAACTTGGCTGGGCACGTTCCAGTCAAAGCAGAGTTTGAAGTTCTGGCTTTGGGTGATGGCCTTTGTCGCTATACCGGAAAAATGTATGGCGGTGGGATAGCTACGCTGGGCGAGACAGCTGCCCTACGTTTGGTTGGGCACGAGGCAAGTATTGACCTTGTTGTCACAAGTATACGGAACCAATGTCTTGATCGCGCACATTTTACTCATATCGGACTAGACCCAAAGAACTACGCGGTTATCTGTGTAAAAAGCACCGTACATTTCCGAGCGGACTTCGAACCTATTGCAGGAAATATCTGTTCCGTTTCTTCGCCAGGTGCCTTTCTCTGCAACCTGGAAGAAATCCCCTACACTTGTATCTCCAGAAGGCTGGTTAACACTCGCTGCGCTACCGTTGCCTCAACTGGCACAGGCTAGCGAATTCCGCTGATCTTGCGGGTCCATTATCATCTGTGAAGCGCGCCTTTTGCGGGCTGTGTGGGGTTTTGAGCGAGGCAGTTAACTGCCTCGCATTGTGCCCTTATTCTCGACGGCCAAATTCTAGGAGGTGATTTCGGCCAAGAGAATTTCAGCTCTCTGCCAGCAGACAATAGATAATCATCGTCATCCGCTCGGTTGGAATGTGAAACCAGGCGAACTTCTCAAAGACGGATAACGGATTTTGCGCCAGGACTTCATCCATGAACATGCCCTGATCGACGAGGGGTTTCATCGTGTCCTTGATCGCAAGCATCAAATCGACCGAAGCCTGCATGTCGAACTTTTTATGTACGTGTATCTTCGCGACCTAAACCCATCTCCTTGATCCGGCTGTCTGGATGTAGACTCCGTTCCTAGTGAGGATGTTTCGATCAGAGCCTGCGGATTTCCGATCAGATCACGGGCAATTTCAAAGACCGCATGGTACTTTCCTTTTCAACATAAGTTCCATTTCTTTCCCGCGCAGGGTATGTCAGGCCTGACCCAGCGAACCTGGTTCGTGAAAATGATAGAGGTCGTGAAGCAAACTATGGTCGGTGAATTGAGTTCCGAGCAGGCCGTGCGCGGCGCGATCCAGACGCATTCGAGGCGCGTCTGGCGGTTTGGGCTTGCCCTGTCGGGTGCTTCCGAAGTGGCCGATGATCTGTTGCAGGCTACTTGCCTGCGTGCGCTTGAACGCCACCACCAGGTCACGTCATTTGAGCGGTTGGACAGTTGGTTGATGACGATCTGCCGTTCAATCTGGTTGAATGAGCTGCGTGCCCGCTCGGTCCGAAAAGCGCAGGCACTGTCGTTGACCCCAGAGTCAGAGCTGATTGCATCCGGACCGGACTCGGAAACGAATATATTCGCCGCCGAAGTGTTTACCCAAGTGATGCAGTTGCCAGAAGCACAGCGAGAAACGGTGATGCTGGTCTATGTCGAAGGCTATAGCTACCGCGAGGCCGCAGCATTGCTGGAGGTGCCAATAGGAACGATCATGAGCAGGCTGTCCAATGCGCGACAAAAACTGAAAGTCGTGATGCAGCATGAGGCGGCAGATGCCGTTCGACGGAGTCGCAAATGAAGTTTTCCGATGAAGTTCTCAAAGCGTACCTGGAAGGCAAAGCGAATGAAGCCGAGGCTCAGGCGATAGAAGCTGCGGTTGCGGCCGAACCCGAGCTTGAGGCGCGCCTGATGGAGCTTGATCCATTCGCACCGGTGGTACAAGCGGTGTTTGAACATGTCCCGGCCGAGATGCCCCAGGTGGTTTTGCCTGACCCAAATGCCGAGATAAAAACCAGTGGCGGTCCTCTGCGCCTGTTGGCAGTAGCTGCATCTGTCGCGGTGATTTCTGTGTCGGCCACATATTGGGTAACCAGGCCTCAGCCCATGGGGTGGGCTGAGCAGGCGGCGATCTATCAATCACTATATGCGGCGGACACGATCGCGGGGATGGACAGCTCGGAACAGGCGTTGACAACTCAGTTTGATCAGGCCGAGGCACAGCTGGGTCTGTCCTTGAGACGTGACACTCTTGAGGCGTTGCCGGGGATGGAATTGAAGCGTGCGCAGGTGTTGTCCTTCAGGGGCAAACCGTTGGTTCAAGTGGTCTTTGCGAATGAACAGGGCCAGCCTTTTGCCTTCTGTGTCATTCGTCAGGGTGAAGGCGCGCCAAGCAAGGATTTGAAAGAGGCAGTGCTCAGCGGGTTGGCGACGGCGACCTGGTCCAAAGACGGTTATGGCTATATGTTGATTGGTGACAGCGATCAGACTGACCTGGAAAGTAAGCTGGATATTCTAACCGCGACCTTTGCAAGCTGAGGTCGCGTCAAAAACGCCTTGTGAACCTGCGGAAATACCAGAAATATAGAGGACATGACCACCACACCCGTCATTCCCGATCCGGATGAGGACGAGGACCCCCTCGGCCCGCGCAGCATCTATGATGATGACGACGCTGATGAGGATGATCTGTGGTTCCTGCCACCTGACGAAGAGGCTGTCGAGGATTTCCTGCCGCCCGGTCCAAGGGTCGACCGCAGTCTTTTGTTTGATCCCAGGGACTGGCGTGCGGCGCAGGCAGATCTGTCGTTGGAACTGGCCGACCTGGCAGTTAGTTTCGGCGCCTTGGACGAACGTTTGCGCGCCGGCCCGGATGGGTGGACACACCGGCTGGCGCTGATGGATGTATCCGATTTGGGATGGTGGACCGGAGACCGGATCAGCGTTGATCGGCTGGCGCTTTGGACCGGGCTTCGGATTGGTGCAACCGGGGATGATGTGCAGGCCCTGTACCGCGCGGGTTGGGCCGTACGGCGGCTAACATCCGGCGCCGCGCCATCGGATGGCGGGTGGGAGACCGGCCTGACAGCCTTTTTAGATCGTATTGCGCAGGGGATTGACGAAGTCCCCGAAGCCATCGCCGATCTTGCCGAAGTCATGCGCAATTCCGAGGGGCTGCACCCGGTGACGCAGGCCGCCATCGGTTTTCATGCCTGGCGGGCCCTGTCTCAAGGCATCGGACAGGATACCGAGGCTGCAATCATTGCCGCCCGTCATGCGGCCAAGATGGGGCGGGGCGGGGCTGTGTTCATGCCCTTGGTTCTGTCGGGTCCGGGTGCGTTGAGAGGTGTTGGTGAACCATCAGAAAAGCTTGCTGCCTGGATCAGGGGAACAGGGCAGGCGGTATTGTCCGCCTTGCTGCACCTGGACCGGGTCAGCGCCTGGGAGCAGCGCGCCAGAGAGACCACTGCAGAGTTGAGCGGGCGCACACCACCAAGACTGATCGACGTGTTTACGGCCTGGCCAATGGTTTCGGCCCCATTGGCGGAAGAGCTGACTAAAGCCTCACGCGCTGCGGTTCAGCGCAACATTGACCGTTTCAGTCGGAGGGGCTTGATCCGCGAGGTGACAGGGCAGGGACGTTACAGAGTTTGGACAGCGGCGCTGTAGTCCAAACAGGGCCATCAGACCAAAATGCCCGGTCTGCCGCATTGAATACCAGCTTCCGCAGGTTTTTGCCTGTGCAGATGTGAATGCCCGTCCCATTTTTGCCCCCGCATTACTGGCTAGTGGGAACAGGTCTGAGGGCGGCAAAGTGTTTGGCCGGGTCGTATATATGTCAAAAGTGGTTCTTAAATCAAAAGTTTAACTCGCAATTTGTGAAAACTATTCTTGGTTGACGGTGTGGATGGCAAGCCACCTCAGGAGCAGTACTCCTTCGAAGGGTCCGGGCAGTGCTGTTGTCGAACAAACCATCATTTTAAATTGGGCTGCTGAAACATTGTCCGGCCTATTGCCGTCAGCAGAGGATCGGCTAGAGGTAGGTGAACGTGTTATTGGCGAAGGTATGGATCCGCCATCCGATCTGGAGGATTTGGCACAGGTCGAATAGTGACCGAGAATGCCCCGCTCCGCGACCCGCCGCCAATTCCGAGGCATGCCGATGCACCGTCTGAAAAAAGGCCTGACCAAATGAAGATCCAGGAAAACCGAACCTTTTCACAGCTCGAGGTCGGAGACGAAGCCCAGCTGACACGATTGTGCACGGTTGACGATCTTTACGCCTTCGCCTCGGCATCGGGGGATCACAATCCTCTGCATCTGGCGGCCTATGATGGTGACGGCGACGGCCACCCCGAGGCGGTGGCCCCTGCGCTTTGGACCGCCGGTCTGGTGGCTGCCGTCTTGGGGAATATTTTGCCGGGTGCGGGAACCCAGACCCGAGCGGCCAATCTACGGTTTCACGCGATCGTTCTGGCCGGAGATGAGTTGACCGCAGTTGTTCGGGTTACAGAAAAATCCGACGATGGTGATGTTATCTGCACCGCCGAGGTTCGGCGTGTTGGCGACAGCACCCTGGTCCTGAGCGGAGATGTCCGAGTCACGCCGCCCGCAAAGCATATGGAATTCGATTCGATCGAGGTGCCGGGACTTATCGTTCAACGCCACCGCCATTTCGAAGCGTTACTGGCGAAAGCCAGACCCCTTGACCCGATGCCAACTGCTGTTGTTGCACCTGAAGAGCCAAACTCATTGGGGGGTGCTTTGCTGGGGTATAGCAACAGCATTATCACGCCGATCCTTGTGGGTGATCCCGGCAAAATCGCTGCCGCAGCCGAGGCACTGGGTGCCGATCTGTCCGGATTTGAAATTATCGAGGCCTATGGCCACCAAGCCGCCGCCCATCGCGCGGTTGACCTGGTGGTTGAGGGCAGGGCGCAAACACTGATGAAGGGGCATTTGCACACCGATGACCTGTTGCGCGCGGTTCTGCGCCGCGAAAACGGGTTGAGAACCGGGCGAAGGCTGTCACATATATTCGTTATGGATGTTCCAGGGATGTCGCGTCCGATCATGGTCACTGACGCGGCCGTGAATATTGCCCCTGACCTCGAAACCAAGGCTGATATTGTTCAGAATGCGATCCATCTGGCACATTCCATCGGGATTGAGACCCCAAAGGTAGGCGTGCTTTCAGCCATTGAGACGATCAACCCGCGCATGGCGTCGTCAGTTGATGCCGCCTTGCTGTCGAAGATGGCCGAACGGGGTCAGATCACAGGAGGGTTGGTTGACGGCCCCTTGGCTATGGACAACGCGGTCGATCTGAATGCGGCACGCACCAAAGGGATTACGTCCGAGGTGGCTGGTGCTGCGGACATTCTTGTCGCCCCAAACATAGAAGCAGGCAATATGGTGGCGAAACAGCTGACATTCATCTCTCATGCCGAGGCGGCAGGGATCGTGGTCGGGGCTGCTGCACCGATTATCCTGACCTCGCGTTCGGATGATGACGACTCGCGTTTGGCGTCCTGCGCGGTGGCGGCGCTTCATGCATATGCAAGTAAAGGCAAACTCCATGGCTGACCATGTTCTGGCACTGAACGCCGGGTCCTCATCACTGAAATTCGCGCTGTACGAACTGGTTGATGACAACCGTCCCAGCATGCGGTGGCGCGGACAAATAGAACGTTTAGGTGATGCACCACGCCTATTGGCCCAGTCGGCAGGCGGCAGATCAGTAGATCGTCCCCTGTCGAGCACCAAAAGCCATGATGAAGCAATCCACGCATTTCTTGAAATGGCGCGGGAATATCTTCCTGACATTCATGTGTGCGCGATAGGTCATCGCGTAGTGCATGGGGGCACGGTCTATTCCGAGCCTGTGCGCGTGGATGACACCGTCATCAACACTTTAGAAGGGTTTATTCCCTTTGCTCCTTTGCATCAGCCCTACAGTCTTGCGGGTATTCGCGCAGCCAGCGCTGCCTTCCCCGGAACAACTCAGGTTGCCTGTTTTGACACGGCGTTTCATCGCACCCATCCGTGGGTAAACGACACCTTTGCCTTGCCGAAAAGCTACTATGACAAAGGCGTTCGCCGCTATGGGTTCCATGGGCTGAGCTATGACTACATTTCGAACAAGCTGAAAGAAACGGCACCGGGTCTGTATGATGGCCGTGTGGTTATCGCCCATCTTGGAAACGGGGCATCCATGTGCGCGGTTTCAGGTGGGCGCGCTGTGGCTTCGACCATGGGGTTCTCGGCGCTTGACGGGTTGCCGATGGGCACGCGCTGCGGTCAGCTGGATCCAGGTGTCGTGCTGTATATGCTGCAGCAGGACGGAATGACCGCAGAAGAGATTGCCGAAATGTTGTACAGAAAATCCGGCCTGCTGGGCCTGTCGGGGATATCATCGGATATGCGCACGTTGTTGGCCGCTGATACGCCCGAAGCCCGAAAGGCAATCGACTATTACGTCTTCCGTATTCGGCGAGAGCTTGGCGCCCTGTCCGCCGCACTTGAAGGGATTGATGCGCTTGTCTTCACCGGTGGCGTTGGTGAGAACGCGGCCCAGATCCGGCAGATGGTTTGTGATGGAATGCGATGGATCGGGATCGAAATGGATCACGCCAGGAATGCCGATGGTGGAACAGTCCTGTCCACGGATTTCAGCCGTGTCCGGATTCTGACGATCCCCACAAATGAGGAGATGGTGATCGCGCAGGCTGCGGTGAATTTTCTGGAGTAGGTCTTATTCGTTCGGCGTTTCTTTCCGGCGCCGGGCGTATTTCAGCAGCATGCTCAGCAAGGCCGTGATGGCTTCGGGCGCCAGTACGCCAACCGGGTCGCGGCGAATTCCGGCTACGGTGTTTTGGACCTCGGCCAGGGAATCCCTGATTTCGGATTCAATGTCTTGCAGCGCCATATCCCGAAGTTCGACTGCGGCCGAGGCATCGCCGTGTTGGTTTATCGAATTGGCGAGCAGAACCAGAATCAAAGCAAGTACCAGATTGGTCCCCGCCACAAGTATCGCAGCAACGGGTTTCGACAGGATCGCGGAAAGCCAGAAAAATCCGGCGAGATTCAGCATGATGATCGCCAGGCCCACCGCCACTCCGGCGGCTATGTAAAACCCGGCCCGTTTCACGGTGATCGCAAGCTGTGTGCGTGCGATCAAGCGTTCAGCACGCAAAATGACTGAGACATTACGGGATATGCGGCTCATGGGCGCCTCCTAGCGTGACCGGCCAAGCATGTAGCCTAGGGCAAAAATACCAGCGGCAAACAGAATTGATTTTCTGTGCGGCAGATCTTCGAATTCCTCAAGTATATCGTCAAACTGAGTGGACCAGGATTCGAGGTTATCTGTAAGCCGATCGGCGATGGTTTCCTCCGGCGGGGTGTCAGTTCCCTTATCAGACGAACCGTTTTTTGCCTTTGGCTGCGCGGCAAGTTGCCGTCGCAGGTCTGCGATCTCTGCTTCAAGCTCGGCTTTTGTCACCATTGCTCAGGCTCCTTCCCGACGGATCACAATCAGCGTACCGGTATTGCCCATCGTAGACTGATTTTCCGATTTAGTAAAAGGGGCTTATCGGGTTCAAAGCCGGTGCCAGCGCGCCTATGCGCCAATGTCAATAATCCGCAACCAGCAGGAAATCCGGGATGGCGTCTTCCTCGATTGTCGCAAAGCGAGGGATCGGCTGTTCGAAGACGTTGTCGGTTCGGTCGTCATTGACGGTAGACACTTCGCCAATCAAACAATCGCCTTTTTCCGCCCAGAACGCGTGCCAGATACCCGGCATCAAGGTCACGCTTTGACCGGGCTTTATCCGCAGCAGTTCGCCAGGTTGAAGCGTCACAGGGCAGTTGTCGCTAGGCACGGTCACAGGGGTATCGCGGTCAATGCCGCCCTGAGGGTCTGAGGCGTAGATTTCCATCACCAGATCGCCACCGCCCCGGTTGATGATATCCTCGGCTTTGACGATGTGCCGGTGCATCGGCGAAAGCTGCTTGTCCCGCGACACCAGCAGTTTCTCGGCATAGAGCATGCCTTGCCCCTTGTTCAGATCGCTGACATCGCCATTGCGTAGGGTGAACAGGAACAGGCCAAGTTCGTCAAACCGACCCTGGCCATAGTCGGTTATGTCCCACCCAAGCCCGCGTTCACGGATACCGGCGGCCTGTTCGCTGCGCATTTTCTCGGGCGACCAATCCGCAAAGGGCGGCAGCACCGCGCCAAAGGAACGGATAAAGGCCTCGGCCTCGGATTTGATTTCGTTGATTTCGGAACGTTTCATCGGCTTCTTCGTTGGGTCAGAGTTCATGGGCCCAGGGCGGGTTTGCCCCGGCGCGCGCGACAGTTACAGCGGCGACTTCCGCCCCTTTCGAAAGGGCTACGCGCAGGGCGTTTGCTGGCAATGTGCGCAATTCGGATTTTGTTAAGTAGCCTGATTGATCTAGGGCGGACAAGACGCCTGCGTTGAAAGTGTCACCGGCGCCAACGGTGTCGACGACCTCGACCTTTTTTACGGGAACAGAAACGTCGGACCCGTCTGCAAGATACCCGATCGCGCCTTCGCTGCCCCGGGTGACGATCACCACCGAAGGTCCCGCCTGCAGCAACAGCGGAACTTTCTCAGCAAGGCTTTCTGGGCCCGGAATGATCCAGTTCAGATCTTCGTCCGAGACCTTGACGATATCCGCTTGCGCAATCATGCGGTTCAGCCGGGTGCGATACCGGGTCTGATCCCGGATGAAATCCGGGCGAATGTTTGGGTCCAACATGACGGCGCGCTCTGATCCAAAGCGGTCAAGCACCGCCGCATAGGCATCTGCGCAAGGCTCGCATGCCAGACTGATCCCGCCCAGATACAGCGCCGAGACCGAGGGCAGATGGGTTGGCATATCCTCTGGCGTTAACATCCGTCCGGCCGAGTTTTCATCGACGAAACTGTAGGCTGCCTGCCCATCCTTGAGCTGTACAAATGCCAATGTAGTCGGGCGGTCCGAGTGGATTACCCGGTCGGAGTCAACATGGCTGGCCTTGAGGGCGGCCATAAGCTGTTGCCCGAACATGTCAGAGGAAAGCCCGGTCAGCAGACCCACCGGCGTATCCAATCGACCCAGGGCAATAGCCGTGTTGAAAATCGCACCGCCAGAATGGGGCACAAACCCCAGTTCGCCGGAGATCGTGGGCGTCTCGATCATATCGATCAGGGCTTCACCACAGCATAGGATCATGCCGGGACCTTTCTGTTTCTGAAACGTGCGGTCAGACTACCGCCTTAGCGCATTTTTACAGAAATTGTTAGCGCCAACAATGCCAAATTCATCCTGTTCCGAGACATACAGGTTCATGGATCGACGCAACTCGCTGAACCGGCCTCCGGCATTAAAGGCGTCTCGGAAGGCGTCCTTGAACAGCCAGCGGTTCTTTTCGGCCACGCCGCCCACAAGGAACACGCCACCGGCAGGCATCATGACGACCGCCAGATCGCCCATGACCGCGCCTAGATGTGTGGTGAACATATGCGCGGCCTTGACGGCATGGGCATCGGTTCCGTCGCGTGCATCCTGAAGGATATCGCGCGCGGTTCGGGGCTCGGCCTTTGCCCGACCCCCTGCCAGTTCGATGGCCTGATAAAGGATCGGCAAACCCGTACCGCTGAGGAACATTTCCGCCTCAAGTGTCAGGGTGTCGTCAAAAAAACACTCGGGGGCCACCTGCCGCGCGGCGTTGAATATTTCGACCTCGTCCTGACTTCGGGGCGAGAGGCCGATATGGCCGCCTTCGCCGGACACCGTGTGATAGCGGCCATTCGAATATAGCAGCGATCCGACACCTAGCCCGGTTCCAGGCCCGACGACCAGACGAGTGCCGGTCGGCGGATGCTTGGCCCCTTGCAAGACTTCAACATTGTCATGGGAAATTTCGGCAACAGACCACGCAGCGGCAGTGAAGTCGTTGATCACAAAGGTATGTCGGGCGCCCGTTGCCCGGGCGATATCATCCTCTGACAGATCAAGTTGGGCGTTGGTCAGCCTGATTGTACCGTTGCGGACAGGTCCTGCCCCGGCGGCAACCACGGCCCGTGGGTCGGTTCCGATCTCGTCGCGCAGGCTATGAAAAGCCTCAAGCAATTCGGGCAGTTTGCCGGTGGGGTATTTGCGCAGGTCCGTCAGTTCACCATTGGTGATAACGCCAAGCCGCGTATTGGTGCCGCCGATATCGGCCACGAGGTTCCAATGGTCGTGCATGGCCCCAGCCGGTTGCGCCAGCGGTAAGGACACTGTGCTTCCCGTCAGGGCGTTTTGTACTGCGGTATAGGACGCCTTGGGTGTGCGCTCCATCGTCTGAAAGTCCACATCCACAAGGCCAAACCTCTTCTCATATCCCAGCGCCCATTCGTAATTGTCCAGCAGGGACCAGATGAAGTAGCCCTTGATCGGCACGCCCTGTGCCAAGGCGTCCTGTACCGCCGAAAGATGTTGGTTCAGATAGTCGATCCGGTCGCTATCCTGCTGCCGTTCGGGGCTGGCCATGCCATTTTCCGTCACCAGAATCGGCAGGTCCCCGGTGTAATCCTGCTTGGTGCGGGTCAGAAACCGGGTCAGGGCGGCGGGTTCGATCTCCCACCCCATCTGAGTTTTGGGCAGCGGTCCGGCGATTTCCTGCAGACTGGGCCAGGTGGTCTCCGAAGGCGCAATCAACTTGCGGGTATAGTAGTTCAGACCACACCAATCGACCGGCGTACCGATGATGTCGAAATCATCCTGCCAGCCAGCGGGCAGGTAGGGCTCTAACCCCTCCAGAACGTTGTCTGGATAGGCCTTGTTGAAAACGCCGCCCAGAAAGAACCGGTTGTAGATGCCGTCATACAGATCAGCCGCGCGGCGCGCTTCGGGGCTGTCATCTGCGGGTTCGGCCCATTCCAGGTTGAAAACCGCGCCCAGGTTGGACATGCCAAGGCCCCGCATCGCGTCGATGGCGCTGCCATGGGCCAGAAGGACGTGGTGCATCGCGCGGGCGGTTGCACGGATGTCGCGAAGACCCGGGGCGTGATGGCCTTCGAAATGGCTCAGCCAGCTGACGCACCACGGCTCATTTATGGGGGCGACGCTGTACATCCGATCGCCGATGCGGCCCATGATGACCTCGGTGAAATCGGCGAACCACCCGGCGATATCTCGATTGCGCCAGCCGCCCAGATCGGCCAGAAACGAAGGTAGTTCCCAATGGTAAAGCGTGGCGCAGGGGCGGATACCGCGTTCCAGCAGCGCATCGGCCAGCCGATCATAGTAATCCAGCCCGGCCTCATTCACCTGACCACGGCCTTCGGGCAGAACCCGCGCCCAGCTGGTTGAAAACCGGTAGCAATCAAAGCCGCCATCGCGCACCAGATCCAGATCCTGCGGGAACCGGTTCAGGTGGTCACAGGCCAGATCCCCGTTTTCATTTCGCACAACATTGCCGGGGGTCCTGGCAAAGGTATCCCAATGGGTTTGCCCGGCCCCTCCCTGTGCGTGGCCTTCGATCTGATAGGCCGAGGTTGCGACGCCAAAGAGGAAATCTTTGGGGAAATCAGTGCGGTTGTATTTCATATTCAGAACCTGTTGGGGGCGGGACCGGTCGAGCCGCCAACTACCAGCTCAGCCTCCAGCAATCTAGTTTTGGCCGGGTCTTCGGGCGCATTTATTCGTTCGATCAGCATTTCGGCAGCTATTTCACCGGCCAACCGAACCGAGGATCGCGTGGCGGTGAAGATCGGTACATCCTGCCCGTTTTTCAGATAGGACAGGTCGTCATCATGGGCGATCACCGAAACATCGCGGCCCATCTGCAGCCCTGCTTCGTTCAATGCCCGCCGAACTCCGATGGCCGAAATCATTGACGAAACCAGGATGGCGGTCGGAGGGTTCTTAAGTTGAGCCATATCGCGCGCTTCGTGGTGGCCATATACCTCTGTCATCTCGGCGCTGCGCATCAATTCAGGGTCCGGTGACAGACCGGCTTGATTCAGGGCCTGCAGGTAACCGGCCCGGCGGCGTTGGGCGAAATCCATATCTTCAAGTCCGTTGATAAGGGCGATCCGTCGATGCCCCAGGTCGATCAGAAACTGGGTGGCGCGCTTGAACGAGCTTTTGTTGTTCACATCAACCCAGTCATAGGGTGCGTCTATTCCAGTGGATCGTCCGTGCACAATGAAGGGCGCGCCCATGCGATTGAGGACTTCAATCCGCTGCTCGTTCACCTTGGGGCCCTGCAGAACGACACCGTCCACGGCACCACGCTGAAACAGGTCGCGATAGGCGCGTTCAATAGATGTGTCGTCGGCGCTAGTGAACATCATGTCATAGCCGTGTTCAGCATATCTACGAGCAGCCCCGGCGACAAAATCGCCAAAGATTGGGTTCACCATTTCATGCTGGGATGAGCTGGGAATCACGTGCCCGATCACGTGTGATCGACCTGTCGCCAGACCCTTGGCCCGGCTGTTCGGGCGGTACCCGTGTTTTGTTGCGGCGGTCTGAACCCTTGTGCGCGTGGCTTCGCTGACCTCAGGGTATCCGTTCAGCGCACGGCTGACGGTTGTTTGGGACAAACCAAGGATTTCAGAGAGCTGCTTTAGGTTCATATTTGTTCAAAGCGCCTACAAATTACTGCGTATTCCTGTTTTTGCGGGCATTTTCTCCGGTGGTCAACAGATTTTACGAACATCTCGTTTGATATTTATATTTATGGGCCTTCGCAAAGCAATCGTTGACAGGTGGAGGCTGTTAGCGCATAAACTCACTCCAGCCAAAGCGCTTTGGAAATTTGAAACCTAAGGCGCGAGATATCGTTGGGAGGAGAAATTCATGAAACACTCGCTTTATGCTGGCGTTGCCGCATTTACCCTGGTCGGGGGCGTCGCACAGGCCGACAAGGTTACCGTATTCGGCCCGTGGCTGGGGCCGGACCAAGAGAATGTCGAAAAGGTTCTGGATGGGTTTGCGGCGGCGACCGGGCATGAATACGCTTATGTCGGTTCGGACAGTTTTGAATCGCAAATCCGTATTGATGCTGAGGCCGGATCGGCCCCGAATATTGCCGTTTTCCCGCAACCTGGGTTGGCGGCGGATATGGCCAAATCCGGATTTCTGACGCCACTGGGAGAAGGGTCAGGGGACTGGATTCGCGACAACTATGCCGCCGGGCAATCCTGGGTCGATCTCGGCACCTATCCGGGGCCGGACGGTCAGGATCATCTTTATGGGTTCTTCTACAAGGTCGATGTGAAATCCCTTGTGTGGTTTGTGCCCGAGAATTTTGAGGATGCGGGATATGAGGTGCCGACCACGATGGAAGAGCTGAAGGCTCTGTCCGATCAGATTGTGGCAGATGGCGGCACGCCATGGTGTATTGGCCTGGGTTCGGGTGGGGCCACTGGCTGGCCTGCGACCGACTGGGTCGAGGATATGATGCTGCGTACACAATCCCCCGCGGATTACGACGCTTGGGTTGCCAATGAATTGAAGTTCAACGATCCAAAAGTCGTCGCGGCCATTGAGGAATTCGGGGCCTTTGCCCGCAATGAAGACTATGTCGCAGGGGGCGCCGGTGCTGTTGCAACGACGGATTTCCGCGACAGCCCGAAAGGCATGTTCAGCTCACCTCCGCAGTGTTACATGCACCGTCAGGCCTCATTCATTCCGGCATTCTTTCCAGAGGGCACCATCGTCGGGGAAGATGCGGATTTCTTCTACTTCCCTGCCTATGAAAGCAAAGACCTTGGCAGCCCGGTTCTGGGTGCGGGCACTTTATGGGCAATCACCAATGACAGTCCCGGTGCACATGCGCTGATCGAGTATCTGCAAACACCTGAAGCGCATGAGACCTGGATGGCGCTGACCGGATTTCTGACCCCGCATAAGGGGGTAGATACTTCGGTCTTCTCGGATCCCACGCTGAAAAAGATGAACGACATTCTTCTTGGTGCAACGACGTTCCGGTTTGACGGTTCTGACCTGATGCCGGGCGGCGTAGGCGCCGGAACATTCTGGACCGGAATGGTTGATTATGCAGGCGGTGCCTCTGCCCAAGAAGTGGCGGATGAAATTCAGTCATCCTGGGATGCGCTGGACTAAGCGTCCGGGGTTGGGCAACCCGCACCATCGGGTTGCCCAAGCTAACCGTCACAAGGGAGAAGCGTCATGCATCCGGCATTTCAGGGCCTGCTGACCATCGCAATCGGCGTGTCAGCCTGTGTGGGCTATTTCTACCTGTCTAATCAGTTTCTGGACAAAATTCTGTTCCCGGCGCGCGGTCCCAATGCAGGCCGCAACATCAACCGAGCGAGCATGATCCGCCCATGGCTGTTCCTGTTTCCCGCATTGGCTGCATTAAGCCTGTATCTGGCTTACCCGGTGGTGGAAACGCTGCGCCTGTCGTTGACGCAGCGCATTCCTGGCGGCGGGTACGAGTGGGCGGGCTTGGATAACTATGTCCAGATGGCGCAAGAGCCCAAATTCTGGGAAGCCATGCGCAACAACATGTTATGGCTGATCGTGGTGCCTGCAATGTCGACAGCGTTTGGCCTATTGGTGGCTCAGCTGACCGACCGCATCCGCTGGGGCAACATCGCCAAGTCTCTGATTTTCATGCCGATGGCCATCTCGTTCGTGGGGGCCTCGGTGATCTGGAAGCTAGTCTATGACACCCGTCCGGTTGAGCAGGACCAGATCGGGATGCTGAACGCGCTCTACATCTTTTTCGGAGGAGTAGAGCCGCAGACATGGTTGACCATCCCTTTCTGGAACAGCTTTTTTCTAATGGTGGTGCTGGTCTGGATTCAGACCGGTTTTGCCATGGTTATCCTGTCGGCCGCCCTGCGCGGTATTCCCGAGGAAACCATCGAAGCTGCCATTCTGGATGGGGCCAATCCGTTCCAGATTTTCTTCCGTATCAAAGTGCCGCAAATCAAAACCACCATCCTGGTGGTCTGGACCACGATCACCATCACCGTGCTCAAGGTCTTTGACATCGTGTTTGCCATGACCAACGGCCAGTGGGAAACGCAGGTTCTGGCCAATTACATGTATGACAAGCTGTTTCGCGCCAATGACTGGGGCGTGGGCTCGGCCTCGGCCATGGTGATCATGCTGCTGGTGGCACCGATCCTTGTCTGGAATGTGCGCAATGCGCGCAAAGAGATGGAGTAGGCCATGAGCGATATAGCAGGAACCAAACCCGCCCTTCGCTGGGCTGTCCATGCCTCGGTTCTTTTTCTGGTCGTGCTCTGGGTGGTGCCGACGCTGGGGCTGTTGATCTCATCCTTCCGCACGGCTGACCAGATTGCCACAAGCGGCTGGTGGCGGTCGTTGTTCCCATCCGAGCAGAACCTGACCCTGCGCGCTGCAGCACCTGAAACTCAGGTGCTGGAGAATGGCGTTTACATGATCGAAGGCAACCTGTTTGAAACCGGCGCGCAGGCGGCGATCTCGAAATGGGGCATCAGTTCTCGTGCGATCGATGATTTTGTACCGGGCGATACCGCGGAATTGCGCAAGGGTGGCACGATCACGGTGGATGCCGACGGCAAATACCGGATGGAAAACACCGAAGAGTTCACCGGCAGTCGCGGCACGCGCGTCTTTGTGACGGCGGAACTGCCTCCCGAGTTCACCTTGGCCAATTACCACAAGGTTCTGTTGGCAGAAGACAGCACGGACAGTATGGGACGGGCGTTTTTCAACACGCTGACCGTCACGATACCAGCGACGATCATTCCGATCCTAGTGGCCGCCTTTGCCGCCTATGCCTTGGCTTGGATGGATTTCCCCGGTCGGGCGCTGTTGATCGCTGCGGTTGTTGGCCTGTTGGTGGTGCCGCTGCAACTGGCACTGATCCCCTTGCTGAAATTTCACCTGAGTATCGGGATAGGCAAAGGTTATCTGGGAGTCTGGATGGCCCATACCGGGTTCGGGATGCCATTGGCCATCTACCTGTTGCGCAACTACATGGCTGGGCTGCCGCGCGATCTGATCGAAAACGCACGCGTTGATGGCGCGACCGAGTTCCAGATCTTTACCAAACTGATCCTGCCGCTCAGCTTTCCGGCATTGGCGTCTTTTGCCATCTTCCAATTTCTCTGGACTTGGAATGATCTGCTGGTTGCCAAAGTGTTCCTGATCGATGCGTCCGGCCAGACCACAGTGATGACAAACCGGATTGTCGAGCTGCTTGGAACGCGGGGTGGAAACTGGGAAATCCTTGCCACGGCGGCGTTCGTCTCGATCGCTGTGCCGTTGGCTGTTTTCTTCGCGATGCAAAAATACCTGGTCCGTGGTCTGCTGGCCGGGTCGGTCAAATAGAGGCGTCTGATGAACGTGCAGAACACAGCAGAACTTTCCAATGCAACCAAGGTGGCCGCTGACTGGTGGCGTGGTGGCGTCATCTATCAGATCTATCCGCGCAGCTTTCAGGACAGCAATGGTGACGGGATCGGAGACCTGAAAGGCATCACCCAGCGATTGGGGTACATTGCCTCTCTGGGCGTTGATGCGATCTGGATTTCGCCCTTCTTCAAATCTCCGATGAAGGATTTCGGATATGACGTCAGCGACTATCGCGATGTTGATCCGATGTTCGGCACGATGGAGGATTTTCGGGACCTGCTGGATCACGCCCATGCCCAGGGGTTGAAGGTGATGATTGATCTGGTTCTGTCGCACACGTCAGACCAGCACCCTTGGTTCAGCGAAAGCCGCGCCAGCCGTGAAAACGCCAAATCCGATTGGTATGTCTGGGCCGATCCAAAACCGGACGGTACGCCGCCGAACAACTGGTTGTCGATTTTCGGGGGCTCGGCCTGGCAGTGGGACTCGCGACGTTTGCAGTATTATTTGCACAACTTCCTCACCTCGCAGCCGGATCTGAACTTTCACTGTCCGGATGTGCAAGACGCCTTGCTGGATGTTGCCAGGTTCTGGCTTGATCTGGGTGTCGATGGGTTTCGTCTGGATACAATCAACTTCTATTTCCACGACGAACAGTTGCGAGATAATCCTGCCCTGCCCGTCGATCAGCGCAATGCCTCAATCGCGCCGATAGTAAACCCGTATAACCATCAGGACCACCTGTTCTCCAAAAGCCAGCCCGAGAACATTGCCTTTCTGGAACGCCTGCGGGCCCTGACCGATCAATATGAAGGTCGCGCCTGTCTGGGCGAGGTGGGCGACGCACAGCGCGGGCTTGAGATAATGGGCGAATACACCAGCGGTAATAAGCGCATGCACATGTGCTATGCGTTTGAGTTCCTTGAAAAGCGCGCTTTGACTGCCAGCTATGCACAGCAGGTATTTGATCAGCTCGAGGACAAAGCAGGTGATGCCTGGCCTTGCTGGGCATTTTCGAACCATGACGTGGAACGTCACGCGTCGCGCTGGCGTCTGGACGATGCAGCCGCCAGACAGCATGCAGTTTTGATGATGTGCATGCGCGGCTCGGCCTGCTTGTATCAAGGCGAAGAGTTGGGCCTGCCCGAGGCGGACGTGGCCTTTGACGATCTGCAAGACCCGTATGGCGTCGAATTCTGGCCTGAGTTCAAGGGCCGCGACGGATGCCGGACGCCGATGGTTTGGGCTGCGCAGGATGAACAATCGGGCTTTAGCACCGGCAAGCCTTGGTTGCCTGTCAGTGACCCTCAGGCCGAGCGTGCCGTGGATCGATCAGAGGCCGAGCCCGAATCTATGCTTCACCATTATCGTCGTGCGATTGCATTCCGCCATGCCCATCCGGCTTTGATGTTGGGGGCGCAAAAGAACATGACGCAGATCGGGACCGTTCTGACCTTCACACGTGAAAATCAAGCGGAAGAGGTGTTCTGCGCATTTAACCTCGGTACCGAACGTTCCGAAGTAATCTTGCCAGGCGGGAACTGGCGCGTGATCGGAGAAGAGCTGGGTGGCGTCGCGGGAACGGGGACAGTGTCTCTGGGTGCTGCACAATTCTGCCTGCTGTTGAGGGAGAAGGAATAAACCATGTCAGAACTAAACCTCACAGATGTCGCCAAAACCTATGGCAATGTGGATGTTCTGAAGAACATCAATCTTGAGATTGAGCGGGGCGAGTTGATCGTTTTCGTCGGGCCTTCGGGCTGTGGCAAATCCACCTTGCTGCGCATGGTCGCCGGGTTGGAAAAGATCTCGGGCGGAACGCTCGAGATTGAAGGGCAGGTGATGAACGATGTGCCGCCAGCACAGCGAGGTATCGCGATGGTGTTCCAAAGCTATGCGCTGTACCCGCATATGACCGTTCGCGAAAACATGGCCTTTGCGCTGAAGATAGCCAAAATGCCGGCGGCTGAAGTTGGCGCCGCGGTCGATCGGGCGGCCCGCATCCTACAGCTTGAACCTTATCTGGACCGGTTGCCCAAAGCGCTATCCGGTGGTCAGCGTCAGCGTGTCGCAATCGGGCGCGCCATTGTTCGTGACCCCAAGGTTTACCTGTTCGACGAACCGCTTTCGAACCTGGACGCGGCGCTGCGTGTCGCCACCCGGATCGAAATCGCCCGCCTGAAAGAGGCGATGCCGGACAGCACGATGATCTATGTCACCCATGATCAGGTCGAAGCGATGACATTGGCCAGTCGGATCGTCGTGCTGGCCAACAAAGGGATCGCTCAGGTTGGGACGCCGTTGGAACTATATGAGACGCCCGACAATGAGTTTGTCGCGCAATTCATCGGTTCACCAGCAATGAACCTGATGTCGGGGGTCATTACCGCCACCGGCGCACAGACAGTCGTCAAGCTGGACGGTGGCGGCACGGCGATATCAGCGGTACCAACCGAGGCTGGAGACGAAGGCAAGCAGGTGAATATCGGCGTCCGCCCGGAAGATTTTGTGTCCGTGGACAGCGACCCAATCCTTGAAGGGGTCGTAGACTTTACCGAGGCTTTGGGCGAGGTGACGCTGTTATACTTCGCGGTAGAGAATGGGACGGATGCCCTTATTGCCAAGCTTCCGGGCGTTCAGAAGAATATGCGGGGCAAGACTGTGATGGTCTCAGCGAATCCTGACAAGGTTCATTTGTTCCATCAGGGGGTTTCCATGCGGAAATAACCCTTTCCAACACGGTTCTTGACAAGACCCCTGATGCTGTTTCAACTTGATTGAAACGTTTCATTTTGTGGTAGAACCGTGAAAATGCGAGTTTCAGCGCAGTTATACACAGTCCGGCAGGTTGGGGATTTGGCGGCCCAGCTTGACTTGGTGCGTGCCTGCGGGTTCACCGATATTGAAACGGTCGGGTTCCACGATCTTACCCCCAAGCAGGTTACCAATGTGGTTAGACAGGCTGGTTTCACCGTTCGATCGGCCCATTTTGACTGGGAAGAATTTGAAACACGGCTTGATGACATTCTTAGAATGCTTGAAGCTTTGGAATGCCCTGTGGCGGTCATGCCTTGGCTGTCGCCCAAGGCTCGGCCCGGCACCGCCGAGGGGTGGAAGGCAGTGTCGGGCCGGTTGGCGAAATGGGCTGATGCCCTGTCTGCCGACGGTGTGCGCCTTGCCTATCATAACCACGATTTTGACCTTGTCGATCTTGGGCAGGGCTCGCCATTGGATATGGTCCTGTCGCATGAGGCCATTGGATGGCAGCCGGATATCGGTTGGCTGTATTCGGCGCTTTCTGACCCCGCTGCACTGCTGAGCCGTTATTCCGACCGGATCGTTTCCGTCCATGCTAAAGACGTTGATCCATTGGCCGGACAAGGCGACGAGCGCTGGCGAAATCTGGGGCAGGGGGTTGTGGACTGGCCTCTGGTCCTGCGTGTTCTGGCTGACAGTCCCTGCGCTGACCTTTTTGTGGAACATGACGAAACTGCCGATCACGCGCAAACATTGCAGACGGGACATGACCTGTTGATGCGAATGCGCAGCGTTGAGGTGACATAGTGGCGCGCGCGACGATCAAGTCGATTGCAAAGCAGACGGGGTTTTCTGTCGGAACCGTCTCGAACGCGCTGCGTGGTGCGGAAACCGTCAAGAAAGAAACGCGGCAGCAGATTCAGTCCGCCGCCGAACAGCTTGGATACCGGGTCAATCTGGACGGGCTGAAGCTGCGGACAAAAAAGTCCTATCGCATCGGCGTTCTGGTCAGCGTGTCACCTGATTCAGATGAAGAATGGGAAGGTGTCGAATTCACACGCATTGTCGCGGGTATTTCGCGGGCTTTGAAAGGGTCGCGTTATGAACTTGGCGTTCACAGCGTGGCGGGCCTGCAGGGAACGATGGCGACGCTGAAGGAAATCGTTCAGAACGGATTGGCGGACGGGGTGATATTCTCGGGTACGCGCCACGCCGATCCGCGCATTGCCTATCTGCAACAGAATGGTTTCCCCTTTGTCACCATGGGTATGAGCGACAGCGGCAGATCACATGCCTATGTCGATATCGACAGTCAGGCAGCAGGTCACGATGCAACACAACGATTGCTAGCCTTGGGGCATCGCCGGATTGCCCTGGTGAACCCTCCGGATGACCTGGTTTATGCGACGCAACGCCGAACGGGCTATGCCCAGGCGTTCAGAGCGTCCGGTCTGACCGTTGACCCGGCCCTGATCTTCAGCGGGCCTACGACCGCACGAACGGGGTATAATGCCTTTGAAGCCTTGATGCGGCTATCCGACAGGCCAACCGCGATCATCTGCGCGAACGAAGCCATGACCCTGGGTGTGCTTTCTGCTGCCCATGCGGCGGGTGTTGAGGTCGGTCGCGAACTGACCGTGATCTCGACCGATGATCTGCAACTTAGCCGTTATTTTGTCCCTCCGCCCAGCACCTATTACGTCCCTATTGAGGAAACCAGTCGATTGCTGGGCGAGTATATGCTCAAGGCTTTGGACGGGGTTGACCCGTCCGAAACACAAAAAAAGATCAGGGCCATTTTGATCGAGCGGCAACCTGACACAGTCGCGCCGGAAGCGGCGCTAAACACCTGAACCAACAAAGGAGTAACCGGAGATGTTAAGAAACCTATTTGCCGCCGCCGCCCTGACCGCGCTTGCCGCGCCTGCTGTGTTTGCAGCGGATCTTGAAGGGCGCGTACTTAAGATCGGAACAGATGCCACCTATCCGCCCATGGAGACGGTCGATGAGTCCACGGGTCAGATTGTGGGATTTGATGTCGATGTCATGAATGCGATCTGTGAAAAGGTGAACTGCGTCCCGAATTTCGTAAATACAGCCTGGGATGGTATCTTTGCCGCGCTTCAGCAAGGGGAGTTCGACCTCGTGATCTCGGGCGTATCGATCACGCCTGAACGCGAAGAAAACATGGATTTTTCCGAGCCTTATATCATTGTAAGTCAGGCGATCCTGCTGCAGGTCGACAATGCTGACATGACGTTGGATGACTTCAAAGCAGGTGGTCAGAAGCTAGCCGCGCAGACTGGCACCACCAATGCCCAGCTGGCCGAAGAACTGGTGGGACGCGAGAATGTCAGCCTGTATGACAATTTCTCTGCTGCGATCCTGGCGTTGCAGAATGCTGACGTACAGGGGGTAATCATTGATGGAACCTCGGCATCGGCATATGAACAGGAATTTGCCGGGGAATTGGCTGTAGGCATCACAGGCCTTCAGTCTGATCCGCTGGGTATTGTGTTTCAGGAAGGTGACGCAACCGTTGACGCCATAAACGAAGGGCTGGCCGCCATTCAGGCTGACGGTACGATGGACGCATTGGTTGCCAAATACTGGGGCACTGATTGAGCCGTTGAAACCCTTTCTGACCCGGCGGGAAAACCTGCCGGGTCACGCATAACCCGAGGGACGCCATGATCCGCCTAAGCTCGATCCGGCCGAGTAATCTTGTTTTGCTCGCCGCTGCCCCGTTCATCATCTACCTGTTTGCCTCATCCTCGAAATATCTGAGGTCATTGGTTGCCATTTTGGGGATTGGTGAAAATGCGGGGCCCATTTTTGTTGGGTTTCTTCTGATACTGGCCGTGGCCATATTGGCCTATCTCTCGGCGCGCCGCATCCGGTTTCAAACCATCGCGCCGAACTGGTTGAGGATTGCGGCGGTTTTGGCAATCCCGGCCTCGGCCGGGTTGGCGATCCTTGGACTTTTCCAGCCTCAGGTGCTGATGCCCTTTGCGGAATCCGTCTTCTTTAATGCGCTCAGCGAAAATACGTCTGAGTTCATTGACCGATCTTCGCAACCTTGGGTCTTGTTTCCCGAGATCGTCGCAAAGGTGCAAATGAGACTACAGGCCCTGCTGGTAGGGTTTGCGATGGTGGTCGCGGTGATCCCTCTGACGGCCCGTTTCCCACGATCCATGAAAGCCTATGTTCAGATTGGACTCGAACTGCTGACCGGGCTGGTTTTGTTTTACCTGTTGTTTCTTGCGCATTGGCAATTTGCGACCGGGGTCGCGATAACGTTCCGTGCAGCGATCTTTGCCTATATCTTTGCGGCCATTATGGGTCTGGTCTGGGTCGGTTTGCAGTCCTTCAAGCCCAAAGCTCGGACAACCGTTGTCTATGGGTCCATCAGCCTGACACTATTGGCCGTGTCGGCGTTCTTTTTTATGCAACCAAAGGTGAGCTTTGTTCTGGTTGGCAGTACTGAAGCAAGAATTGCCATTGTTCGGGGTACGCCGCAGGCCCAGGCGGATTTGATCCGGTTCGGAGAGTTCGACGGAGGTGAAGGCCAACAGTATCGCATTCGCAGCGCCCCCGATGCCGCCTCTGCGCTGGATCAGATCACAACCGTCGACAGCGTATCTGGTGCTTTTGTTCCGGCCGGCGTTCATACGCAGGGCTATCCGGTGATCTGGCAATCCAGTTTTCTGCCGGACAAGTTTCGTAACCCGGCGCTGACTTTTGCGGTTTTCGGGTTTTTGCTTCTGACACTGACGGTCGGAGGCGCACAGCATAAGCTACATCCGCTGGCTGTAGGGGCCGAGTTTTTTGTCGATACCATTCGCGGCATTCCAATGCTGGTCATCATCCTCTATATCGGCTTGCCGCTTGCCGGTGCGGTCAAGGATGCGACAGGTGGCGGCATCGACATGACCAACATGACTCGCGGCATCATCGCCATTTCCATAGGGTATTCGGCCTATATGGCCGAGATTTTCCGATCAGGGATTGAGGCCATCCCACGAGGTCAGATCGAAGCAGGCGGCTCGCTTGGTTTGTCCCGCTGGCAAACTGCTCGGCTTATTATCCTGCCACAGGCATTGCGCATAGTGACGCCACCTTTGGGCAATGAATTTATCGCGATGATCAAGGATACCTCATTGCTGTCCATCCTGTCGGTCCGCGACATGACTCAGCGCATGCGCGAGTTTCAGGCCTCAAGTTTTCTGCCCTTCGCGCCATTCAACACAGCGGCGATCCTCTATGTCGTGGTGACGCTTGGTTGCGCTAGTTTCCTCAAATGGATCGAACGCCGCAGCGCACGGGAAAACCGATGAGCAGGCTTGAGCTGGGCGTTTGCTATTACCCCGAGCAATGGGACAAATCGCTGTGGCGCGACGATGCAAAGCGCATGGTCGATATGGGTCTGGATTGGGTTCGGATTGCCGAGTTTACCTGGGGCCTGATCGAGCCGGAAAGAGGCCGGTTCCAATGGGGTTGGCTGGACGAGGTGATCGGCATTCTGGGCGATGCCGGTTTGCGCGTGATGATGTCAACGCCTACGGCTGCACCTCCGAAATGGCTAGTGGATGACTGCCCTGAGATCCTGCCAGTGGGGCCGGATGGCCGGGTGCGTGGGTTCGGGTCGCGCCGACACTATTGTTTTTCCAGCGATATCTACCTGACCGAGGCCCGCCGGATCACCACGGAATATGCCCGTCGATATGGCGAAAATCCATTTGTTCGTGCCTGGCAGATCGACAATGAATATAACGATCACGATACGGTTCTGAGCTATTCCAATGCCGCTCGCACCGGTTTTCGCAGATGGTTGCAAGACCGCTATGGCACGATTGAGGCGCTTAACCGAACATGGGGGACAGTGTTTTGGGGGTCGCTCTATTCCGATTTTGATCAGATCGAACTGCCTATAAGTTTGGTGGCCAGCCCGAACCCGACCCATGCTCTGGATTTTGCCCGCTATTCTTCGGATCGGGTGCGGGATTTCAATCGTGCTCAGGCGGATATTCTGCGCAGGTTTGCGCCGGGGCGCGATATTACCCATAATTTCATGGCAGGCAGCTTTGAGTTCGACCATCACGCTGTTGCGGCGGATCTGGATGTAGTCGGTTTTGACAGCTATCCGCTTGGCAACCTGTTGGGATCGTCGCTGTCTGATGAAGACAAACGTCGATACCTGCGAACAGGCGCGCCGGACTATCAGGGGTTTCACTGCGATTTGTATCGCAGCCAGGGCAGGGGCCGAATGTGGGTTCTGGAACAACAGCCCGGCCCGGTGGACTGGGCCGAAAAAAACCCCTCACCAGCGGATGGGATGGTCAGGCTTTGGACGTGGGCCGCTTTTGCCCACGGTGCACAGGCAGTGATGTTCTTCCGATGGCGTCAGGCGAAGTTCGCGCAGGAACAATTCCACACGGCGCTTCTGCGATCGGATGGCAGCCCGGATCAGGCCGCGCTGGAACTGGCGCAGGTTGCAAAAGAGCGTGCTGCCCTGCCGGAAGTCACCCGACAGAAGGCAGCTGTGGCAATTCTGTTGGATTACGAATCCATCTGGGCTGCAGATATCCTGCCACATGACGACGCATTCCCGAATGCCGGGATTTTCCGGGTTTGGTATGCTGGCCTGCGTGCATTGGGGGTCGATCTGGATTTCGTTGGTCCCGATGATGATCTGACAGGGTATTCATTGATCGTATTGCCGCAAAACATGATCATCTCGCCCGATCTGGCAAAGAGATTGCACCACAGCCAGGCCAAATTGCTGATCGGTGCCCGTGCGGGCAGCAAGACTGTGGACATGTGGACCCCTGAAAATCTCGCTCCCGGAGAGTTGGCCGATCTTGCAGGGATAAAAGTCATACGCGTCGAATCCCTGCCGGATCTGGCGGGTGAATCCGTAAGCCTCGAGAGCACCGGAACCTTTGATTTTAAGGGCTGGCGGGAAGTCATCGAGACCGAAAATCAGGTAATCGCGCATTTCGTAAGTGCTTACAGGGCTGGCAGTCCGGCGATTGTGCAATCGGACCGGGCTTTGTATCTGGCGATGATCCCCAACGGGCCGTTGCTACGGGCGATTCTTATTAAAGCGCTGACATGGGCGGGCCTTCCGATACGGGAATGTGACCCGGACCTTCGTGTTACACAGCGGGGTGACCTCGGCTTTGGGTTCAACTTCGGGGCTGCCGCACAGGTTCTGCCGGATGACGAAAATCGGCAATATATTGTTGGTACTTCAGAAATCCCATCCTATGGTGTCTCAGTCTGGAAGTGGAAGTAAACCAGAGCTTGCGGACATGATTGCAAACTGGACCTATGAATTCTGCAAACTGTCCCTTTTGGACTGACAGCTTTGCAGCAACCCTCTAGCCTGTGATTGCATAACAATAGGACTGAAAGTCCAACTATGGGAGAATCGAATATGGCCGAACGGAAAAACCTTTCCAGACGTACTATCTTGAAGAGCGCAGGGGCGGCAGCACTTGCTGCACCGCTTTACAGCAAAAGCGCGCTGGCGTCCTCGGGTGAGATCAACATCTTGATGTGGTCCGATTACCTGCCACCAGCATTCTTGCAGGAATTCGAAACACTGACCGGAATCAAGGTGAACTATACCGGTATCGGGTCGAACGAAGAAATCATCAACAAGATGAAGGCCACCAAGGGTCAGGGTTTCGACATCGTGTCGCCGACCAATAACCGGTCTTTGCAGTGGGAACCGCTTGAGCTGTTGCAACCTTTCGACATGAACAAGGTTCCGATTGATCTGGTGAACCCGGCGATGGCCGCGATTGGTACAGATGCCTGGAACTTTGCCGACTCGGGCGTGCACTGGTTGCCGCATATCTGGGGCACCGAAGGCATCGCATATCGGACTGACCTGTGGCTGCCTGAAGGTGATGCACCGTCCTATGGCGATGTCTGGTCCGAAGCAAACGCAGGTAAGACCATGGGCCGCGCGCACTCGATGATGCTGGGCGCAGGCCTGTACATGGAGCGCGCAGGCGAGATGGAGCCCGGTTCCGTCTGGGCCGCTTATGGCGACGAAGATACCATGCGCAAGGTTTGGGGTCAGATCGCAGATTGGTGCATCGAACGTAAGAACCGCATCAAGCTGATCTGGAACGACGCCGACACACAGAAAAACGGTCTGTTGAACGAAGGCGTGATTGTTGGCCAGACATGGGATGGCCCGCCGCTGGCACTTAAATCTGCAGGTGAGCCCGTGCATTATCAGGCTCCGGTTGAAGGGGCGATGGCCTGGGTTGATGGTATGGCAATTCCAACAGGTGCTGCCAATATCGACCAGATTTATGCCTTCATCGACTTTGCCTACCAGGCCAAACCGGCCGGTGTTGCGATCGACAGCCACGGGTACAACTCGCCCGTTCTGGGTGCCGACCAATATTCGGGCGACACCTACAAGAAGAACTTCGCCGAAGCCTATCCGGGCGACTCGCTGGCCAACCTCAACCCGTGGCCGGCCGAAGCGCCTTGGTATGCAGAAACCCGGACCGAGTTCGTCAACAAGTTCAAAAGCGCCTGATAGCTTTTCAAAGAAGTGCCCTCCGCTAAACGCGGGGGGCTCCCAACCCGCACGCCACTGCGTGACGGAACCCATTTGGGTGCGCACCACCAGCGCATCAATCGGAGATACCAAAAATGAGTGCAGGGGTCGGTGTAGATCTTGAAAACCTGTGGATCCGTTTCGGCGATTTTGTCGCGGTGCGGGACGCAAATGTGAACATAAACGGGGGCGATTTCTTTTCGTTCCTGGGACCATCCGGTTGCGGCAAGACAACGATTTTGCGCGCTGTTTCGGGGTTTCTGGACCCCAGCGAGGGTAAGGTTCTGATCGGTAGTAATGACATGCGCGGCATCGGGCCCAACAAGCGCCCGACTGCCCTGATCTTTCAGAACCTCGCGCTGTTTCCCCTGATGAAAGTCTGGGAAAACATCACTTTCTCGATGGAGATCAAAGGCGCCAGCGCGGCCGAGCGCCGCAAGCGGGCCGATGAGCTGTTGGACATGATCGCGCTGCCGGGACAGGGTGACAAGCTGCCCAGCGAGCTTTCGGGTGGTCAGCGTCAGCGCGTGGCGATTGCCCGCGCCCTATGTGCCGAACCCGATGTACTGCTGCTGGACGAACCGCTTTCGGCGCTGGACCTCAAGCTGCGTCAGCATATGCGCACCGAGCTGCGCGAAATTCAGAAGCGTGTCGGTATCACCTTCATCTATATCACCCACGACCAGGGCGAAGCGCTGACCATGTCGGACAATATCGCCGTAATGCGTGCAGGAGTGATCGACCAAATTGCCGATGGCAAGACAATTTACAATGACCCCAACACGGCTTTTGCGGCCTCGTTCGTTGGCGAAAACAACGTTTTCCGCGGCAAGATCAAGCAAGTCATGGGAGATGAGGCGCTGATTGCAACCAACCGATCCGGCGATCTGGTTGCACGGATTTCGACTGTAAATCAGGGCAAGCTGAAAGAAGGCGATGACGCGATGATGTTCATTCGCCCCGAGGCGCTGGCGATTGCCCCGGACGGTGCAGTGGGCGACCATTTTGTAACCGCCCGCGTGAACCATGAAGAATTCGAAGGTAACGCCTTCAATATTTTCACCGAAGGCGATGGCGGCAAGGAAATTAAGGTATCGCTGCCCAATCTAGGCCAATCTTTCGATGACCATACCGGGCAGACCATCACGTTGGAATATCAGACCCATAATGCGGTTCTGGTTCCAGCGGGTGAGCTGGCCGCGGAATAAGGGGATAAAAATATGCCCCATTTTCTGAAAGAATTCTTCAACCGCAACGGCACCGGCATGGGATTGATGATACTGGGTTTGGTCCTGTTCTGGACCATCGGCCTGATCATCCTGCCGCAGCTGTCGATGCTGGATTTCTCATTCCGGCCAAACCTGCCCCCGCCCGAGATCGGGGGGCCAAAAGATGTCTATACGCTGGAGAACTACAAATACCTGATCTATGGCCCGGAAGGCGGCAGCCAGGACTATAACTCCGTCGATCTGAGGGTGTTTTTCCGCACCCTTCTGGCCGCGGTATGCGTTACGATCTTCAACCTGATCCTGTGCTATCCGATCGCCTATTATCTGGGTCAGTCCAAGGGCAGTCACATCCGCATCTTTGCGATCATGCTGATCATCCCCTACTGGATCAATGAGATCCTGCGCGCCTTTGCCCTGCGAATCATCTTTGGCGAAACCGGTGTACTGAACACGCTGTTCACTGGGCTGGGGGTCTGGGATATGCCGTTTGATTTCATCCGCAATGACATCGCGCTCTATGCCGGGCTGGGCTATGCCTATATCCTGCTGATGATCTTCCCGATGTATAACGTCATAGAAAGTCTGGATAAAAACCAGATCGAGGCGGCGCGAGATTTGGGAGCCCCCTGGTGGCGTATCCATTGGCGCGTGGTCATTCCCTATGCCAAGCCAGGGATCAGTTCGGGCTGTACTATGGTGTTCATGCTGTCCGCAGGTGCGCTGGCCGCGCCGCAAATTCTGGGTGGGCCGTCCTCCCTGTGGTTCACGCAGCTGATCTATCAGCAGTTCAACGACAACAATGACTGGCCGCAGGGTGCCGCCTACGCCATCGTTCTGCTGGTGACCTGTATCTTGTTCGTGCTGGCCGTAATGCGCCTGTTCAAGGTGAATATGGGGGATATCGGGAAATGAATTTGTCCTTCCTCCGTGTAAGCATCTGGGTCTACCTGGTGCTGTTCTTCCTGTACCTTCTGGGTCCGCTGGTGATCATGTCGGTCACGGCCTTCAACTCGTCCGAATTCCCAAGGATGACACCGTGGGAGTGTCTGACCTTCCAGTGGTTTGGCGAATTGTTTCAGGACCAACGCATCCTGAACGGCATCAAGAACTCACTGATCATCGGTGCCGGAACGGTGGTTCTATCGGTGGCGATGGGTCTAGCGGGCGCGCTGATGCTGACGCAGATCTGGCCGAAACTGCGTGCGACCTACTATACGGTCATCATCGCGCCGATCCTGATCCCGGGCGTTGTTCTGGGTATCTCGACACTGGTGTTCTGGGACCGGATCAACCGGATGTTGGGCTTGGGTGCCGACAGTTTCCTGTCAAACGGGATATTCCTGACGGTGATCGGCCAATCCACCTTTATCGCCAGCTATTGCATGCTGGTGCTGGTGGCACGGTTGCAGCGCTATGATATGGCGCTGACCGAGGCCGCGCTGGATCTGGGTGCAACCCATGCTCAGGCGTTCCGCAAGATCATGCTCCCGTTCATGCGTCCGGCGATTGCCAGCGCGGCAGTGCTGGCGTTCTTGGCCTCGTTCGAGAACTACAACACCACCACCTTCACCTTTGGTGAATACCCGACGCTGACCATCGAACTGGCACAGAAGGTGCGCTATGGCATCACGCCCTCGATCTCGGCGCTGGCCTTCATCATCGTGGCGCTGACGGTGTTCTTTGCCCTGCTGAACGAGGCCAAGCTGAAGCGACAGGAACTGGTGGCTGCTGCACGCAAGAACGCCACGGTCGAGGAACTGGCGGGTAAAATCAAGCTTCCCAGCTTCTTTGCCGGGAACCTTGCTGCGGTTCTGCTGGTTGTCTTTGCGGTTGCCACGATCACTGTGGTCGGAACCGCAACCGCCTATAATCCGGCTCAGTGTGTCGCAGATGTCAAAGAGCAAAAGCGCCTTGAAGCTGATCTGCGTATTCAAGAACTGCGCAAGCAGCGCGAAGAACAGCGCAAAAAGCGCGAGGCGGAAGCGGCTGAGCAAGAGGGAGAGGGTGCGCAGGAATCGGCCCCGAAACCCTCGAATAACAGCGGTTTCGGCAATGTGTTTGCGCCGAATACTCTGGGTGACGAAGAAGAGGATTCTGGTACTGAAACGCCTTCGGGCAATGGCGGTGCCTTTGATCCCAACAGTTTGCAGGCGAACTAAGCGCCTCGCAGTTTGCGCCCGCCGGGGTTACCCCTCGGCGGGCGTGTCATTTTCCTGAATGAACACATCACAGGCTTCGATCATCCGGCCGTTCCATTCAACCGGCGCCGAATTGTAGTTGATCAGGAATGTATGCCCGGCGGTCTGGCGTCGCCGCAGACCCTGAGGCATCGGATGCAAGGCAATGCCTGTCCGAGCAGCGGCCATGCTGATCACGCGATCCCATAACGTGCCATTCGGGAACCCGGCCAGATACCACATGTGGTCGGTCCCTTTCAGGGCAGGTGTTCCGTCTTGAAATGTCAAAAGGTCCGGGGCCTTTCCTGACAGGCGGTCAACCCAGTGACGGGCTGCGCCGCCACCATCAACTTCCCGGGTCACCTGAGGGGGCAGAGTTTCCACAAGATCGACAGTGCAATCCAGTGCAGTCAGCCCGGGGCGACCAGTTGCGGGTATCTGAAAGTCCAGCGTGATGGCGCCAGAGCGCGGGCCCAGAACAGCCAGTTCACAACCATCGGTCAGGCGTTGTTCCAGATCGGGACCAATGGTCGCCAGACCCGGTGCAAGGATCACCTTATATCCCGCCTTTGGGATGTCCTCCGCAGGCAGGAAATCCACTGACAATCCGGCTCGGCGCAGGGCTTGGTAGGTTGAAAAGACCAGTTTGAAATAGTCGAACCCAGCCCCTTGAGGTTGCGTCGCCCAGGCCCAATCCGAGGCATAGTCGAATAGGATCGCGACATCCGTTCGGGCCTGTGTGATTGCTCCCAGCCCGGCCAAATCATCGGCGGTTTGGCGCGCCTCGGCCAAAGCCGGGGCAGAGCGGTTGTCCGGCATCAGCAGTCCTGCATGCATCTGTTCTTGCGCAAAGGGCGCCTGCCGCCAGCGGAAATAGCTGACCACTTCTGCCCCATGCGCCACGGCCTCAAGCGACCACAGGCGCACCATGCCCGGCAGGGGCGCAGGGTTGTAAGGGGCCCAGTTGACCGGGCCGGGTTGCTGTTCCATCACCCACCAACGCCCGCGCCCCACAGCGCGATACAGATCGTGATGAAAGGCCTGCATGTCGGGATCGCCTTGCTGCAGAAAGGCCGACTTATGTGCCTTATCCGCCTCAAGCCGGTCAGATAGAAACCCGATCGGATAGCTGTCCCATGTGGCGATATCCAGATCGGTACCCACTGCGAAGTGGTCGAAATCGAGCACACGCCCCATGTAATTGTGCAGCAAAGGCGCATCGGTCAGGGGCCGCAGCACTTCGACCTGTGCCCTGTTGAAGGCCACCACCTGATCTGAACTGAACCGCCGGAAGGCCAGAACATGGGCCGGGTTGGGTTCTGTCACTGCCAGGTTCGGCAGGTCGATCTGATCAAACCTGTTATATTCCATTGACCAGAACACATTTCCCCACGCTGCATTCAGGGTTTCAATCGTGCTGTATTGACCTTCCAGCCAGTTTTGAAAGGCGTGTAGGGCGCGTCGGCTATAGCTGACAGTGGTGTCGTGGCAGCCATATTCATTGTCGATCTGCCATGCTGCGACATGCGGGTTGCGCCCATAGCGTTCGCCCATGACACGTGCGATCCGAACGCATTCTTCGATATACCCGGTGTGGCTAAAGCAATAATGTCTGCGAGAGCCGAACTTGCGCGGTTGACCCTGCGCATCCACGGCAAGCATGTCCGGGTATTTGGCCAGCATCCAGCGTGGCGGCGTCGCTGTTGGCGTGCCCAGCACCACTTTCAACCCGGCAGAACCTAAGGTTTCGATTGCGCGATCCAGCCAGTCGAAGTGCAGATCGTCCGACGTGGGCTCCATCCGGCTCCAGCCGAACTCGCCTATCCGCACCCATGTCAGGCCGGTTTCGACCATACGTGCTGCATCGTCCGCCCACATCGCCTCTGGCCAATGTTCGGGGTAATAGCAAACGCCAAGTTCGGGGTTCATAGGATGACTCTGTGCTCTGCCTGACCTTTGCCTGCGTCGGGCGCGGCAAAGGTCATTCCGTTGGTAGGTTGGGTTTCAATCTGTGTTGCATCCAGCCCTTGGCGAGCGGTGGTGCAGAACAGCGTTGTCAGGTCTGGTCCGCCAAAAGCCGGGCACGAGGCATGGGCCGCGTCAAAACCGACCGCCTTCAGGAACCGACCCTCAGGCGAGTAAGCAGCCACGCGGTTGGCGCCCCATTGGGCGATCCAGATATTTCCGCTCGTATCGACCACTGCTCCATCAGGGTTCAGCTGGTCTTTGGTAAGGTCGAGGAACACGGTGCTTTGGCCTTCTGGCCACCCGGTTTCCGGGTCCAAACTCCAGCGCATGACCTGTCTGGTGACCGTGTCGGTGAAATAGGAGCAAGAGCGATCCGGCGCAAAACAGATGGCGTTCGAGATCGTGACATCCGGCACCAGCCGCCGCAGTTCTCCGCGCCAGAACCGATAGATGGACCCAGCGCCGGGTTCGGCGTTCTTGCCCATGGTGCCGATCCAGAAACCGCCCCAGGGATCAGCGCGGCCATCGTTGGAACGGGTGACCGTATCGTCCGCCTCTAGATGGGTGACCAAGCTACGCGCGCCGGTTTTCTGGTCAAAGCGCCACAGCCCGGTCTCGGAAGCCATCAACAGCGTGTCCCTGTCCACCCAGCCCGCTGCTGAAACATTTTCCGGGAACTGCCAGCTTTGCTGATGCCCGTCCTTCTGGGTCATCAGGCGGTTGCCGGTGATGTCGAACCAGAATAGCTGCGCCCGTTCCGGGTGCCACAAAGGCCCTTCGCCCAGATCGCAGGGACGGTCGTCAAACACGACACTCATTGGGCGGCCTTGTCATAGGCCAAGACGATCTTTCGCGCGCGCTCTGCAATGTCGGCAACGGCCATTCCCGGTTTATACAGGGCCGACCCGATCCCGAACCCGTCCGTCCCGGCCATGAGCCATTCGGCAAAGTTTTCGGGGCCTGCCCCACCGACGGCAAAGACCAGCGCGTCCTTGGGCAGGATCGGGCGTATTGCGGCCAGGCCCGAGGGCCCCGCCATCACGCCCGGAAACAGTTTGAGCCCGGTTGCCCCTGCCCTGAGCGCGCCAAAGGCCTCGGTCGGGGTATAGACGCCTGGCCAGCTTTGTATGCCCAGTTTGATCGTCTGCTGTATCACCTCAGCGTCGAAATTTGGCGAGACAATCAGCTTGCCGCCGACCCCGGCCACCGCATCGACCTGTTCGATGGTCAGGACGGTTCCGGCGCCGATCAATGCGCGATCGCCGAAACGTTCCGCCAGAATGCCGATGCTGGTCAACGGATCGGGTGAGTTCAGGGGCACCTCGATCCGGTCTATGCCCGCGTCGATCAGGGCCTGCCCGACCTCGGCGGCCTCGGTGGGTTGCAGACCGCGCAGAATTGCAATGATAGGACGGCTCATGCGGTTTGCCTCGTCAGATTTCGGGCCTGCAAAAGACCTGCCAATGTAGATTGCGTGCTGTCGGCTATTTCAACAAATGCACCCTGCTGTTTCAGCGCGATGGCATAGATTTCCGAGAGGCTTTGGTCCCCGATAATGGCAATCTGCTGGCCCAACCAATAGGGACGGGACGCGGCCAGTTCCGCTCCGATCAGGTATCCCGACAGACGCGCGCGTGCGACACCGGAGTCCTGACCCTGCAGCAGATCAGTGGCCCGCAGGCCGAAAAGGCGCGCGGCAAGTTGTTCCGGTCGGGACAGGGCATCCGCCACAGCCTCGGCAAAAGCTGCGTCGTCCCAGCCTTCGCTGACCGTATGTTTCAGGACGGATTGATTGCTGAGCAATCCGAAGATTTCGCCTGTCATGAATGTGCGGAAGCTGACGACTTCATCCGCGCTGACCTGTACCCATTTGGTATGCGTTCCGGGCAGGCAAATGATGCCGTCCCAGTTTGGCCGGTGGGCCAGAAAACCGGCGATCTGTGTCTCTTCTCCGCGCATGACATCGGGGGGGCTTGTTTGCTTTAGCCCGGGTACGACAAAGGCGCGGATACGGGGATCTGTTGCCGGAACGCGGACAGGTGCATCGGGAACAGGAACCGAAGGTACAGCGGAATATGGTGCCTCGACCCAGCCTTGGCGCGCACCCACCATACCGCAGGCGACCACATCCATGACCGTATCGCCAAGCCAGCCCTCGATCAGGTCCAGCAGTGCTTTTTGAAACCCATCCCGGGGAATTTGATCCATGCCGCTTGCGGACTGAGCCTGGTCCAGAATGGTGTCACCCTGCATTGCCCATGCCCGCAGATGAGTTGTTCCCCAATCAACAGCGATCCATTCGATTGTCATGTTCTCATCCTGTTACTACAACACCGCCATCAACGGCCATGCATTGCCCGGTCATGGCGCGACTGGCTTCCGACGCAAGAAACAGGGTCGGTGCGATCATATCCTCGGGCGTCAGGTGGTCCTTTAGGCATTGGCGTTCCAGATGTGCGGACAGATCTTCTGGCGTGGCCCACATGTCCAGCTGTTTCTGTGTCAGAACCCATCCGGGGGCCAGCGCATTAACGCGGATTTTCTGCGGGCCAAGCTCGCGCGCCAACGACCGGGTCATCCCGGTGATCCCGGCATTTGATGTCGTATAGATCGGATAACCGGAATTACCCATCATATAGCTGATCGAGCTGAAATTGATGATTGATCCGCCCTTGTCCTGCATTTGACGTGCGGCTTCTTGGCAGGCAAAGAAATACGCCTTCAGATTCACCTCGATCATCCAGTCCCAGAATTTGGGCGTGGTTTCGTCAAGCGAATGGCGCTTGTCGTTGGCGGCATTGTTGATCAGCACACCAAGGGGGCCATGGGCCTCGGCGGCTTTGGCCATTGAGGCGCGCAGCAGGTCGGTATCTGTCATGTCGCCTTGCAGAAACAGCGGCCCGCGCCCGTGCTTGGCGCGCATCTCATCAACAAAGGCACTGGCGTCGGAGCGCCCGATAAAGGCGACCTGCGCACCCTGCGCCAGAAATCCGTCCGTTAAAGCGGCCCCGACACCAGAACCACCTCCGGTGATAAAGACGGATGCACCGTTCAGGTCGTGGAAAGTGGCGGGTTGGTCCATCAGTGGCTCTCTCTGGTCACAAGGCGGGTGTCTTTGCCGACAAGAAAATCCAGGTCCGCACCCTGATCGGCCTGCAGGACGTGGTCTATGTAAAGCTTGGCATAGCCGCGGGTGTAATGCGGAGCATCCGGTTGCCATGCGGCGCGTCGGGCGTCCAGTTCAACTTGGTCAACCAGCAACTCGAGCGCGCCCTTGCTAGCGGATACACGGATACGGTCACCGGTTTTGACCAGCGCCAGCGTGCCGCCCGCCTGGGCTTCGGGGCTGACATGCAGGATGACAGTGCCAAATGCCGTGCCGGACATCCGTGCGTCCGAGATACGGATCATGTCGCGCACACCGTCCTTCACCAGCTTGGCCGGGATCGGCATATTGCCAACCTCGGGCATGCCGGGATAACCCTTGGGTCCACAGCCTTTCAGCACCAATATAGTCTCGGGCGTCACCGGCAGGTCATCCCTGTCGATATTGGCCTTCATATCTTCGATGCTTTCGAAGACATGGGCCACAGCCTCGGTCTCCAACAGTGCGTCCGTGGCCGCCGAAGGTTTCACAATGGCCCCGTTCGGCGCCAGATTGCCGCGCAGCACACGCAGGCCTGCGGCAGGTTTTATTGGGTCGTTGAAGGGACGGATCACATCGCGGTTGAAACATTCTGCACCTTCGTAATGGGCCGAAATATCCTTGTTCAGAACCGTTTTGGCAGGTCGTAGGAAGGGTTTGAGTTCGTTTAAAACCACAGGCACGCCACCTGCATAGCAGAAATCCTCCATCAGGTATTGGCCCGAAGGCATACAGTTCACAAGCAGCGGGATATCCGACCCGATCTCAAAATCCTTAAGTGTCAGGTCGATGCCTACACGACCGGCCAAAGCCAGCAGATGCACCACGGCGTTGGTAGAGCCGCCCACGGCAGCATTGGCCAGAATGGCGTTTTCAAAGGCTTCTTTGGTCAGAATGTCCGAGGGTTTGAGGTCTTCATCCACCATCTCGACGATCCGTTTGCCAGTCAGATGCGCCAGCGCCATTCGGCGAGCATCTACGGCGGGCAGCGCGGCGTTGGTGGGCAGGCTCATGCCCATTGCTTCGACCAGGGATGCCATGGTCGACGCGGTGCCCATGGTCATGCAGACACCGGCGCTGCGCGACATGCCGGATTCAGCATTCATGAAATCCTGCAGGGTCATTTCCCCGGCGCGCACGGCTTCGGAAAACTTCCATACATCCGTGCCCGAGCCGATATCCTGCCCGCGATACTTACCGTTCAGCATCGGGCCGGAACTGACAACGATGGCGGGCAGATCGACCGAGGCGGCTCCCATAAGTTGCCCCGGCGTAGTTTTGTCACAGCCACCCAGCAGAACCACGCCGTCAATCCCATAGGCGCGGATGGATTCTTCGACATCCATGGCCAGTAGGTTGCGAAACAGCATGGCGGTGGGCTTCATCTGGGTTTCACCCAGCGACATGACCGGGAATTCGACCGGGAAGCCGCCAGCCTCCCACACGCCGCGTTTGACGCCTTCGGCCAGATCGCGCAGGCCGGAATTGCACGGCGTCAGTTCGGACCATGTATTGCAGATGCCGATAATGGGACGCCCGTCAAAGGCATGGTCGGGAAAGCCCTGGTTCTTCATCCAGGACCGGTGGATGAAACCATCCTTGTCCAGCTTGCCATACCAATGCTGCGAGCGGCGTTTTTTTGTCATTATTGTCAGCCCTTTAATATTTGGTCATGCCGCTTTGGCCGGTTTGCACCAGTCTGGCAACCAATCCGCATGCGCGATCAAAAGATCGCTGACCAGATTACGGATCTGGCGCAGGTCGAGCTCGGCGGCTGTGTGTGGGTCCATCATGGCGGCGTGGTAAATGTATTCGGGGTTCTGGTCGGTCAGCGCCCGCACGGTCAGTTCCTGCACGTTGATCTGGGTGCGCATCAGCGCAATCAGCTGCGGTGGGATGTCGGTCACGACCGAGGGTTGCACCCCGTTGCTGTCCACCAGGCATGGCGTTTCCACAGCAGCCCCCAAGGGCAGTTGCGGGATCTGGCCGGTATTGGGCAGGTTGCCATAGGCGGTGTAGGGCGTATTCGTCACGATGGCGTTCATCAGGTCCGCCGCGAATTCGTGGCTGCGGCACACCTCAACCGCACGCCCGTCGGTCAGGGTCTTGGCCTGTTCTTTCCAGTCCTCGACCTGCTCGACGCAGCGGGTGGGATATTCATCCAGCGGGATCGAGAACTGCTCGATCAGATCGTCGCGCCCGTCCTTGATGAACCAGGGCACATATTCGGCCAGATGTTCCGAGCTTTCGGTGCAGAAATAGCCCAGATGATCCATCACTTCGTATCGGACCTTGTTGGGGCAGCGTGGCATCAAAAGGGGCGGTTTCGGCAGCTGTCCACCGGCATATCCCTGTCGGAGCGCAGGGTACAGATTGCGTCCCTGATGCTCGAGCTTGAGGAAGAAAGCCACATGGTTGACGCCTGCGACCTTATAGCGAAACTCGTGCTTGGGCAGGTCTAGATCATGGGCCAGTTCCTCGACCGTATTTTGCACCGAATGGCACAGGCCGACATGTTTCAATGTCGGAAACCGTTCGGCCAAAGCCCAGGTGTTGATCGCCATCGGGTTCACATATTGCAACAGCGTCGCGTTGGGGCAGAGCTGCATCATGTCCTGGGCCACGTCCCACAGGACCGGAACGGTGCGTAACCCGCGCATGATCCCTCCTACGCCCAGCGTATCGGCGATGGTCTGACGCAGGCCATATTGCTTGGGGATCTCGAAGTCAGTCACTGTGCAGGGGTCATACCCTCCGATCTGAAAGGCGGTAATCACGAAATCCGCCCCCTCCAATGCGGCGCGTCGATCGGTGTGGGTGGTTATGGTGGCCCCCGTGCCGACCGAGCGCACCATGGCGCGGGCCACGGATTCGCTCTCAGCCAGGCGCTGTGTGTCGATATCCATCAAGGCAAAATGGCTGTCGGCCAGGGCGGGGGTCAAAAGGGCATCGCCCACGATATTGCGCATGAAGATCGTGGAACCGGCCCCGATAAAAGTGATTTTGGTCATCAGGCAAACCTTTAGCTTGATGTTATTTCACGGCACCGAGTGTCAGGCCCGCGATAAAATGTTTCTGCATCAGGAAGAACATGGCAACCGGCGGCAGCGCCGCGACAATGGAACCGGCACTCATCAGCTGATAGGCGGCGCGGAACTGCGCGTTAAAGCTGGTGATCCCTGCGGTTACAGGCTGGCTCTCAGCACCTTGCGTCAGCACTACAGCCCAGAAATAGTCGTTCCAGATGAAGGTAAAGATCAGGACACTGAGCGCCGCAATGGCGGGCTTCATCAGCGGCAGCACCACGTACCAGAAGATACGCCATTCACTGATCCCTTCGACCCGCGCCGCCTCGATCAGTTCAAAGGGCAGGGCGCGGATGAAATTCCGCATGAACAGGGTGCAAAACCCGGTCTGGAACGCGATGTGGAACAAGACCAGCCCGGTCTTGGTGTTGTACAGGCCCAGGTCCAGCGTCAGGTCGCGCACGGGCACCATGAGGATTTGGAAAGGCACGAAATTGCCCGCTACGAACAGGAAGAAGATCCAAAGGTTCGATTTGAATTTGTAGATGCCGAGTGCAAACCCCGTCATGCTACTTAGCGCGACGCACCCGATGACCGTGGGAACGGTGATCAGGAAAGAATTCATCAGATAGCGCGGCATATCCGAATTGAAAAACACCTGCCCATAGTTGAATGCGCCCTCAAAGCTGGACGGCATCCCCCAGTAGTTGGCATTGGTGAAATCCGCGGCGGGTTTGACCGAGAATAGGGCGACGGCCAGCAACGGCCCGAGCCACAAAAGCAAGGCCAGCGGCAGCAACGCCTGATAGGTGATCTGCGCTGCACGAGGTTGTTTTTCGATTGGCTTGGGAAACATCTCAGTGCCCCCTTTCTTCGCGGTACATTGACCACAGGAAATAACCGATGAAACACAGCATGATAAGGAACAGGATCACCGCGATAGCCGCGCCATACCCCATGCGGAAGCCATACTCGGACAAGGCGACCTCGAACATGTAATAGGCCAGCACGCGCGATGATCCGAACGGACCGCCCTGTGTCATGATTGAGATCAGGTCAAAGCTGCGAAGCGCGCCAATGATGGTGACGACAAAGGCAATGAAGGTGGCAGGGCGCAGTTGCGGCAGGATGATATGCCACAACATCCGCCAGCTCTTGGCACCGTCCAGCCGCCCGGCTTCGATTTGTTCGGGGTCCACGGCGTTGAGGCCGGTCAGGTAAAGGATCATGCAATAAGCTGTCTGCGGCCAGAGACCGGCAAAGATGATGCCATAGGTGACGAAACGCTCGTCACCCAGCACGTTCACCGGGCCCATGCCAAAGAATCCGAGGAATTCGTTCAGCAGGCCGAATGTGGGATCGTAGAACCATGTGAACACAAGGCCAACGACCACCTGAGAAATCACGAAGGGGAAGAAAAACAAGGATTTATACAGGCGAATGCCCCAGACCGTCTGGTTCAGGAACAGCGCGATGAACAGACCCGCCGGAATCGCCGCCAGATAGAGCAGCAGCCAGATCAGGTTGTTTTTGAGCGAGATGTAAAAGGCATCCCGGTCCGACCATTCCCAGTACAGGTCTTCATAATTGCGAAAGCCGACATATTCGGCAGCCCCCAGGCCGTCCCATTCGTAAAGCGACAGGTTGAAGGACTGAAAGACCGGAATGATCACATAGACCATAAAGAACAACAGGCCTGGGGCCAAAAATAACCAGGGCGCGATGCGCTGTTGGTTTCGGTGGAACCAGCTTTCTTGTTCGTGGGTATCGACGGCGGTCATGGGCGTCCCCGGTTCTGGTAGGCGGAGTAAGGCGGGTTGATACCCGCCTTACGCAGGTCATGGCTCAGGATTGGCTTTGCCAATCCTGACCGGTTCAGTTGTCGTAGATGCGCTGACGCGCCCGTTCGAGTTTGGCCAGGATTTTGTCCGCATTGTCTGGCTTGACCATGAATTCCTGGAAGCCTTCCATCGACGCCTTGGCCATTTCTGCCGGTGCGTCGCGGTCCCAGAACTGGGCGACTCCGCCCGGGCTGTTTGACGACAGCATGGTAAAGCCCTGCTGCAGGAACTTGTCGGCATCTACCGAGGACTGAGCATTGACCGGCAACTGGCCGAGATTCGAGCCATTGTTGATCTCGGTCTGTTCATCCGCAGACACAACGAAGCGCAGGAATTCACGGGCGGCTTCTTTGTTCGCCGCGTTTGACGGGATGTGGAACGTGTCGGTCGGTGCATCTTCGGCCAGTTCGACATCGGGGTTGATGGCAACAAACTGGTAGAAGTCCAGCTGGTCGTCACTCAGGCCCGCCTCACGCAGTGGCGCCACGGCGAAGTTGCCCATCAGATAAGCCGCCGCATCACCGTTGACCATGAAGGGCAGAGCTTCTTGCCAGCTATAGGTCTGGTGGTTGTCGATGAAGGCACCCATATCGATCAGCTGTTTCCAGTTGGCGAAGGTCTGCTTGACCCGGTCATCCTCCCAGCTGATTTCACCATTGGCCAGCTGGTTGTGGAAGTCATAGCCGTTGGTGCGCATGTTCAGGTAGTCGAACCAGCCACCGGCAGTCCACAGGAACTTGGTGCCGATCGTATAGCAGGCGCGACCGGAATCGACGATCTTTTGGCAATTCGCCAGCTCTTCTTCCCAAGTTGCGGGCTCGGTCAGGCCCAGCTCGTCAAAGATGTCTTTGCGATAATAAACGCCCCACTGATAGTAGGTGTAGGGCACGCCCCACTGTTTGCCGTCGATCGTCATCGCACCTTTGGTTGAAGCCAGATTGTCCGCAATCGCAGGTTCCGCCCACAGGTCCGAGACGTCTTCGAACAGGCCAGCCTCGACATAGGGTTTCATCCGATTCGCCGCGTACCACGTGGCGACATCCGGAGTATCCGCAGTCAAGAAGTTGCGGATCTGGGTTTTGTAGGCCTCGCGGTCGATCACCGTTGTCTCGATGGCCAAATCCGGATGCTGTTGCTGAAATCTGTCGATCATTGCTTCCATCGTGGCCCGGGGTGCCGGGTTCGATGTGTCCAGGAATATCCGCAATTCGCCGGTAAGCTCGGCAGAGGCGGGAACAGCAAGTGCAACGCTCATGGCCAGAGCGGCCGTGGTGCGCTTGTAGATGGAATGCATGGTTTCCTCCCTTAGCTTCCATTTTAGTTCCATATATTGGAACTTAGTTTTATATGTTGAAAACTACACATCGACTCGGTTAGTCTTGTCAAGACCCTCTTGGCTGAGGCCGAAGGTTAACTGGAGGAGACAGAGCGCCCGTGGCAGGTGATGGAACGATAGGGAAAGCATGTGACGTGCTTGATCAGGTGGCCGCGTTTCAGCGGCCGGTTCGCTTTGCGGAACTGCTGGAAAGCAGCCGCTTTCCCAAGGCAACGCTCTATCGGTTTCTGCAATCCCTGACCAATCAGGGGATGTTGTCCTATGACCCGGATAGGCAGACCTATGCACCGGGTTTGAGGCTGGTTCGGTTGGCCCATGCAGCGTGGACGCAAAGCTCACTGGCGCCGATTGCCAGGCCTTTTCTCGATACGCTCAGCGGTGAAACGGGCGAGACTGTGCATCTGGCGCAGCTCGATTCTGGTCAGGTTCTGTATGTCGATAAGCGCAATGCCGCCCAGCCGGTTGAGATGTATTCACAGGCGGGCAAGGTCGGACCGGCCTATTGTACGGGTGTGGGCAAGGCGATGATGGCCTTTCTGGACGAGGCTGAGCTGAACAAGGTGATCTCACAGCAAAGCTTTCACCGGTTTACGGATAAGACCTTGGCCTCGGAAGCTGCGCTGCGGTCCGATCTAGAGCTGATCCACAGCCGGGGCTACGCCCTGGACGATGAAGAACACGAGACGGGGATCATTTGTGTTGCCTGCCCGATCCGAACGCCGGGCGGGCGGATGCTGGGTGCAATATCGGTGACCGGCTCGACCGAGCGGATGAATTTCGACCAGCTCGAGGCTTGGATTCCCCGCGTGCGCCGGGTGGCCGAACAAATCGCGGCCGAAGCTCAGGCCTGGCGGTTCCCTGAAACACGCCCCGATGGCCAGAAGGACAGGATACAAGCGACATGACCGGAGTAACTCTGAACCAAACGATTAAGCGGTATGGCCAGACACAGGTGATTCACGGGATCGACCTCGAAATCGAGGATGGTGAATTCTGTGTCTTTGTTGGCCCATCGGGATGTGGAAAATCCACTTTATTGCGGATGATCGCAGGGCTTGAGGAAACGACCGAGGGCCAGATTCACATCGGGGCGCGTGAGGTGACGCATCAGGACCCGGCGAAACGGGGCGTGGCGATGGTGTTCCAGACCTATGCCCTGTACCCGCATATGACTGTGGCCGAGAATATGGGGTTTGGCCTGCGGATGAACGGCGTGGCAAAAGCCGAGATCGACAGGAAGGTTCAGGAAGCCTCGGGTATCCTGAAGCTGGACCAGTATCTGAAACGCAAACCCAAGGCTCTGTCGGGTGGTCAGCGCCAACGCGTTGCCATCGGGCGTGCGATTGTGCGCGGCCCCGAGGTGTTTCTGTTCGATGAACCTCTGTCCAACCTGGACGCCGAATTGCGCGTTGAGATGCGTGTGGAAATTGCCCGGCTTCACAATGAAATTGGCGCGACCATGATCTATGTGACTCACGATCAGGTCGAGGCGATGACCATGGCCGATAAGATCGTGGTGCTGCGCGATGGTCGGATCGAACAGGTCGGTGCGCCGATGGATCTGTATCGGGATCCAGATAACAAGTTTGTAGCAGGGTTCATTGGCTCGCCCGCCATGAACTTTCTGGATTGCGACATCGTCGATGGTCAGGTGACTCATCCGGCGATCACTCAGCCTCTGCCCGTCCCAGCATCGGTTCCTTTGGGTCTGTCTCGGGTCACGCTGGGTATCCGCCCGGAACATATTCAGGTCGACCGATCGGGCGATACCTGCACCGTTGATCTGACCGAGGCGCTTGGCGGCGTCAGCTATTCCTATTTGCTGACATCGAATGGCGACAAGCTGATCGTTGAAGAGCGCGAAGACGAGCGCAGTAAGCAGGGTACACGCATCGGTATTTCGATCCGCCCGGAACGCACCATGCTGTTTGATCCTGAAACCGGCCTGCGGTTGAGATAATTGCCGTTTAGACAGTCAAAAACACCCGCGTCAGACGAAAGGTCCAACGCGGGCTTTTGCGTCGAATTATATATGGATTTTGTATCCAATATCCGTTATCGCGTGAAAACGGGCGCCTGACGCCTATCTGGACCCCTGTAACTAGAGGATAGCACCGTATGTCGACCAATGTATTTAGCGGTACGATGCCCGCGCTCATGACCCCTTGCTCGGCGGATAGGCAGCCGGATTTCAACGCACTTGTTCGGAAGGGCAAGCAAATGATCGACGCAGGCATGTCTGCGGTTGTCTATTGCGGATCCATGGGCGACTGGCCGCTTTTGACGGATGCGCAGCGCATGGAAGGGGTGGAACGTCTGGTGGATGCCGGGCTGCCGGTTGTGGTCGGAACCGGGGCAATCAACACCAAATCCGCCGAGGCCCACGCTGCACATGCGCAAAAGGTCGGCGCTGTCGGGTTGATGGTCATTCCCCGGGTTCTGTCCCGCGGGAGCTCATCAACTGCGCAAAAGAACCATTTCAAGGCAATCCTGTCCGCTGCGCCGGACGTGCCGGCAATTATCTACAACAGCCCATATTATGGTTTCGCAACAAAGGCTGATCTGTTCTTTGCCCTGCGCGCCGAACACCCTAACCTCATTGGGTTCAAGGAATTCGGGGGCAAGGACGATCTGCGCTATGCTGCGGAAAACATCACCAGTCAGGATGATGATGTGACGTTGATGGTGGGTGTGGACACCGAGGTTTACCACGGTTTCGTCAACTGTGGGGCAACCGGGTCGATCACCGGGATCGGAACGGCCCTCCCACGTGAGGCGTTGCTGTTGGCTGCGCTTTCTCAAAAGGCCGCGCGGGGCGATGCCGAAGCCCGGTTACGGGCGCAAGAACTGACCGAGGCCATTCAGGTGCTGTCCAGTTTTGATGAGGGTCCGGATCTTGTGCTGTATTACAAGCATCTTCTGGTGTTGAACGGGGAAGAGGAATACCGCCTGCATTTCAATGAAACTGATGCCCTGACAGATGCACAGCGGAATTATTGCGAACAGCAATACGCGTTGTTTGGGGCTTGGTTCGCCGATTGGTTGAAACAAGGTGGGGTGATCGCAGAATGCATGTGATCGACAGCCACACCGGAGGAGAACCGACCCGGGTCATCCTCGATGGCGCTCCAGATCTGGGCTCTGGCCCTCTGGCTGAACGCGCCCGGCGGCTGGACATCGAATACAGGGATTTCTATCGTTCGGTCATGCTTGAACCGCGCGGACAACCGGCCATGGTCGCGGCCTTGTTGGTGGAACCGGTTGATCCAACCTGTGTCACCGGCGTGATCTATTTTGATGTCGATGCTGTTTTGGGAATGTGCGGCCACGGAACCATTGGCCTGACCGTGACACTGGCGCATCTTGGTCGGATCGATGTTGGAATACATCGGATCGAAACGCCAGCCGGAGTTGTCACGGTCGAGCTGCACGATGCCAATACTGTCACGGTCACGAATATCGAAAGCCGCCGCGTTCACAGCGACATTTCACTTCATGTGCCCGGTTTCGGAGAGGTTGCAGGGGATGTGGCCTATGGTGGAAACTGGTTCTTTATCGTCGATCCAAGCCCGCTTTCCGTCATTCCGGCCAATATTCGGGAGCTGACCGATAGGGCCGTTGCTATCCGCAAAGCCTCGATCGCGCAGGGGGTTGGCGGCGAGCAGGGTGAACCGATTGATCATGTAATCTTTCAGGACGCATCGCCCGAGCAAGCGATTCACAGCCGCAACTTTGTTCTGTGCCCGGATGACAATTACGACCGGTCGCCCTGTGGCACCGGCAGCTCTGCTCGGCTGGCCTGTCTGGCCGCTGAGGGTCTATTGGCCCCGGGGCAGGAAATCGTCCAGCAAAGTGTCATTGGCAGCACCTATCGCCTGTCCTATCAGGCTGGGCCCAACGGCGGTGTCATCCCCTCGATCACCGGGCAGGCCTATGTCATGGCGGAATCGCGGTTGATGTTTGCCGAGGCTGATCCATTCCGTTCGGGGATTGAGGTATGACCCAGCAGATCGTCGTCATCGGAGCTGGCGTGATTGGCATGACCATTGCGCTGGAATTACAGCGCCGGGGTCATGCCGTGCTGGTTCTGGACAAGGAAGGCGTTGCGGCGCAGACATCAGCCGGAAATGCCGGGGCCTTTGCTTTTTCCGAGGTTGAGCCTCTGGCAACGCCCGGCATCATGAAAAAGGCACCAAAGTGGCTGCTGGACCCGTTGGGTCCCCTGTCTATCCCGCCTGCCTATGCGTTGCAGATTGCACCCTGGATGTACCGTTTCTGGCGGGCCAGCCAGCCCGGTCGCTATGCCGAGCTGTTGGCCGCTCAGGCCAGCCTCATGCAACTGTCCAGTGCCGCGCTTGAACGGTTGATCCCAGCGGTTGACGGCGAGGCGATGATGCAGCGCGACGGTCAGATGCAGCTGTACGAATCCGAGGCCGAATACCGTGCAAGCCTGCCCGCCTGGGAGGTGCGCCGCCAGCATGGTATCGACTTTGAACTGCTGGAAAGCCCCGAGGCGATTGCCGAAAAACAGCCGGGTCTCAGTCCTCGGTTCACTCATGCGGGATTTACGCCCAACTGGTTGAATACTGTTGATCCCAAGAAATGGGTCGAGCGCCTTGCCCAGACCTTTCAAAACCGGCAAGGCCGGATCGAGCGGCGCGATATTCAGGCGTTGGTGCCACAGCAAAGTGGCATGCGCCTTGAAACGGCGGAAGGGCCCGTGGACGCGACGAAAGTGGTCGTGGCTGCCGGCGCATGGTCGCATCATATCGCCCGAACTCTTGGTGACCGATTCCCGCTTGAAACCGAGCGTGGATACAACACGACCCTGCCCGAAGGTGCATTTGATCTGCGGATGCACCTGTCCTTCTCGCGGCATGGGTTCGTTGCCAGCCGGATCAACAATGGCGTCAGGATCGGCGGCGCGGTCGAGTTGGGCGGTCTGAACCTCGCCCCCAATTTCAAACGAGCCGACACGTTATTGCACAAAGCCGAAGAGTTTCTACCCGGCCTCAAGACCGAAGGAGGCACGCAATGGATGGGGTTCCGGCCGTCGATGCCTGACAGCATCCCGGTCATCGGTGTTTCTCCAAATGCGTCTTGCGTGTTCTATGCGTTCGGCCATGGGCATCTTGGGCTGACCCAATCCGCAGGCACGGCCGAGCTTGTTGGGGCCATGGTTGACCGTCAGGCCCCCCCGATTTCGCCAGCCCCCTTTGCTGCTGGCCGGTTCTGAGGGAGGGGGTCGTGCGCAGTATCAAAACTCTCCACGTGATCTCCGCCCATGCCGAAGGCGAGGTTGGAGATGTCATCGTTGGCGGTGTTCTTCCGCCACCCGGTGATACCTTATGGGAGCAGCGGTCGTTCATCGCGCGCGACCAGTCCTTGCGCAACTTTGTCCTGAATGAACCGCGCGGGGGTGTATTTCGTCATGTAAACCTGTTGGTGCCGCCCAAACATCCGCAAGCAGATGCAGGCTTCATTATCATGGAGCCCGAAGACACACCGCCAATGTCTGGTTCAAACTCGATCTGCGTGGCCACCGTGCTGCTGAATAGCGGGATCATTCCGATGCAGGAACCGGTTACACATCTGACGCTTGAGGCACCGGGCGGGCTGGTCCCGGTGCGCGCCGAATGCCGGAATGGCAAGGCCGAGCGCATATTTGTGCAGAACCTGCCCAGTTTTGTAGACCGGCTCGCCGTTCCGCTTGAAGTGCCGGGCCTTGGCACACTGACCGTGGATACGGCCTATGGGGGCGACAGTTTCGTGGTGGTCGATGCGGCGGCGCTTGGGTTTGACATCGTGCAGGACGAGGCGCGTGACATTGCGCGGCTGGGTGTAGCGATCACCAATGCGGCCAACGAACAAATTGGGTTTACGCATCCCGAAAACCCGGACTGGAATCACATTTCATTCTGCGCTTTTTGTGGCCCGACCGAGCGGGTAGCAAATGGCCTGCGCGGAAAATCCGCCGTGGCGATCCAGCCGGGCAAAGTTGATCGGTCCCCTACCGGTACCGCAGTTTCTGCCCGCATGGCCTTGATGGCCGCCAAGGGAGAAATGGCAGTCGGGCAATCTTTCCAGGCGGTTTCGATCATCGGCTCGTCTTTCACCGGACAGATCGTCGAGGCCACAACGATCGGGGGGCGTGCCGCGATCATTCCCGAGATCAGTGGCCGCGGATGGATTACCGGTACACATCAACACATGCTTGACCCGGACGATCCCTGGCCGGGCGGATATAAGCTCAGCGATACCTGGGGCGTCTGAATTTTGCCCATTGGCAAGCAGTTTTGATGATTTTCCGCAAACCGTGTCAAAATGCGCGGTCTCTGGCGATTGATCCCAAGCCAAACGTCATTTAAGGGAGGCCCTGTCAATACAGAGTCATCCCGGGACGGCAGTCTTGTTACGTCCCTTACGCGCCACGCCGATGTGGCCCCAACTCTTGGATCGCACGCCCCGAAAGGCTTAAAAAAGGTAAAAGAATATGGCAGATAAATCGAACTTCGACATATTGTATACCATTGTAGACGAAGCGCCCGAGCTGGCCAGCGCCTCATTCCTGCCCATCATTCGAAAGTTTGCATCCGCCGCCGGTGTCAGCGTCGGAACCAAGGATATTTCACTTGCTGGGCGGATTATTTCGACCTTCCCCGAAAAGCTGACAGATGCGCAGCGCATCACCGATGATCTGGCCGCATTGGGTGAGTTGGTGAAGACACCCGATGCCAATGTGATCAAGCTGCCCAACATCTCGGCCTCGGTGCCGCAGCTGGTGGCCGCCGTCGAAGAGCTGCAAGCACAGGGTTATGACATCCCGAGCTATCCCGAAGAACCTGCGACTGACGAAGAAAAAGCGATCCGCGCGCGGTATGATGCCATCAAGGGTTCGGCTGTGAACCCGGTTCTGCGCGAAGGTAACAGCGACCGTCGCGCCGCGCGCGCCGTCAAGAATTATGCCCAGAAGAACCCGCATTCGATGGGTACATGGGCCGCTGACAGCAAGACTAAAGTCTCGTCCATGTCCGGCAATGATTTCTACGCGAACGAGAAATCGGCCACCATTACTGCGGCGCAAGCCGGTGACGCCAAAATCGAATTTGTCGGACAAGACGGCAGTACTACGGTTCTGAAAGACGGTTGGCCGCTGGCCGAGGGCACCGTTGCCGATGCGACCTTCATGTCCGTCAATGCGCTGTCGTCTTTCCTGGCCGAGGCCATCGAAGACACCAAAAAAGACGGCACCATGTTCTCGCTTCACCTGAAGGCCACAATGATGAAGGTCAGCGACCCGATCATCTTCGGCTATGCGGTCAAGGCGTGGCTTGCCCCGGTATTCGAGGCCTATGGCGCTGAATTGGATGCGCTGGGTGTGAACCCGAACTCGGGTCTGGGCGATCTGCTGGAGCGGGTTGCAGGCAACGCCGATATCATGACCGCCATTGACGCGATCAAGGGCGACCGCCCGTCCATGTATATGGTTGACAGCGACAAGGGTATCACCAACCTGCACGTGCCGTCTGATGTGATCATCGACGCCTCGATGCCTGCCGTGATCCGTGCTGGTGGCAAGGGTTGGGACGAAACCGGGTCCAAGGGTGACACCAACTGTGTGATCCCCGACCGCTGCTATGCGTCTATTTATGATGAATCCGTCAAATTCTTCAAAGCCAATGGCGCGCTGAACCCAGCCACCGTCGGAGCTGTGGCCAATGTGGGTCTGATGGCTCAGAAAGCCGAAGAATACGGCAGCCACCCGACAACATTCCAGGCGCCTGCGAATGGAACCATTCGTATCGTTCTGGCAAATGGCGAGACACTGCACGAGCATACGGTTGAAAAGGGCGACATCTGGCGTGCCTGCACCGTGAAGAAGGCTCCGATCGAGAATTGGATTCAACTGGCGCTGGACCGTCAGCGTCTGACCGGATCCGAGGCGATCTTCTGGCTGGACGCAAACCGTGCCCATGATGCCGAACTGATCAAATCCGTCCAACCAACACTGGAAGCTGCTGGCGTGGCGGACAAGTTCCAAATCCTGGCACCGCGTGAGGCGACCCACCAGTCGTTGGAGACCATCACGGCCGGTAACGACAGCATCGCCATCACCGGCAACGTGCTGCGTGACTATCTGACGGACCTGTTCCCGATCCTTGAGTTGGGCACCTCGGCCAAGATGCTGTCGATCGTCAAGCTGATGCAGGGCGGTGGATTGTTCGAAACCGGTGCGGGTGGGTCTGCCCCGAAACACGTGCAGCAACTGGTCGAGGAAAACCACCTGCGCTGGGACTCGATGGGTGAGTTCTGCGCGCTTGGCGAGTCTTTGAATTTCCTGGCCGACAGCAAAGGCAACGCCAAAGCCGGAGTTCTTGGCGCCGCTGCCGAGGCCGCAACGCAGGGTATTCTGGACAACAACAAGTCGCCCAGCCGCAAAGTCGGGCAGCCGGATAACCGAGACAGCCACTACTGGTTCGCGCGCTATTGGGCCGAGGCGCTGGCCGCGCAATCCGATGATGCTGATCTGGCCGCCGAGTTCGCGCCGATTGCTGCAGAGTTGGCCGCGAAAGAACAGCAGATCCTATCCGAACTGGCCAACGCACAAGGGGCAGCGGCAGATCTGGGTGGTTACTATCACACCAACCCGACCAAGACTGCAGCAGTCATGCGCCCGAGCGCGACACTCAATGGTATCATTGACGGGTAATCCAGATGCCCTGTCCTGATTTGGGCAGGGTTCTGAACCTGGCGTGAAAATTAAAAAGGGACCGACCCCCAAAGTCAGTCCCTTTTTGAGCGAGTGGGGAGGCCGAAACCTCTCCGGTGTAGTTGCGTTAACTGTAACAAAACCCTGCTGGCTGGATATTAGGGGTTTCCCGTATATTCATCCGTCTGCTGTGCCGCTGACGATACACCCGCCAAATTCATTGTCCTCCGGCGACGGAAAGGACTATGTCGCCGTACTGAATTCGGGAACAATAGGCCGTACAAGGACGGATTATGCGCGCAATGTGATAGCGCCGTGCGCCCACTAGGCGTTGAAAGAGCGGGTGATTTGCTTTTCGGCATAACGGTGGTAAAAAAATCTGGTTTTTGTTTTGTATTCGAGTGTTGTGTGCTGTGTGTATTTATCCTGTTGTTTTTGAGCGTTTTTCATATTCCAGAGGGTCAGGCGATGCGTCTGCTTCCTGCGCTTTTCAGGCCGCCGCAGAAAAGCTTGCCGATGATACGCAAATCGGTTCAACTGAATTCGCCCGGTTTCGCCGTTAATGACGGCAAATGTCGATATCGGTCGAAAGGGACCAGATGGAATGACTGAAAAAACCCGCAGTTCGCGTTTCGGGTCAATCCTATGTCTGGGCGCCGCTCTCTATTTCTTTGGGGTCGTCGCATACGCGCTGATGAATTCAGCGGAATTTGCCAATGGAACCGCGCGGCTGATCCGGTACATTCTGGCCCCGGGCGCGATTGGGCTGGTGCTGGCCTTGTGCGCGGTCTTCTTGTCGAACGAAGCCAGGCTGACTGTTGGTTTGAGCGCGGTATCGCTTTTGGCGGCTCTGTTTGCATTTGAGGCCTATCTGACCATCAAAATAATCCCCGGACGCCTAGGGCTAGTCGGGTTTGTCGGCGATGAGGTAAGCGTCGAAGAATACAAGGAAAACTTGCCTCCGGGCAGGACAATGAAACATGTAAACGATGCGCTGGATACACAACTGCTCGAATCTGCGTATCTGGCCCCCATGCCGGATGACAAGATGCTATTGTGCTCGGTGTTGGGCGAGCCGGTGACCTACACGCCGGATCGTCTGGGGTTTCGCAATCCACCATCGGTCTATGAAAACGATGTGAGTGTGATGCTGCTGGGTGACTCGTTTTCCGAGGGGTTCTGCCTGAGAGAGGGTGAGCATCTGGCGGATAAGCTGCGTCAGGGCATGCCGAACCTGCTTAACACCGGCCACAGGGGCATTGGCCCGCTGTATCAGCTGGCGATTTTGGGCCGGTACGGGCCAGAGTTCCAGCCCGACCTCACGCTGTTCTCTTTCTTTGCGGGCAATGACTGGCGCAATCTGGAACGAGAGCTTGAAAAGCCATGGTTGAGCGCAGCACTAGACCCGGCTGTAGATTTTGGCCCAATCGAGCATCCGGACCAGTCGGAATTAACCGCACCGGTGATATCCGGATGGTGGGCAGAGACCACTTTATCCTGGGGCGATTACCTGCGGGCGCAACGGGTGTTCAGAAACTTTCTGGCATTGCAGAAAACGGCCGAGATCCTTGGGATTCACTATCCCAAGGCAACTGATGAAAATCCGGTATTTACCGATGTTCTGATGCGGGCAAAACAGATTACATCAGAATGGGATGGTGAGATTGCCATTGTGTATGTGCCGACGGTCAGCCGCTATATGGGTCTGGTCGCCCAGCCCTTTATCCACGACCCGCTGCGAGTATTGGTGAAAGATGCGGCTGCGCAGGCCGGGCTGGACGTGATAGACTTAACGGATGTTATCGAAATGCAAGAGGATCCGGCATCGTATTATGCGCCGGATTCTCATTTCAACGAAGCAGGCGCAGAACTGGCCGCTCGGGCAATTACAGAGGGGCTGCGTCAACGCAATTTGATAGAACAGTAACGAATTGGTGTGTTTTGCCAGGACCGCGCAACAAGCGCGGTAAAGAGGTGTGAAATGAAGATTTTGTCATTCAAGTCGGGGCATGACGGTACGGTTGCGGGTATTGATGCCCAAAACGGTAACCTGCTGTTTTCCTATGAATCCGAGAAAGACAGTTTTCCCCGCAATACGTCAGTCACACCGGATACATTTATCGACTCTGGCCTGTGGTTCCGGGACTTGCCTGATATCCTGGCCCTTAGCGGCTGGTCAACGACCGGAACACAACATGTGACGACCTCGGGGGCAGGGTATTTCGGCATTGGCGAAGATGCTCAGACCGTGGGGAAACGAACGTTTTTTGGCAAAGAGATCGACTATTTCTCATCGACCCATGAAAGGGCACATATCTGGGGCGCTTATGGGATGTCTCCGTTTCGTCAGGGTGAACCTTGTTATGTGTTGGTTTGGGAAGACACGCTTGGCGATTTCTACAAGATTGATGAAGATCTAAAGCTGTCTCATGTTGGTCGGGTGATGACCGGGCCAGGTGCCCGATATTCATTCCTGAGCGCACTGGTTGATCCCGATTATCCCGTGCTTTCGCGTGAACAACGGCGTGAGGATCCCGGGAGGATGATGGCGGCATGTGCCTATGCAGAGCCCGGTTCACATGACGCGGATGAACATGCGCTGATAGATTATCTTTTGTCAGATCAACCATTGGCCGAAATTCTGCGCAAGGATCGGTTGACCGATTCCCCGTTTTTCAATGTCGGAATGCACAGCCAGCAGTTCAGTAATCTTGCACAGAAACTCTCGGATGCGATTTTTTCACGGTTCCTTGCCTTTGCCGAACAGAACCTGACAGAGGGTTATCCGCTGGTGATTGCCGGCGGATGTGGATTGAACTGCGATTGGAACACCAAGTGGCAGAATTGCGGCTTGTTCCGAGATGTATTTGTACCACCTTGCAGCAGTGATTCCGGCTGCGCCATAGGAACTGCGGTTGATGCCATGCGCCACTATACGGGCCAGGCAAAGCTGGATTGGACGGTTTATTCCGGACAGTCCTTTGTGGATGATAAAATCGACAGTAGCGGCATGCGGGTCAGCGAGCTGCGTCTGAACGATGTCGCGGATGCGTTGATGTCCGGTGAGCTCATCGGTTGGGCCAGAGGGAACTGTGAAATCGGTCCGCGCGCATTGGGCAACCGCTCGATTCTGGCGGCCCCGTTCTGGGCCGAAACCCGCGTGCGCCTGAACAGGGCTAAAAACCGCCCGGATACAAGCCCCGTGGCACCGTCTTGCCTTGAGGAAGATGTCAGCCAACATTTTGAATGGGAAAACTCCGCGCCCTATATGTTGCATCTGCAGAAGGTGACCAATCAGAACCTGGCCGCGATCACGCATGTAGACGGGACAGCAAGGGTCCAAACAGTCCGCCGGGATCAGAATGCTTTCTTTTACGACCTGCTGAACGCATTCAAGTCGGCGTCGGGCACGGGTGTATTGTGCAATACATCACTGAACTTTCGCGGAGCGGGGTTCATAAACAAAACCAGTGATCTGCATCACTATGCAAGATCGGCAAAGCTGGACGGCTTTGTCGCAGGAAACACGTTTTACAGGTTTAACTAGTAATATTGGCGCGCTTGCGGTGTCGCCGCACTTTTGGAGGTTAAGTACTTTGTCGTATGAATCAGGTCTGCAAAACTTTGAAAGACGCCGCCTCTTAGCTTCTGCAACAGCAAGGATTCCGGCCTATTGTCTCTTGTGTGGAAACATTGAGCAAATAACGACAAGAAAACTCGGAAAAATGGCCAAGCTGTCCAATCAATAGGATAAGAATTCGTTCGAACATGGGCGCAGCATCAAAGATTTGTATTTCAGGCGACGGTGATCTTGGTCGCTACAAGGGACGATAGAGAATGGATCAAAACCATATCGCAAACCAATTTGGCCAGCAGCGTCTGGATGGCATATGGCGGATGATTTACCGTCATCTGAAGTTGATCCTCGGAGTGACCGCAGCTGTGATCGTCGGCACGTTTATGGTCGTCAATCAACTGGACCCAAGATACAAATCCCGCGCCGAAATCGTTCTCACATCTCTGGATATGCGCGTCCGCGCCGACAGTGTCGAACTTGAATCCTATGAACTGACCCGCACCCTAATTGAAACCGAGATCGACATCCTGCGGTCACGGGAGTTTGCGGCAGAGGTCGCCCTAGCGCTGGACCTGTTCGAGAATGAGGCTTTTGCCGGGGCACAAAATCCCGCAAACCCGCAATCCACATCCGTTATCCGCAATCGTGTAATCGACAATACACTGTCGACATATAACGTACTTCGGCAAGGAGAGAGCCTTGCGATTGAGATCATCTCAACAGCCGAAGACCCGCAGCTGGCAGCCGATATTGCCAATACAGTTGCAGAAACCTTTATCCTTCGCCTGCAGCAGCGGCGGCAGCAGGGACTTTCATCTTCCATTTCTTTTCTTAAGGACCGCGTAAATGAGCTGGGTGACGAACTGACCCGTGACGAACTTCAGATGGCGGCCTTTATTCTTGAAGAAAATCTGGCGGATGAATCCGTGCCGGGTAGGCTTCGGTCGGAACTTGCGCGGCTGAACTCGCAAAAAGATGTGCATGAGATCAACGGAGCCAGCAGCGAAGAGGTCGACAAAATTGCTGACCAGATTGCCGTTGTTGAACAGGCATTGCGCAGCCGGACCGGTTCGGAAATTGCATTGCTGCGGATGGAACGCGCGCTAGAGCTTCTTCGGATCCGGTATCAGACGACGATTGAAAAGCTGAATGATTTCGAAACCCAGCAACAGTTTCTTGGCCAGGCGGTTCAGCAGGTTTCGGTTGCTCATGCGCCGACTTCGGCATTCTGGCCGAATACCAAAGTCGCCGTCGCAGTCAGCGCGATTGTCGGGTTCTCTCTGGCATTTGTGATCGCCCTGTTGATGGAGGGCAGCAACACGCGGATCGTCAACGAAAACCAGATCGAACAGCAAACCGATCTGACCAATCTGGGTTTCCTGCCGGATACGGTGATGGATTCGGACACGGATGGTCAGCAGGAGTTGTTGCGCTTTATCCGTGATCAGGGCCGCTCGCCGTATGTAGAGGCGCTGCGTAGTGTTTTGACGATGTGGTTTAACACAAATGATGACGGCAGCATCGTCATGGTTACCTCTGGTGTTCCTGGAGAAGGCAAGACCGTGGTTGCGGTTTCGCTGGCCCTAGTGGCGGGTACAGATGGGATGCGCGTTCTATTGTTGGATATGGATAACCACCGTTGCCGTGCCTCAAAAACACTGGGTCTTAACGGGGCGGCCCCGGTCGAAATCGAGGACGCGCTGAGCGGTGCCGTGCAACCCAGCCAGATTTATGTCGATGGCGAACGGGTACCGGGGGTTTCGTCGATCAGTCTGAACCTGCGTCCAAAAATATCCCGCAAACAGTTGATGCAGCAACTTGGCGAATACGGGCGCATGTTGCGCAATCAGTACGATCTTGTGTTGGTCGATACGCCGCCGACATTGGTCATTGATGACACGATCCGACTTGGGCCGCTTGTCGACGGTACGTTCTTGGTGGTGCGCTGGGGGCAGACCACCGAAAAAATTCTCAAGGATGCAATCGAAAAGCTGCGGATGAGCAATATCAAGATTTCCGGTACGATCATGAATGGTGTGAACATGCGGAAGCAAAGGCAATATGGGTATGGTGCCTATACATATCATTACTCGGATGAGCCTGGGAAAAGCAGCTGATTACGGTTCGCAGACCCTTGTAGGATTTGTTAGATTGGTGATTGGGTATTGGTTTTTATTTGCGAATATGAGGGCACAGCGCCCGCGACGCTTTTGCGGCGTGGTCCAATGACCGGCAGCCGCCAAGGGGTGGAATTGGCCGGTCGTTTGTGCGGCGGGCGGGTGGGTCAGACATGACCTCTCAGCCCGGCGCAACCTCAATCCCGACTGCTGTGCTTCGGCGTTTACTGCGCAATCTGAAATGGATCTTTTCCTCTCAGATAGCAGTCGCTTTGCTGGGCCTTGTGTTTCTGCCGGTGGCCGCCCGCGCACTTGGGGCCGCAGGCTTGGGGGTAATGGCAATAGGAGAGGCCTATGCGCGGATCGTTTCCCGATTCCTTCATCTTGAGCCCTGGCAGGCGGTGATTAGATATGGAAGCACTGCGCTGGAGGAAGAAGACCGCGAACGATTTCGCCGACTTGTCGGGCTGTCGGTCCTGATTGACGTGGTTGGGGGCGTATTGGCCGCCGGCGCTGCGATCGCATTCGCACCGATCATCGCCGGATGGCTGGGGCTGGATCAGGATCTTGCATGGGTGCTGCCGGTCGCATCGCTGGGAATTCTGGTTTCGCTGAGGCCAACCGGGTTGGCTTTGTTGCGGTCCTTCGACCGGTTCGATCTGTTGGCCAAACTGGATATTTTCGCAGCGTCTGTGCGGATGGTGCTGGGGGTGATTGCCTGGCAACTGGGGTTTGGGCTGCCTGGCTTTGTCGCGATATTTGTTGCTGTCAGCCTTTTAGACGGCGTTCTGGCCTTTGCCGCGGGGCTGCGAGAAATGTCGCGGAATGGCTATGGCCGTCCGATGCTTGGAATAAAACAAACTCTGGGTGAAAATTCCGGGTTTCTGCGCTTTGTTTGGAACAGCAATCTCTCTGTCATCCTGCGTCAGACCACGCAGCGCCTGGACGTGATCATATTGGGTGTTCTGATTTCACCGACGATGGTGGGATATTACCATATCGCGAAACGGTGCGGCGAAGCTGCACTGCGTCTTGGACGACCGCTAAGCCAGGCGATCTATCCCGAGTTCACCCGGTTTGCCGCCCGAAATGAATTTGACCGTTTGCAAAAAATGCTAACGGGTCTCAGCGCCGGGTTCTGGGGGGTAATTGCCCTTGTCTTGATTCCAGTGATCTTGATGCTGGAACCGATCGTTACTGCGATTTTTGGTGTGGATTATGCCCCTGCAGTACCGGTCGTGCGCGTGCAGGCAATCGCGGTAGGTATTTATCTTGGTGGGATACTGCTGAACCCTGCACTGCTGAGTCTGGGGCAAGACCGGGCCTTGGTTCGGATCGGTTTGTTGAACACTATTTTGTTTCTGATCCTCATTGCACCGATGGTTTCTGTTTTGGGCGTGGTCGGTGCCGCAGTGGCGCATATGCTGTGTAATTCCGTTTGGTTAGGGCTGTGTGTGTTACACTTGCGGCGTACATTGCTGAACCCTGCATTACACGGAAAGGAGCAGGTGCGCCCATGAGACCTGCATCGGTCCAATCAGTTTCCTTTGGCAAGCCGACCAATGGAATCGGCTATTTGCCAAGCGTAGACATGGCAGCTCTCTATTTCCTGATGGCGGCTGTAGCCCTGGCGCCGATGAACTATCTCAGAGTGGATTTCGTCTATTTCACCCTCTCGGATTTCTTCTTTGTGCTGGCTGGGTTTGTCATGCTGGCAACTGGCCAGCTGCCGGTTAAGATATTCGGTCCCGCAAGCGGGTTCTGGTACAGTTCGTTCCTGTTTTTCACAGGGGGCCTGACCGTAGGTTCGTTGATCAACGGAGATCCGACCGAGCTGCTGACTGTGTTTGTTCAGTACTTCTTTTCGTTGATCGTGCTGCCAATCCTGATCGGCAATCGAAGCTTTGATCAGATCGTCCTGCTGATGAAGGCATTTATTATTGGAATGGGCATTGTTGTGCTGTTTGGCATCTATGCAATCAACTTCATGGAAGACCCGACACACCGGTTTGTATCCGCCAATGGTCGCATGCTTTCGCTGGTCGAGCGGGCAAATGAATGCGCGCTCATGCTGGCGATGGCCATCGTTTTCCTGCTTAGCCTGATCCTGCAGAAGCAAAGCAGCCGCATCTGGGGGCTGATCGTGCTGCCAATCCTGTTTTACGGCGTCATTCTGACCGGTTCGAATTCTGGTCTGATCGTGACCATAGTGGGGACTGTCGCCATTATCCTCAGCAGCGGGTCCCCGCGTCATGTTGTGATCCTGATCGCCAGCACGTTGATTGCGGTTTTGGTGGTCCTGAACTTTGGTGAGCTTTTCTTGCCCGAGGTCTTTCGCGAACGAGTTCTGAATGCCGTTCTTGCAGGTGACATTAGCCAGGCGGGCACGTTCTCTGACCGGCTATTCCTGCTGCAAGAGGCCTTCGAGGTATCCCGTGGCACTTTGTTGATCGGGCTGGGTGCAAACCAGTACAGCCTGGCCAGCGAACAGGGAATCGTGGTTCATTCGGCCTATTTGCTGACTCTGTCCGAAGGTGGCTTGATTTCTCTGCTCGGTATGGTCGGCTTTATTTTGGCCAGCATATACTTGGCCTGGATGGCCATTTCTGTCGGCCGCTCGCCATCGGTCGGGGCACTGACCATCGTTGCCATGCTGATGTATGTCGTGCTGCTTGCCGGGGCGACGACCTTTTATGCCCGGTTCTGGAACGTACCCTTTGTCCTTGCCATTGCGCTTAGCGTGTCGCGCCTGCCGGTGTTAGGACCAACGAATACACTTAGGAGATTGTCGTGAAATTATTGCAAAAACTGATGCTTTCTGTGATCGCGGCTTCGGCTTGTTTTATCGGTGCGCTTCAGGCCGAGGAATATGTTCTGGCACCGCAGGACAAGATCAATTTGCGTGCGATGCGTTGGGATCCGGTGGTTGCGTCTTTTGTGAACTGGCAAGGCGTTTCCGGTGAATATGCGCTTTCTTCGGGAGGGATGCTGATGGTGCCTCTGGCCGGTCAGGTTCATGCTGAAGGGCGAACGACCGAAGAACTGGTACTGCTGCTGGAAACTCAGATGCGCACTCGCGTGGGGATGGCAGAACCGCCTCATCTGGCGATCGAAGTCATCGGCCATCTGCCTGTATACATATTGGGGGATGTCCAGATTCCAGGCTCGTACCCTTATCGGCCACAACTGACCGCGCAGCAGGCGATGGCGCTTGCGGGCGGGGAATACCGGTTGCCTTTGCAAAATGACGTAGGAACGAACTTTACCGGATTGCGGGTTCAGGGTGAAGTTCAGTTGTACAATGAACAGATTGAAGCTTTGCAAGCCGAACAACGCCGACTGCTGGCTGATCTGTCAACACTGTCTCCGGACGGCGGTGATGCCAAAATTGAACCCCCACAAGGTCTGCAGGGGGAGATTCTGCAAGCGGATCAACAGGCCCGGGAAGGGCAGGGTGAACGCATCATCCAATTACAGGAAACCCTCAAAGATCAGATCGATAGCCTCGAACGGCAGCTGGAATTGCGGGCAAATCAGATCGCGATCACGCGCAATGATCTGGATGATGCTCTGGCACTACAGAAAAAGGGCCTTACGGTCAGTTCGCGCGTGTCATCTCTGTCCAACTCGTTGAACGATCTGGAAAGCAAAAGTGTGGATATCGAGATCGCTCTGGGCTTGGCCCGGCAACAGCTGAACCGCGCGCAACGCGATGAGCTGGAGTTGCTTGATACCGCGCGCTCGAATGCGCTGGTGCGGCTGAATCTGGTGCAGATCGAACTCGAGGATTTGCAGACCCGGCTGGGCACCGCGAAAATCCTGCAGGCCGAGCTGGCAGCGCTTGGCGTTGTTGAAGAGGTTGATGCGGTCGAAGAGATCGTGATCGAATACTCAGTCACCCGCGCGGCCGGAGGAGCCGCAACGGCGATTTCGGGTGACACTGTCTTGTCCCCCGGGGATACGCTTTCGGTTTCTCGAACCTTCGTCACGCAAACACAATAGATTTCAGTTCAATGATTTATGGTTCAGCGCGCGGTCCTGATGTCCGGCGCTGAGCCAAAAAGGCGGCAGGCCAGAATGAAAAAGATACGCGTTTTATTTCCCTTTGCAGGTTGGGCAGATCTGGGCGGCAGTCATGTTTCCGCGCTCAAACTTGCGTCCTGTCTGGACCGGGATCAGTTTGAACCATTGGTCCTTTGCCACAACGAAGCGGGGTCAGTCGGGCAGTATGCACAATCGCTGGGTCTGAATGTCGAAGTTTTGCAGGGCCCCAGGCTTATGGGCCCTCCAAACAACAAAACGGATGCAGATGTTGGCTTTCCGGAATACTGGACCCGGACCTACGGCCAGCTCGTCCGGTTTTTGCGGGACAAAAAGCCAGATATCGTCCACACAAATGAGGGCCGATTGCATGTGAATTGGGTGTTTCCGGCCAGACGGTTGGGGATCAAGCATATCTGGCACCACAGGCAGGATCCGCGCGCGGTAGGCGTTAACTATGTCGCGCCGGTGTTTTCGAACCGTATCCTAAGCGTGTCGTATTTTTCGAAACCCTCGCGTCCGATACGCTCGGTTGACAAAAAGTTTCAAGTCATCCGCAGCCCCTTCGACCTGAGCATTCAGCGCCCGGATCCAGACGCGGCGCGTCGGATGATCCTGAACGAAATTGGTGCGCCGGAAAATGCAGTTCTTCTGGGATATTTTGGCCATCTGGAACCGCGAAAACGGCCGGTTCATTTTGTCCAAAGCCTTGTGGCCATTCAGAAACAGTTTGGGGACAGGCCGGTACATGGCCTGCTGTTTGGCAAAGTACTCAATCCCGATGACGGGTTGGACTCAGGCTCCATGGACGTGGCCCGAGAACAGGGGATGGGCGCGCAGATTCATATGATGGGTTTTCGGCAGGATGTTGAAAAGTGCATGGTCGCCATGGATGCCACCCTTGTGCCGGCCTTGAACGAGCCATTTGGACGCACCTTGATCGAGGCCATGCACCTTGGGCTGCCCGTTGTGGCCACACGGCACGGCGGCAATGTCGAGGCAATCGATCATGGCAAAACCGGTTTTCTGGTAGATCCGCAGGACCCCGAGGCCTTTGTTGAGCCGGTCGTCTCTCTGATTGAGGACCCGAGCCTGAGACAGCAGGTAACACAGGCGGCTTACCAATATGTGCAGGATAATTTTGGGTTGGATAAACACGTGGCCGAAGTGTCCGACGTGTACCGGGAATTGGTATCGTGATCCCGATGCGAATTGTAGGGTTTAGAGGGTAAAATGGGTTTGGCGAACGAGCGAAAAATAGATTTCCTGATTTTTGGTGCTGCAAAATGTGCGACCACCTGGTTGCAGAATTCTTTGACCGCGACACCGCAGATTTTCATGCCGGACCCCGAGCTGCACTATTTCTCGGATCATTATGACCGGGGGGCGGCCTGGTATCGCGATCAATACGAAGGATATTCGGGCCAGAGTATCGTGGGTGAAAAGTGCAATACCTACCTGACACATCCAGAGGCCGCCAAAAGGATCGCCCAGGATCATCCTGATGTCAGGTTGATCCTGCAGATGCGCGATCCGGTTCGCAGGGCTTATTCCGATTACTGTATGCTGTATCGCCGGGGCACTGTCGGGGACGACATTCATCGGTATCTGGACCCCGACAAAGCCGGTGATGAAAGGTTCTTGCACAACGGCAGATATGGCTATCACCTGCGCCGCTTTTACGATCTGTTTCCGACCGATCAGATTTTGTTACTGGCCTATGAAAATACCGTCTCGCAACCGGTGGAAACCTTGCGCCGTGTTGCCGATCACATCGGTTATTCCGGCGTCGTGGAGCCGCCACTAGAAGAGCGGGTCAAAAACAAAAATACGCCAATCGTGCCCTTGCCTCTGAGGCGGGTTCTGGCGCCGCTTCGACCGTTGCTTGACCCGATCCGGCATACGGGGCCGTTAAAGGCCATTCGCAGAGCGGTGGCGCGGCAGGTGGAATACCCTGAATTGCCCGATGCTTTGGCGCAGAAAATGGCCGATTTCTACAGGCCAGACGTTGCCGAGCTTGATGCGATTGATCCGGGTCTCAGCCGCGGGTGGCGCAGTTTCTCGGATTAGACGTCAGCTTAGAATGGGTGTGGATCAGTCGGTGGCAGTCGAGGGCAGCGTGGTATCGCTGTCGATCAGCCCCATTTTCCGTAGCAGGATCGTGTTGATCCGCGCGACGTCAAACTCTTGCTCGGCACGCGCCCGCGCGGCCTGACCCATGGATTCGATTAGGCTCCGGTCTTCAACGAATTTTCTCATCGCATCCGCCAGCCCCTCTGGATTGCGTTTGGGGACGATAAACCCGTTTTCCCCGTCGCTGACCGCATCGGCGCATCCCGGGGCATCGGTCGTAATGACGGCGCGCCCGGTCGACATCGCCTCAAGAATGGCGCGGGGGATGCCCTCGCGATAGACGGTGGGTAGTACGAAGACCGAACATTCCTTGAGAAATGGCCGAACATCCTTGGTTTCGCCTAGATACTCGATATGCCCCAGCTGGCCCCATTCTTCGAGCTGCTGTGCGTTGACCGAGTCCGGGTTGTCATCCAGCGGACCCAAAAGCTGACAGCGCACATCAGGGAATTGTTCCCTAAGCTGCCGGGCGGCTTCGGCATATTCGAACACGCCCTTGTCACGCAGCAAACGTGCGATCATCAGAAACACGGGTGGATCCGTAGGCTGATGGGATTTTGCGTATCTGGCGAGATTGACACCGGAACCGGGCACAATCGACAGCGCGGCCTGAGGTGCCAGCAAACGTCTGCTGCGAAACTCCTCGGCGTCGACCGAGTTGTAAACCAGAACTTCGTCGGCACCTTTCAATCCGATGCGGTAAAGGCCTGTCGCCACCGCTCTCAGCACTTTTCGGCGCAGGGTCAGTTTGGCATCCGCAAATACATAACCTAAACCGGTACACATCGCGAACCGCCGCCGAACGCCGGTCAACCGCGCCGCAAGGCCGCTGAAGATGATCGGCTTCATCGTATAGGCAAAGACGATATCGGGCCGTATTTCCCGGCAGATCCCGATCAGTGTGAACAGGGTGGACAGATCCTGAAATGGATTTAACCCCGCGCGCGCCATGGGGATTTGCCGAAATGTCACGCCGATCTCGGCAAGGGCTGCTTCGGTCGCCGCATCGTTTTCTGGTGCGCAAGCAAGTACGTCTGCGCGTTCAGCAAGCTCTTTCAGCAGGTCATAACGAAAATTGGTCAAAGAGGTCGTAAGATTGCCGACAAACAGAACTTTTGGACGTCCGCCAGTTGTCGAACCTCGTTCGGCAGGTACGGCTTGGGCACCGGAAGCGGTGTCGGGAAAATCACTCATCAAAGAAACATTTCAAACTTTAAAAACCAAGGTTGAGGCGATGCTGATCCATGTCGCCGAAGCTGTCAACGGCGCTGTCACCAAAGCCGATTGTTGCCTATTTTTCACCTCTGACTGTCTGCGGCCTGATTGTTGAAAAATCACGCTGTTAAGTGACCTGGAACCTTGCATAAGCAATCGATTCAGGTCAGGTTTCGCCTGCCGCGGCACAAAAAGATATTTCCGAACCTGCGGAGTTTGTTTCCAATTCAGGCGCTGAGCGCCAAAAATTTGTTAATTGTTGAGCTTGCCTGACCTCCTCGGATGGTTTGGCGCGAGGTAAAGAAATGATCCGGAAATCCTGCTGTCTAAATTTGAGCAATTATAGGCTTGGCCCATCTTCCATCGGCTATCCTCTGGCCGCTTATCTGAAGGGAAACAGCTGATGCCCAAATGGCCATTCTTCGAAGAAGATGAAATTGATGCTGTCAGCGCAGTGCTAAGATCCGGTTGCGTGAATGCCTGGACCGGCCCCGATGTCAAAGAGTTCGAACGTGAATACAGCGCCTATACCGGCGCGCAGCATGCGATCGCCATGGCGAATGGCACGGTCACTCTGGACGCCGCGCTGCTGGCGTTGAACATCCGACCCGGAGACGAGGTTATTGTCACACCGCGTAGCTTTATCGCGTCTGCCAGTTCGATCCTTCTGGCCGGTGGCAAGCCGGTATTTGCAGATGTGGATCGTGACAGCCAGAACATCACCGCAGAAACGATTGCACCGGTTCTGACCGACAGAACCGTGGGGATTATCGCGGTCCATCTGGCCGGGTGGCCATCGGATATGGCGGGTCTCATGGATCTGGCGCGCAGCCGCGACCTCTGGGTGACCGAGGACTGTGCGCAGGCGCATGGTGCCATGATCGGTGACCAGCACGTGGGAACCTTTGGCACCTGCGGCTCGTATTCTTTCTGTCAGGATAAAATCATCACAACCGGCGGCGAAGGCGGAATGCTGATCACCAATGATGATGAGCTGTGGTCCAAGGTCTGGAGCTATAAGGATCACGGTAAAAGCTATGAACACGTGTTTAACAAGAGCCACCCTCCGGGGTTTCGCTGGCTACATAGTGGCCAGCCGGGTACCAATCTGCGGATGACCGGGCTTTCGGCCGCCATCGGGCGCATTCAGCTGGCGAAACTGGACGGGTGGCGCGCCCATAGAACCAGAAATGCCGAGATTTTGGCGGAAGCTCTATCCGGATGCGCTGCGTTTCGGGTACCTGTTCCACCTGCCGGGCTGACACACGCCTATTACCGGTTTTATGCGTTCATAAGACCTGAGAATCTGGCCTCGGGTTGGAGCAGGGATCGCATCATAGCTGAGATTTCTGCGGCGGGTTTCCCCGTGTTCTCGGGCAGTTGTTCTGAAATATATAGAGAAGAGATGTTCGCACGCCTTGGTGTTGGCCCGGTTGATCCCTTACCGGTGGCGAAAGAGCTTGGTGAAACCAGCCTTGCTTTTCTGGTTGATCCGACCTGGTCGCATCAAGACATTGTCGGTCTGGCCGAATTTGTACGCGAAATCGGAGATCAGGCGCGTGCATAGGCAGTTCACACCGCCGCATCTAGGGCGCGTGTCTGAAGGTTCCGACCCGGCATGTGCCGCCGGATCAGGTTAGTGAGTTTCGGGTGTTGAACGGATGATCATGCATGTCATCACCGATTTTTCCGGTCAGGGCGGGGCCCAGGCGATGCTGGCGCGGCTGGTTGCCAAATCCGGGGATCGGGTATTGGTGGTGTCGCTGACGGAGGTTTCGGACAGGATCAAAAGCCAATGTGCAAATCCAAACGCCGTTCTGATCGGATTGAATGCCAGATCACTGTCGTCCATGCCCCGCGCGATATTGCAGATATCGCGTCTTATCCGTCAGTATAAACCGCAGGCGGTTCTGTGCTGGATGTATCATGCGATGGTCATCGGGCTGATTGCCAGCTGGATATCAGGTCGTAAGGTGCCAATTTACTGGACGGTGCGGCAGGCTTTGGACGATACCAGCTCATTCACGCGCAGCACACGGATTGCGGTGGACCTGTGTCGGCGTTTGTCGGGCAGGTGTGCAGGGATCATTTATAACTCGCAACGCGCATTGGATCAGCACGCGAAGAACGGGTTTGCTGCTGCGCGGTCTTGCGTCATTCCGAACGGTCTGGTCATGCCGCAAGTGAAATTGGTGCGGAACGATCCGCCCAGGGTTTTCGGGATTGCGGCGCGGTTTCATCCACAGAAGGATCACGAAACCCTTTTCCAGGCTCTGTCCCTGGCGCTGCGGTCAGTCCCCGATCTGCGCATCATCGCGGCCGGAGAGAATATGTCGCCTGAAAACTCCGAAGTACAATCATTGCTGGCGCGCTATAACCTGACTGCCGAAAATGTAGAGCTGTGCGGCGACCTGCATGATATGGCTGCATTCTACAAACGGATTGATGCGCTGGTGCTTTCATCCCGAACCGAAGGGTTTCCGAATGTCATTGTCGAAGCGATGAGCTATGGCCACCCCGTTGTGTCGACGGATGTGGGTGATGCAGTGGTGATCATTCGCAACTGCGGATTGATCGTACCGCCCCGCAACGCGGAATTGCTGGCAGACGCTTTGGTCCATGCCGCAAATTGGTCGGCCCCAGAGTATCTGGAAAAAAGAGAAAAAGCCCGGGCGATTGTGGCCAGTACCTACCAGCTTGACCGCATTGCCGCGCAGTATCGGAACATTTTGGAGAGCGGCAGTCTTGATCCCGATAAGATTGCCTCTCAGCCAGAACAGAAGGGGATCTGAGCGATGTGTGGCATTACCGGATTTATCAACTTTGGCACCGTTGATCGGTCTCAGGCCTCATCCGTCCTTGGCAGGATGTGTCAATCGATTGAACACCGTGGCCCGGATGGAACCGGGTTGTTTGTGGACCCGGATCAGGGTGTGGCCCTGGGGCATCTGCGTCTGGCCATTATTGATCTGTCGGAAACCGGGGTCCAGCCGATGGATTCCGCAGACGGTCGGTTCACCATTGTGTTCAATGGTGAGATCTATGGCTATCTGGAACTGCGTCAGGAATTGCAGGATCTGGGCATAAGCTTCAGGGGCACGTCCGATACCGAAGTTTTGCTGGCGGCGATGCAGCTTTGGGGTATCCGCAAGACACTGGACCGCGTCCACGGGATGTTTGCCATTGCCGTGTTTGACCGGAAAACCCAGAGCGTGACATTGGCGCGCGACCGGATTGGCAAAAAACCTCTCTATCTGGGCCTGGCCGGGAAAACCGTTCTGTTTGGGTCCGAATTGAAGTCACTGCGCGCGCATCCGGAATTTGGACCGGCAGAGGTGGACCGCGCAGCCTTGGGATCGTTTCTTCGGTTGGGATATATTCCTGCGCCGCGCACGATTTACCCAAATGTCCTGAAACTACCTGCGGGCTCTATGGTCGAGATCAAACTTGACACCCCACCGGCCTCGTTGGATGCGCTTCTGCAAGGGATCGAGCGGTTTTGGGATATCGAGGCCGTAGTCACCGAGGCGCGCGCAAACCCCTATCCTGACGATGAAACGGCCATAGCTGAAATCGAATCCGAACTGCTGCGCGCGGTGGGCGAACGGATGGTTGCGGATGTGCCGGTTGGGACATTTCTGTCCGGAGGCGTCGACTCGTCGCTGATAACTGCAATGATGCAAGAGCAATCCAGCAGGAAGGTTCCCAGCTTTACCGTACGCTTTGAGGACGAAGACACCAACGAAGCCGACCATGCAAAAGCCATCGCCGAGTATCTTGGGACGGATTACCACGAGGTGACGGCGACGCCGGAAATGGCGTTTCAAGCCATCGAAGGCTTGCCGCAGGTGTTTGACGAACCTTTCGCCGACCCGTCGCAACTACCAACCCTGCTGGTTTCGCAACTGGCGCGCCAGCAGCTTAAGGTCGTCATGTCCGGCGACGGCGGTGACGAGTCGTTTGGTGGCTATGCCCGATATGTTCGGATGCAGGCCTTTGAGCGCCTGAAGGGCAAGATGCCCGACCTGGCAATTCAAGCCCTGTCGCAGGCGCCGCAATCGGTTCTTGCCGCTCTGTTGCCAGTCCTAAGGCCATTCGCCCCGCGCAGCATGCGCGATGATCTGAGCGCCGACCGTCTGGCCAAGCTTGCGCCGGTTCTGCAGGGACGAGAGTTCCAGTGCCGCTATCAGGCCCAGTTTTCGATCTGGTCCTCCGGTATGCTTGGAAAGTCCGGCATCCCGCTGGGCAATGAGATCGGAACGCATGATTTGCCCGCAGGGTTGAGCCAGTTGGACAGCATGATGTTGTTGGATTCGCTCTATTATTTGCCGGATGATATTCTGGTGAAGGCCGACCGCACTTCGATGTCGGTGGGCCTTGAGATGCGCGCGCCGTTGTTGGACTACCGCGTTGTCACCGCCGCCTGGCGCTCTTCGGCATCGCTTCGGTGCGACGGGAAGGTTGGCAAGGTGGCGTTGCAGGAGCTTTTGAAAAAGCGGGTTCCGCAATCGCTGTACGACCGGCCAAAGCGCGGGTTCGGTATCCCACTCAACGCTTGGTTGCGCGGGCCCCTAAAGTCCCGTGTTTCCAGCATTCTTCTGGATGGGAACGGGCTTGAGGGTTTCGTGGACAAGGCAGCGCTGGAAAAATGCTGGGCCGAGCACCAATCAGGCAAACGCAACTGGGGTGCTCAGCTGTGGACGGTCTTTATGTTCCAACTATGGTCCGAAGCGTGGATGCGCTGATCACAGCTTGGCGATTTTGCGACCAGGTCAGTCAGATAACTGACCTGACCAAGACAAAGCCCTCAGCCGCGGCCCGGTGAACCGTCGCGCCACGCAAAGTTGCCAACGCTTTCAAGCTCTGAACCGAACGCTCGTGCGGCGGCTGTTTGACCTGGCTTGCAAATAACTGGAATGCTTCCAGTTTACGCTCCAATGTATCCGAAATGTCCACAAACATGTTCGGTACGAATGGCGGCGTCAGATATGGCGCGTTCCAATTTGTCTCGGACAGCGTCTCATAGGCCGCGATCGTCGTCGGGTATTTGTCCTGATAAGGTCGGCTTGCTACCAAAGTCGAAAGGAAACTCAACTGGTGGTCCAGATGGATGTCGCCGGGATGCGGCGCCAGGATGACACTTGGGTCGAGATCGCGGATCAGTGTTCCCAGACCTGCGTTCAGGTCACCATGGGGGTGCTCAGCCAGTTCAGCGGCAGGGAAATCCAACCAATGCGTATGCGTCACACCAAGATGCTCATGTGCGGCCCTGGCTTCGGCCTGTACATTGGCGATCTGTTCCGTGCTGAACCGGGGCGACCGACCCGTTGTGACAATCGCAATATGGACTGCGCGACCTGCATCTGCCAGTCGTGCGATGGTGCCGCCAGCCCCAAGGACTTCATCATCCGGGTGCGGAGCAACCACAAGTACCGGTCCGTCCTGTCCGTCAAAAGGTGTCAGCGCTGTCATTCGGAATTCCTGAGCTTTGAGTGCAGTTCGGGCGGCGCATCGGCGCCGGTCCAGTTTATGATGTCCAGACATTTCCCATCCCCACAGGCGACCGTAAACCGGTTTCCTTCGATGGCCTGTATCTGACCAGGCAGGCCGATATAGTAGCCCTGCAGGGCGGTGTTCTGTACACCCAGCAGGACCAGCTTCTCACCGGAGGCAGTGTAGGTGAAAGCGCCGGGATAGGGCGGTCCGGCTGCGCGTATCAACCGGTTAATCTCTGCCGCGGGTCTGGTCCAGTCGATCAGCCCGTCCTCGGGCCGCCGCCGCGCACAAAGGCTGATCCCGGTTTCTGGCTGCGGAGCCGCCGGGATATCGCCTTCAGAGATTTGCGTCAGAAGCTGAGGCAGCAGCTGCGTCAGGGCCTGAAGCGCCCGGTCATACAGCTCGCGTGCTGTTACCGTGTTGGGATCGACCGCATATCGAGCTTGCGCCGCAATCGGGCCGTCATCGGCCCCTTCACCCAGCCAGAACAATGACGCGCCTACATCGGTTTCGCCCAATATGACAGTCCAGGGGATCACACCGCGCCCGCGCAGACGGGGCAGGGCGGATGGGTGAAACCCGACGCATCCGATCTTTGCCTGGGCCCGAAATTCCGGCCCGCAAATCTGAGACCACCCGATGACCAGTATCAGATCAGGTTTTACGGCTTGAATGGTTTTGATTGTTCCGGCCGAGTCACTTTTGGCGGTATAGTGGACAGGAATATCATACCGATCTGCAGTGGGTTTGAGATCTGCAAAATCAGAGTGCCGGTGGGACAAGTCCGGCGGTAGTGTCACCACCAAATCCGGTACAAACCCTCGGGCACATATGGCGGATAAGGCGACATGCGATCCTTCGACCGCCCCCACAAATACCGTCTTCATGCAGGTGTCTCCTTTCGGCTGTCCAGCCAGTTGTCTGCGGCCTGAATTCGGTCAGGGCGTTTATGCTCTCCGGCCAAGGCTACCATAATGGTTTCGAACAATATCTTCAGATCAAGCGACAGTGACCGGTGCGCGACATACCATAGATCCAGCTTTAGCTTCTCGTCATTTGAAAGCGCGGTATTGCCGCTGACCTGAGCCCACCCTGTCAGGCCGGGCCGAACCGTGCAGCGCACCCGCCCATTGTCTCCAAACTCTTCGATGGTTTCGGGAAGCAGGGGACGGGGGCCAACAAGGGCCATATCTCCGCGCAAGATGATCACAAGCTGGGGCATCTCATCCAGCCTCACGCGGCGCAGAAGCTTGGTGGTTTTTGTCTGACGTTCCGAATCTGGCAGCAAAGCCCCGCTTTGATCGCGTGTGTCGGACATTGTTCTCAGCTTCCAGATGCGAAAGACGCGCCCGTTGCAGCCTGCCCGCCGTTGGCCAAAAAACAAAGGTCGCCCGACCGAAAACAGCACAATCACACAACCCGCCAGAAAAAAGGGCAGCGCGATCGTGCCCGCGATCAGGCAACACAGTATTTCGAGAAATCTGTTCATATTCAAACCCAAGAACTGTAGCTGAAAACTACGAATATCAAACCAAGAACCAACATCTCTCCGGATCATCCTGCTGGCCGGATCCAAGTTCCGGCGCACTGATCCGAAGTCTGGGCTGAGTTGATCCCAAATTGATTCTCGATTCAAGCGGCAGAGCTGACCGGCACCCTGACTATGCGGAAATTTTTCCAAGCATGCGCCAAGTTCACAAAGCCTTTGTCAGGAAAACCGGCCTGCGACTCATTAGAGGATTGGCCGAAAGGAGTTGTCATCTTTGTTGCGTCTTGGTTCACAATGCCCCGATAGGGGCTTATTGTGGATCGATTGGACAATATTGAGACCCGGACAGCGGCCCCCGAAGATTTCATCGGATTGAGAAAATGACTGTAATTTTCCCCGTGAGATTAGCATTTCTCTTGTTTACGCTAGGTCAATCGGCGCTCAAGTCAGCCGAAACAGGGAGGAAATTCTGCAACCCTCAGCAAAATATCTGTCAAAGAGTACTTCAGGAAACGCTGCAATTCGTTAATGAAGTGTGAAGAAATTACTTTTGAGGGCGCGGAAACGTATGTTAGCGTTGAAGGAGATTGAAGAAATTGCGCTAACCGGCGAACCAGAGGAACAATTTTGTTACTTGCGCGAATTATTATTATTAACGAGTGAAGTGAGTGTGTTCAACTTGGGCGATTGAGACAAGCTCAAGTGAAGGGGGCAAAACAAAGATACGGGTACAAGGCTTTCGGTTGATCATTTGATCGCGAGCCTTTGGTTTATATAGGACAGCTGCAAGCGGTCTGTGTGTGATCAGTTGGGAGCTGTGGCAATGTTTTGATGCTGCAGGATCCTGTTGGGTAACGATGTACGAGTAATTCTCGACCGGAATTGAGCCGGTGATGAGATAAAGGGGTGAGGTAAATGGTTTCGGGTTTTCATTGCTGGCAAACGCAGATTGTTAGTGAGTTGCGTGCCAATCATCGATTAGTCTTTGGAGACATTGTCGCTTCGTCTTTCTCAGCCGTAGTGGCAATCAATCTTGCGAATGGTGGAACGGTAGCGCAACAGATGGCGCCAGCCATGTTCCCGCTGATGCTCTTGTCCAGCCTAATTGGACTTGCGGTTTTCCCGCTTGCGGGCATGTACCGGCGCCACACACGCTCGACGTCATTGCGAGACATTCGTCTGATCCTGCGGGGATCGACAATGTTGGTCCTGTGCCTCATGGCTGCCAGTGCAGTTTTCGAAGTGACCAAGGCTGTACCCTTCGCGGCCTTCATTATTCAGCTTGGCTTGATGATCCTTCTGCTCAGTGCCCTGCGTGTAGTTGCCCGTAGCCGTGAGCTGAATCGCCAGAATGCGCGGTTGATGGCCGAACATCAGGACAAGGTTCCGGTGCTTTTGGTTGGCACGGGTGCAAGTTGTGATCTGTTTGTCAGGTCTTTGAGGAATACGCATTCCAAGTATCAGCCGGTGGGCATTATTGACGATGCGCGCAATACCATGGGGCTGTATTTCCACGATGTTCAGATTATCGGATCTCTTCTGGATGCCGATCGCGTGGTCGAGCGGCTTAAAGCCTGGGATCATTTGCCCAGACGCTTGTTCCTGACCGAACCGATCACGCATTTTGAAAGTGACGGCATCCGCAAGCTGACCAGCTGGTGTGAATCCAACGGTATCGCTGTCTCACGCGTGCCGGGTCTTGGGGAAGAAGGCCAGGATGCGGCCAACGGTTGTATTATCAACCCGGAAGAAATTCTCGAGCGGCCACAAAAAGCTGTCGAACGCTCGATGTTGCGCGAGATGTTCCGTGGGCGCCGCGTATTGGTGACCGGTGCCGGTGGTTCGATCGGTAGCGAACTGGCACGTCAGATAGCCTCTTTCGATCCGGCGGAACTGGTGATGATCGACCATTGCGAGTTCAACGCCTATTCCATCGACATGGATTTGTCGCAGAACTTTCCAGATGTTCCCCGGCGGATGTATATCGCAAGCATTCGCAATGCGTCGCGTGTGAATGACATCTTTGAACGTCATCGCCCCGAGCTGGTGTTCAATGCCGCCGCCCTGAAGCATGTTCCGATGGTTGAGATGAATCCCTGCGAGGGCGTTTTGACCAATGTGATCGGAACCCGTAACGTCGCGGATGCGGCCCGGAACTATGGTGCCATCGCGATGGTACAGGTTTCCACGGACAAGGCTGTAAACACCACCAATGTGATGGGTGCAACCAAGCGCGTTGCTGAGTTCTACGTTCAGGCACAGGACCGTGTAACCAACGGAACCGAGGAAGAAACCCGTTTCTTCTCAGTGCGGTTTGGCAATGTTTTGGGGTCGTCGGGCTCACTGATCCCGCTGTTTCAACGTCAAATCTCGAACGGTGGTCCGCTGACCGTGACCGATCCCCGGATGGAACGGTACTTCATGACCATCCGTGAGGCCGTGCAACTGACTCTGGTTGCGGCCGCAAGCGGGTTGAAAATGGAAAGCAGCCACGGAGAGATATTCGTTCTGGATATGGGTCGGCCGGTCAAGATCGTGGATTTGGCCGAACGGATGATCCGCCTTGCCGGGCTAAAGCCTTATGAGGATATCGACATCGAATTCATTGGAATTCGTCCAGGCGAAAAGCTGTTCGAGGAATTGTTTGATGCGTCTGAGAAGCGCCACGAATGTGGCATTCCGGGCGTCGGGTCCGCACGGCCCGAGGGCATTCCTGTTGCCCGCCTGCGCGCCATGATCCGGAAACTGGAACAGGCTGCGGCAGAAGGTGACGAACTGGCTGCCAAACGCCTTCTGAAAGAGCTCGTGCCAGGGTATGGTGCAAATGGCCTGCGTCCAGTTCCGATCTCGGAATTCTCGTCCAAGCCCATTTTCAAAAGCGCTGGCACAAACGCAGCAAATGCAGTCAGTCAGTCTGAAGGAGAAAACCCAGAACTGTTGCCCGCTGGCAGCTGATTAAGAATTGTTTTCTAGTGTCGGTTATTTTGCCGAATTTGGTTTCTGTGTTTAATATTTCCGCCGAAAGGGCCAACATTTGATGGCGAGGCTTAATATACGCTCGGCTTTCGCGCCGTCAGAAGAACGTGCGCAGGTGGTACGGTTTCTCTGGGCCGGCCTGATCAACACGGCGTTTGGCTATAGCGTGTTTGCCCTTTTGATTTTTGCGGGCATGCATCCACAGCTTGCGCTTCTGCTTCAGTTTATCTTGGGTGTGATCTGGAATTTTTGTATCCACGCCCGGTTTGTCTTTGGCGTGCAGGGATACCGCCGTTTCCCGCTTTATGCGATGTCTTATGTCGTGCTGTATTTTGTGAATGCGCTGCTTTTGCGCGGTTTGATGCAGGTTGGGCTTGATCCCTATCTGGCACAGGCGGTCGCATTGGGGCCCGTTGTCATATTGTCTTACCTCATGATTTCGCGTGCGCTTGGCCGGGGTCAGGCGATGGATCGGAGGGGCTGAGATGAGCGATGCGAGAATATCAAGCTTTAAGGGCGCCACCCCGTCAAGTACGCGCATGGGTGCTATGCTTGGGGTCGTGACCGCTGGTCTGGGGCTTGTGTTGCTGATTGCCGGTTTGTTCGGCCGCCTGATGACCTATGATCTGCGCCGGGATGAGCTGATGTTCGTCCCTCCGGCGCGTTTGCTCGGAGAGTGGGAGCTTTATTCGGACTTCTTCTACAATCACGTCCCTTATTCGGCGTGGTATTACCTTGGGTCCGGCATTCTGTTCGATGAGTTCGGCCTGTTGGGGTCCGCTCGGATCGGCCTGTTTCTGGCCTGGCTTGGATTGATCGCGGCGACTGGCTGGGTAACGCTGCGCTTGTCGGGATCACCGGTTCTCGCTGTCTTTTCAATTATCGGCATTGTGACATGCGAGCTGTTTCTGACCGGTGCCGGTATGGCCGCAACCAACAATCTGTTGCCACTGCCATTTGCGGTCATCGGGCTTGGCCTGTTTTTGATCGAGACGTCAAAGCCCGCGCCGCGATTTTTGACGCTGGTCCTATCGGGTGTCGCATTGTCTATTGCGGCGGGGATGAAGGTCAGTGCGGTACTGTTTATTCCGCCGATTGCTCTTGCCGCATTCTTGTTGCCTGCGGATGTTTCGATGGCACGACGACTGAAAGCCGTGGTTCTGCCGCTGCTGATCGGAGGGCTGAGCGGGGCCTTGCCCCTGTTTGCCTTCCTGCTCGCTGATCCGGGCGTCTTTCTGGCGCATGTCTTGGGGTTTCACACCGGACCACATGTCGCCTATTGGGAGGCCAACGCCGCAACAGAACCGGGGCTGGCCCTGAGATTGTCGGGCAAGTTGATGCTGGCCCATTCGGCATGGGTGGCCGGAGTGGGCCTGGTGATGGTTATGGCCATTCTGTCCGTGCTTTGGATTATCCTGCGTGGTGGTGCGCGTGTCGACGAAATGCAGCCCTCGCAACTGCGGCATGGTGGTGTTGTTCTGGCGATCATTATCCTGACTGCCTCAATGGCTTTTGTTCCAACGCCCGGTTTTCCGCAATATTATATCCAGCCTCTGGTCTGTCTGCCTCTACTGCTCGCGGTTCTGTTTCGTCGGCTTGACCCGCCACGGCGGCACGAGGCAGTGCCTGTGCTTGCGGCAGGTATTGTCTTGATGGTCATCCTGGGACTCCCGCGTATCGGGATGGGCCTGGTCTCGCTGACAGAACCTTCGAAGTTCACCTCGGCCCGTTTTGCCGGTTCCGGTGCTGTCCTTCGGGATGCGGTGGCAGGCAGTGCACTGCCTGATGGTCCGGTCGCGACTTTGCTGCCGATCTATCCGCTTGAGGCGGGCCTGAGCGTTTATCCAGAATTTGCAACGGGGCCATTCGCTTACCGAATTGCACCCTTCACGGACCCGGAACTTGCCGGCAAATACGTGATGGCAGGCGCCGAAGACTTACCGGCTCTGTTTGCAGATAACCCGCCTTCGGCTTTCCTGCTTGGATACGATTCCGTTCTGGAAGCCCCATTGTTGAGCTATGCGCGGGCAAACAACTACCGCCCGGTCGAATTATCAGGTCTGAACAACCGCTACGGCCAAGGTGTGGTATACTTGAAAGCTGCAGGGGCTGAACAATGACCAGTGCCTGCGCGACTCAACCTGCCTATATTTTTCCTGGGCGGGCCCATTCACATGACCATCAATTCTATTGATCGAATAAAGGAAGGATAGACAATGAAAACGGTACTTCTGGCTGGTGGACTAGGCTCGCGTCTGGCCGAAGAAACGGTTTCCATTCCCAAGCCCATGGTTGAAGTGGGCGGGCGTCCGATCATCGCACGCGTGATGGATATCTACAGCCATTTCGGGCATCGTGATTTTGTTGTGGCTGCCGGGTACAAAGCATTGCTGCTGAAGCAGTTCTTTGCCAATTATCACCTGATCGCCAACAATATATCGGTATCGCTGGACACTGGGGAATTGCAACTGGTCCCTTCTGCTCCGGGCGGGTGGAATGTGTCAGTGGTAGACACCGGTGCGCATACCATGACCAGTGGTCGTATCCGTCGGCTCAAGGATTGGCTGACTCCTGATGAGCCGTTCATGTGCACCTATTCGGACGGCGTAGGAAATATCGACATCAATGCACTGATTGATTTCCACAAATCACACGGCAAGCTGGCGACCGTAACTGCGGTTCAGCCCCCGGCGCGGTTTGGTAACATCGAGCTCAAGGGCGACAGGGTTGACGCCTTCACCGAAAAGGTCCGCAATCGCGAAACCTGGATCAATGGCGGCTTCTTCGTCTTCGAGCCGGGCGTCTTGGACTATATGGTTGATGACAATGAGCCGCTGGAACAGACCCCGCTGACCCAGATGGCCCGCGACGGAGAGCTGATGGCCTATCGCCACGATGGGTTTTGGCATCCGATGGACACTCTGCGCGACAGGAATACGCTGGACGGTCTGTGCGAAGGTGAAACGCCGCCCTGGCTTAATTTCAACGAAGGTTCGGGCAAGAGCTACCCTGCTCTGGCGATATGAGGTGAACTGTGAGCGGGCAGGTCAATTCTCAGTTTGATGGCGTTTTTGCCGGCCGCCGTGTTCTTGTGACCGGGCATACCGGATTCAAGGGCGGGTGGATTTGTGCATGGCTGAGGCGTCTGGGGGCAGAGGTGACAGGCTTGTCATTGCCTCCCGAACAGGGGCATTCATTCTTTGATGCCTGTTCTGTTGACGGGCTGACCGACAGCCGGATTGCGGATATCCGCAATCGTCAGGCGGTGCTGGATACACTGTCAGGGGTGGACGCTGAAATCGTGTTCCACATGGCCGCCCAACCCTTGGTGCGCCGGTCTTACAGGGATCCTGCCGAAACCTTTGCGACCAATGTATCTGGAACGGCCCATGTTCTGGATGCCGCTTTGGGGATGCGCTCACTGAAGGCGGTGGTCGTTGTCACCAGTGACAAGTGTTACGACAACAAGGAATGGACCTGGGGTTATCGCGAAAACGATCCGATGGGCGGCAGGGACCCGTATAGCGCCTCGAAAGGCTGTACCGAACTTGTGGCGCAATCTTATGGTCATTCCTTCTTTTCATCAGCGGATGGGCCGCAACTGGCAACAGTCCGGGCCGGGAATGTGTTCGGAGGGGGCGACTGGGGCGAAGATCGGCTTATCCCCGACGTGATCCGCGCATCCGAGGCGGGCGAACCGGTGGTGATCCGCAACCCGCTCAGCGTGCGCCCCTGGCAGCATGTTCTTGAACCGCTGTCGGGCTATCTGGCCTTGGCCGCGCGAATGTATCGGGATGGGCAAAGCTTTGCTGGCGCCTGGAATTTTGGCCCTGATGTGTCGGGGACGGTGGATGTCCGGCAGTTGGCAACCTTGATGCAGGATGCCTGGGGCGAAGAGGCCCCGCAGTTTTCGATGGCGTCGGCGGAACAGACCTCTGCTGCGCCGCATGAGGCAGGTATTCTTCGACTGGACAGCACTAAGGCGCAAACGGGATTGGGTTGGCGTCCGCAACTGACATTGCCCGAAGCCGTTCGCCTGACAGTAGACTGGTACAAGGCCCATGCCGCCGGTGCGGAGATGGGTGGGATCACAAACAATCAGATCGGGTTCTACAGTGACCTGATGTCTTCACGGGATTTCGACCGGGCTCCGGTCGCCGCGCAATAGCGGGTTATTGAGGAGAAAAGAATAATGCGAGTGAATTACGGTCAAACCGTGCATGGCCAGGAAGAGATCGACGCGGTTGTCGAAGTTCTGAAAACGTCCACCCAGATGGGCCCCAAAGTGCGCGAGATGCAGGAAAAAGTGGCTGCTTTGTTTTCCAAACGCCACGGCATCATGGTGAACTCGGGGTCATCGGCGAACTATCTCGCGGTCGAGATTCTGGACTTGCCAAAGGGCAGCGAAGTTATCACTCCGGCCCTGACTTTTGCCACGACGGTTGCTCCGCTTGTCCGTCAGGGCCTGATCCCGACATTTGTGGATGCCGCGGTCGGGACCTATAATATCGACGTAGACGCGATCGAACGCATGATCACGCCAAATACATCTGCCGTCATGATTCCGTCACTTATCGGAAACCTGCCAGATTGGCGCCGTATCCGCGAGCTGGCCGATGCGCATGGCCTGAAGGTGATTGAAGACAGCGCTGACACGCTGGGCGCGACCATCGACGGTACAAGCACGGGCGTCTATTCCGACGTCTCTACCACCAGCTTTTACGGCAGCCACGTCATCAATGGCGCCGGGAATGGCGGCATGTTGTGCGTGAATGACGAAGAGCTTGGCCGCAAGGCGCTTTTGCTGAGGTCCTGGGGGCGGTCGTCCTCGCTGTTTGTGGAATCCGAGGCCATCGAGAACCGGTTCAACGTCAAACTGGACGGGATCGAGTATGATGCCAAATTTCTGTTCGAGGATCTTGGCTATAACGTTGAACCTTCGGAAATCAGCGCGGCATTCGGGTTGGTGCAGCTGAGCAAACTGGACAACAACATCCGCGTGCGCGAAGAGGCCTTCGCTGCTCATCGCGCCTTTTTTGCCCGCTATGAAGACTGGTTCATCCTGCCTGAACAACTGCCGAACTCGCGCACCGGTTGGCTGGCCTTCCCGCTGACATTGCGCGAAGGTGCCCCATTCACACGGCGCGAGATGCAGATATTCCTTGAGACTTCGGACATTCAAACTCGGCCCGTCTTTACCGGAAACATTCTGCGTCAGCCTGCCATGAAGCAAGTAGAATACCGAGCAGATCCTGCGGGCTATCCCAATTCCGATGCGGTTATGCGCGGGGGTATCCTGCTGGCTTGTCACCATGGTCTGATACAAGCGCAAATCGATTATATGCATGCAAAATTTGAAGAATTTGCATTGAAATTCCAAGGAGCACTGGTCTGATGAACGATCAAAGCATCAATACGTCTGTTCGCACGACCTGCCGGACCTGCCGGTCTACCAACCTTATGCTTGTGCTGCCGATGGGCGATCACCCGCCCGCCAATATGTTCGCACGGCCCGAGCAAAAGGATGTTCCGCAACCGGCTTTCCCGCTGAATACTCAGGCCTGTCTGGATTGTGGCTTGATCCAGGTTGCAGATCAGGTGCCTGCTGATTTCTTTACGGACTATCTTTATGTCCCGTCCGGTGCGGCAACAATGCATACACATTTCGCCGAACTCGCCTCGGTCGCGGTAGAGCGTGCGCAAGGTGGGCTGATCATTGATATCGGTTGTAATGACGGTCTGATGCTGTCCCATGCCAATGATCAGGGCGGGCGCACATTGGGCATCGACCCGGCGGCCAACCTTGCCAAGATTGCCGGCGAACGGGGCGTTCGGGTCCATGTGGACTTTTTCAACCGCGCCACCGCGCAGCAGATTCGTGAAACCGAAGGGCCGGCCAGCGTCATCACGACGACCAATACCTTCAACCATATAGACGATCTGCACGGCTTTACCGAAGGTGTTCTGGACCTGTTGACAGATGACGGCGTCTTCATCATCGAAGTGCCTTGGGGCAAGATGATCCTCGAGACCAACGAGTTCGACAATGTTTATCACGAACATGTCTCTGAACTGAGCCTTCTGTCCGTCGTCAAACTGGGCCAGTCCGTTGGGCTCGATGTAGTGGATGTCACAAAACTGCCGGTTCATGGCGGTTCGATGCGCGTGTTCATGCAACCCGCCGCGCTGAACAAAACCCCGGCGCCGATTGTTGCTGATATGCTGGCTGACGAAGATGCCGCGGGTATGACCAACAAAGAGGCATACGAAGCATTTGCCGAGCGTGTTCACGTGATGCAGGACAGCCTTGTTTCCATGCTGGCCGACCTCAAGGCATCGGGTAAAACGATCGCTGGCTACGGCGCGCCCGCTAAGGGTAACACGCTGTTGAACTACTTTGATATCGGCACGGAAACTCTGGATTTTTTGGTTGACCGGAACACGTTGAAACAGGGCCTGTATTCGCCGGGCAAGCTTATTCCTGTATTGGCCCCCGAAGCGGTCATGGAACGCAAACCTGATTACCTGTTGGTTTTGGCCTGGAACTTCTTTGACGAAATCCGCGAGCAGATGGCTGATTTCGAAGCCGCTGGCGGCAAGTTCATCGTGCCTTTGCCAATGCCAGTAGTTATTCCCTGAAGGGAAAACAATGACGCGCGTACTAATCACCGGAGCCAGCGGATTCATCGGCTCTCATCTGGCTCGGGCCTGTTTGGCCCGGGGCGATGAGGTCGCTGTGCTTACGCGGCCGGGTTCCTCTCTGGACCGTTTGCAAGGTGTTTCGGGAATCCGCTTTTTCACCGATGGGTATTCGGATGTTGCCGCGATCAAACGCGTCGCGAATGCGTTCCGACCCGAGGTAGTTCTGCATACCGCCGCGCAGACAAAATTTGCCGAGACTGATGACCTGGCAGATCTGAATGCCAGTATTTTGCAAAATCTCTCGACGCTGGTTGCGATCCTGTCGGCTTTGGCCATCTGTGATCAGCCGCCCAATGCGTTTGTGCGCACCGGATCCATTGCGGAATATGGTGATATCAAGCTGCCCTATGTCGAAACTTCGCGAGAGAACCCGCGAAATTCCTATGGCGCGTCTCTGGTGGCCGGAACGCACTATATTGAAATGGCTCAGCCCCGGCTGCCGTTCAAGGCTGTTACGGCTCGGTTGGCGCTGACCTATGGTCCCGGACAGTCAGAAGATTTCTTCATACCCCATGCCATTGGCCGCCTGTTGCGGAAAGCCCCGGTTTTCCTTCATCGTCCACATGATCGGCGTGATCTGATACATATTGACGACATAGTCGAAGCGCTGCTTTTGATTGCTGACGCGCCGGACAAGGCGGGGTCGGTCATTAATGTTGTCACTGGCGATGCTCCGGATATGGCCGCAGTCGCAGGAGAGTTGCAGGTGTTGACCGGAGCAGCTTCGGATATGGTTTCCTCTGCGCCGCCGAAGGATGACCCGGTATTGTTGGTTTCGGATCCTTCACAGATGGCGGAACGTTATGGCTGGTCGGCAAAAATCGCTTTGCGTGAAGGCCTTGAAAGGACGGTTCAATGGACAAAACAGTCACAACAAGCGGAGATGAACGCGTGACTTTGGTTTCAATCCTGATCCCCGCTTTGAACGAAGAAGATAACGTTCGCACGGCCTATGAACGTGTGACCAAGGTGTTTGACGATCTGCCCTCTTATGAGCCCGAGATCATTTTCACTGACAACCATTCCACGGATCGTACATTTGAAATCCTGTCGGATATTGCTGCTGCTGATCCCCGTGTCCGGGTTATCCGGTTTGCCCGCAATATGGGATATCAGTCATCAGTTCTGACGGCCTATCGATCCGCAAACGGGGCCTGTTCGATCCAACTGGATTGCGACATGCAGGACCCGCCCGAGCTGATCCCGCAGATGCTGGATACCTGGCGGCAGGGATATCACGTGGTTTACGGCATTCGCCGTAGCCTGCCGGACGGCCCCATCGTCGCTGCCGCGCGGCGCGGCTTTTATGCGTTGATCGACATGATCAGCAATGATGATTTGCCGAGAAATGCGGGCGAGTTTCGGCTGACTGACCGGCGTATTCTGGACGAGCTGCGCCGGGTCGATGATCGCTCTCCTTATGTTCGCGGGTTAATCAGTGGGATGGGTTTCCGCCAGATCGGCTTTGAATATGATCGCAATGCGCGCACCGCTGGCGAGTCGAAATTTCCGTTTCGGGCCATGCTGTCGCTTGCTGTCGACGGGTTGATCAACCACTCGCTTCTGCCCTTGCGCCTTGCCTCGATGATCAGTCTGACGGTTGGCACAGGGACGTTTTTGCTGATGATCGGATATGTGATCGGCAAGCTGTTCTTTGGCCAGAACTGGCCGGGCGGTTTTGCCACGACCACCATCCTGTTGCTGCTGTCGATGACCTTGAATGCGATGTTCCTGGGAATAATGGGCGAATATATTGGGCGGATTTTCCTTCAGTCCAAAGACCTGAACCGGCCCATTGTCGAACAAGAGTTGAACCGTCCAGAAACTCTGGATCTGGTACAGCAAGCTGATCGTGTAAAAAGCGCCGCTGAGTGAAAAATGAAACTGTTATTGGTGCAAGCTGGGTTCGGAGCAGGCGGTGCGGAAAAGATCGCCGCAATGATCGCCGCGCATCGGATCTCGGCCGGGGATGAGGTTCACGTCGCCGGGATGGCGACAGAGGATTCTGGTTCCTATTTCGCCTATCCTGAGTGCGCGCATTTGCACATGATTCAGCCGCTAAAGATTTCGCGGCGACTGACGCAGGCACGGCGCTACTTGCATATTCGCAAGATCATCCGGGCTGTGCGTCCCGATCTGATCATCTCGTTTCTGACCAAGGTGAATGTGCTGACCATGTTGGCCGCGCGTGGAACCGGGGTGCCGGTTGTAATTTCCGAGCGGAACAATCCACTGGTCCAAAGCGGAAATCCCATGTGGCTGAAAGCGGTGAACAGGCTTGCGCGGGGGGCGTCCGGAATTGTCATGCAGACCGAACGTGCGCGTTTGGATTTGCCTGCGGACCTGATCCCAAAGGCCAGTGTAATCCCCAATCCATGTGCTCCGCTGGGGGGGATTCACATCGGGTCCGGACAGACCCGGCTTGTGGCTGTCGGGCGTTTGGATCGTCAAAAGGGGTTCGATATGCTGCTGCGGGCAATGCCCGAAGTGCTGCGCAACAACCCAGACATCCGGTTGACGATCTTTGGCGAGGGCCCCGAGCGCGGCGCCTTGGAACAGCAGATATCGGCGGCGAATTTGTCGGATATCGTGTCATTGCCCGGCGCCAGCCCAAAACCCGGAGACTGGATGCAAGACGCGGATATTCTGGTATTCCCCTCCCGCTTTGAAGGGTTTCCGAACGTGGTTGCCGAAGCCACGGTCACAGGTCTGCCGGTCATATCGTTCGATTGCGCCTATGGTCCACGGGAATTGATCCGCGACAGGGGAAACGGATTGCTTGTTCCGGCCGAGGATGTTGCCGGTCTGACCAAGGCGATTGTCAGCCTGTCAAAGGATGATGCCTTACTGCATAAAATGCGTCAGAATGCACGCCATAACAGGGAATGGCTGGAACCGCAGCACGTTCTGTCGGACTGGGATTCTTTGATTGCCAATGTGCAAATCGGAGTTGCTGCCAAAGCCGGCACGGCTAAAGGTCTGACAGAACTTCTGTAAGCTGGCCTAAGCTGGTGACCGTGGCATATGCGGCATGCTTAGAACTGGGTGGAATCGGATCATGCACAGCCCCGGGTCGGAGGATTTGAACCGTCCGCCAGCCTCGGGCATTCGGGGTGATAAAGTCCTTGGCCGGATTGTCCGCTACATAGACCATTCTGCGCGGGTTTTGCGCGGCCAATTCCATCTCTTCATAGGCGCGGGGATGCGGTTTCCCGTAGCCATCCGGCCAGGCGCCGGTCGGGCGGATATGCGCAATAAAGCGGTCCAGATCCAGCGCGGCGATCTTGTTGCGCTGCATCTTTTCGGGCCCGTCGGTGATCAACCCCATTGGCTGATCTGCGTTTGTCAAAAACCGCTCGGCATCCTTACATAGCGAAATACTGGGCGGGTGTGATCGGTATTTGGTGATCAGGTCCTGTATGAAAGCATCGGTCGCATCAAGGCCGGTCTGCGCGCAAGCCACATTGAATATGCGTCGTCTTTCCCCCGCATTGTACGCGGCCTGACACTGTTGTCCGAACCCTTCAGCGCCGGTTTTTTCGTGGACCCAACCGTTCAGCCAGTTATAGCCGCTAAAGGCAAAATCTCGCTCCAGATACAGGGTATCGTCCAGATCAAATACCAGCATCAGCCCTGATACACCGCACTGTCATATCGCATCATTTTCACACCATCGCGCCAGTTGTTATGAGCGGTTGAAGGTAATTCGGCGACCTCTTCCAAAAGCCACTGTGCGAACTGTGCGCCCGCATGATCGGCCAGAGGGTAGCCACCCCCGAAACGCGCATTGATCTCAAGCACTGCGGGGCCATGTTCTGGGTCGTCGATGATCTGAAAACAGGCGACACCGCGCAGATCGGGCAGGGCCTGTGCAATGCCTTCGGCGATGGTTTGCAGATCATTGCGTCGCCTGGTTTCACCCTTTTCAACCTCACCGGCGCGAATTTGAATGCGCAGATGCGGGATCACAGTGCAGAGCTGACCCGAGGCATCTACAAACATGTTGATTGTGTATTCCGGTCCGTTCAGCTTGTCCTGAAAGATCATCGGTTCGGGGAATTCAGAGGGGACATCAGCGAGGGTTTCGAATACATCCAGCCCCCGGCTTGCACTGCCGCCACTTGGCTTTGCAAAGATGGGCCAACTGATGTCCTGTGGCCGCTCTAGCAATTCCTGATGATCCAATGTGCGCGGAACTGGAACCCCGGCTTCGGACAGTTTCTGGATTGTCAGGCGCTTGTCCCGGACAACCTCGATCACGTTCACCGGCGAGACATGGACTCGCGCGCCCAGATTGGCAAAGGCGGGCGCGGCCTGTGCCAGGGGCATCAGTTCCGGGTCGATTGTGGGGATCACCAGGCTGACCCCGTGTTGGCGCACAATCTCGAGGATCGAGGTTGCATAGTCGGGGCTGTTACATCGCGGCACGGCGGCGGCGTGATCGGCAAGCGCGCAAGCCGCGCTTTCATCTGGGTTCAGGTCGCAGGCGATGATGGTCAGGTCAACATCCAGACGTTCCGCAGCCGCCCTGAAGCATTGCAGCAGGCCAACACGGCGACCCGCCGACGTAATCAGGATTGCCAGACATTTTCGCGCCATCGGAAACTCACCAATTCATAAACAATTATACGTGCTTAACCTAGCACAGGGTGTCTTGCCCTGTGAACGGGGTAGGGGTGAGTTTGCCTCAATATTGTTTTGAGTTGCGGCAATCCGACAGTGCGAACCCGGCCAGAGATATCCAGCAGTGCGGCTCAATGAAAATCCCGGCTTGGAAACAGCCGCTTTGCCTGATCCCGTGGGTGCATTGCCCTGGCAGGATAGCGGGATTTCTTCGGTGTATCATCAGTGCGGGACCCTTCGGTGCTTAGGACCTCTGGTTGCGGGTGCCCCAATTCGGAAAGCTTATGTGACATGTCCTGAACGTACTGGGCGATCAGGTGCACGATAATCCCTTCACGCTGCAGATACCCTGTGATCCGCAGCAGGCGCCCGCCCATCACGGCCCGGCGGAAACGCTCATAAACCTTGGGCCAGACCACCACATTGCTGACCCCGGTTTCATCCTCTAGCGTCAGGAAAATTATACCCGACGCCGTGCCCGGCCGCTGACGGGTGATAACCAGACCACAAACGCTGTGCCGCCCCAGGGGCACCTCAAGCAAGGCGACATGTGTGGTCAGCCCTGGCAGAGAGGGGCGCAGCAGTTCCATCGGGTGGGCCCGCAGGGTCAGGCGGGTGGCAACATAATCCTCGACCACCTCTTCGCCCAGCTGCATGGCGGGCAGGTTGACCGGGGGTTCGTGAACCGTTTCCCCGTCAATCGGATCATTGAACAAGGGCAGAGGTTTGGGGCTTTGAATGGCTTTGACCTGCCAGAGTGCATCGCGCCGGGTTAGCCCCATATCGGAAAAAGCGTCTGCCTCGGCCAAGCGCGTCAGTACATCAGGCCGCAGCCCCGCACGCAGCCACAGCGCCTCTGGATCCTGATAGCCATTGCCGCGGGCGGCCTCAATCCAGCCGGCGTCTTCTTCCCTGAACCCCTTGATCTGGCGGAATCCCAGCCGCAGCGCCAGCGCGCCATCGGGGCGGCGTTCCAGTATATTGTCCCACTCGGAATGATTGACGCAGATGGGGCGGATTTCGACCCCATGCTCGCGGGCGTCGCGCACGATCTGAGCGGGCGCGTAAAACCCCATGGGTTGAGAGTTCAAAAGCGCGCAGGCAAAGATCGCCGGGTGATGGCGTTTCAGCCAGGCCGAGACATAGGCAAGCATGGCAAAGGCCGCCGCATGGCTTTCCGGGAACCCGTAATCGGCAAAGCCTTCGATCTGGGAAAAACACTGCTCGGCCACTTTGATGTCATAGCCGTTGCCCAGCATCCCATTGATGAATTTATCCCGGAATGTGCCGATTGTGCCCATTCGCCGGAACGTAGCCAATGAGCGGCGCAGATGGTCGGCCTCTTCCGCCGTGAATCCGGCCCCGACCACGGCAATCTGCATGGCCTGTTCCTGAAACAGGGGGACGCCCAATGTGCGCGCTGTCACCTGTTCCAGTTTCGGGCCAAAGGGTTCGGGGTTTTCCAGCCCATTGCGTCGCCGGATATAGGGCTTCACCATATCCCCTTGAATGGGGCCAGGGCGCACAATAGCAACTTCGATTATCAGGTCATAAAGCTCGCGGGGGCGCATCCGGGGCAGGAAATTCATCTGTGCCCGACTTTCGACCTGAAAGACGCCGATCGCATCCGCCCGGCAGAGCATGTCATATGTGGCGGTGTCGTCCTGAGGCACCTTGGCGATGCTCAGGGTCTGGCCTTCATGCTGTTGCAGCAGGCCAAAGGATTTGCGCAGACAACTGAGCATACCAAGCCCCAGCACATCGACTTTCAGGATGTTCAGAGCATCAATATCATCTTTGTCCCAGCAGATGACGGTGCGGTTTTCCATTGCGGCATTTTCAATCGGGCAAAGCTCGTCCAGGCGTCCTTTGGTGATCACAAAACCACCAACATGCTGGGACAGATGGCGGGGAAAGCCGATGATTTTGCCAATCAGATGAATGGTTTGCATGAGGCGCCGGTCGCTGAGGTCCAGCCCCAGCTCGCGAATACGGTCCAGATCAACGCCGCCATTGCTCATGCCCCAGATCTGGCTCGACAGCCCAGCGGTTACATCCTGCGACAGCCCCATGACCTTGCCCACCTCGCGAATGGCTGCACGGGTGCGGAAATGGATGACAGTTGCGCAAAGACCAGCACGTTCGCGGCCATATTTCTCGTAAATCCACTGGATCACCTCTTCACGCCGCTCATGCTCGAAATCGACATCAATATCCGGCGGCTCGCCCCGGTATCTGGATACGAACCGTTCAAAGACCATGGCGATCTGGTCGGGGCTGACATCCGTGATGCCCAAGAGGTAACAGAGCACCGAATTGGCCGCGGACCCGCGCCCCTGACACAGAATGCCCTGCGACCGGGCATATTGTACGATGTCATGTACAGTCAGGAAATAAGCGGGAAACTGCAGATCCGCGACCACCGCCAGTTCCTTGCGCATCAGCCCGACCACCGTGTCGGGCGGCCCTTCGGGGTACCGGCGCTGCAACCCTTCGTGTGCCAGACGTTCCAGACGCGTTTGCGGATGTTCCCCGCTTGCAATCTCATCGGGGTATTCATACGAAAGCTCCGCCAGATCAAAGCTGCACCTGTCGGCAATCTCCATCGTGCGCCGCAAGGCGCTGGGGTGATGGCGGAACAGCCGGACCAGATCCTGGCCGGATTTGAGGCGGCGTTCGGCATTGGGCAATGCGCGGGTGCCGATCTGATCAATCGTGATGTTTTCACGCATGCAGGTCAGGATATCGGCCAGTTGCTTGCGGTGGGCGCGGTGCATCAGCACATCCCCGACCGCCACCATGGGGGCGCAGCTTTTCTGCGCCAGTTGGGCGCATTCGGCCAGGTAGGCCTGATCGCTGCCGTCATAGCGCGGAACAGCGCCCAGAAAAACATGATTGGGAAAGCGCCGTCGCACGGTCTGAATATCTGATGCGGCCTCTGACAGGGTGGTCTGGGGCAGGGCGATCAGGATCATGCCCTTGCAGGCCGTCAGCATGTCTTGCGTATAGAGCTCGCAATCGCCCTTATCTGTACGCCGTTTGCCCAGAGTCAGCAGGCGGGCCAAGCGTTTGTAGGCTGCCAGATCACAGGGCAACGCCACCCAATCTACCGCACTGTCGCGCAGCAGCAGCCGGCAGCCGGTAATCAGTTTAGGCAGAACAGTGCAGTCCGGTTTCGCAAGCGCCTGCCTGTGGCCAACCTCTTGCCGGGAGGAGGAATCAACCCGATATTCAGATCTGATTTGAAGGGGCTGTTTGGTCTGTCGTTTAAGCTCTCGCAGTGCCGACCATGCGCGCACAACCCCTGCCAACGAATTGTGATCCGTGATAGCTATTGCCGACAATCCCAGCTCGGCGGCGCGCAGGACAAGCTCTTCGGGGTGGGAGGCCCCGGTCAGAAAGGTGAAATTCGTGGTGACACAGAGTTCGGCATAACCCAGCCCCTGCGCGTGGGGTTTTGGCATGTGGCGATGCAGGGCGTCTATCGGGCGGTTTGCGGCGATCATGCGAACTCTCCCTGTACAAACCAGCCCGGATTCTGAGGCGTGTAAAACAGCCAGAGCCTGCGCCCCTGCGTGGTTTCCACTCGCCAGTAATCCCGCAGGCCAGAGCTCCAGCTTTCATCCTGATGCCACCACTCGGGCGCGATGCGTTCGGGGCCCGTGGCATGGCCGGTTGTCAGGGACATACGTCTCCAGCGGAACCGCGCGGGCGGATGCGGGCCGGTTGCCGCAATTGGTTCGGGTGGAAACAGGTAGAGCGGGCGTGGGTTCAGGATGCTCCAGCCGCTGGAGGGGTTGGAATAGGCGGCGGCCGCGATGATGAAACTGCGCTCGGGAATATGGCTGTCCGCAGGTAGGAAACGCTGTATGTTTTCAAGCCCGACCCGGGTGCCCAGCCGGGTGATCAGGTCATCCAGCCGGCTCTTGCTGTGGTCCGACACATGGCTGATTTGTTGTACTGGCAGCGCTTCAACCCCGGTGGCCTCCAACCGCATTTGATCAATGCCAAAGCCAGCATCTATTTCCCCCAAACCGCGTTCGAACAAAGACAGGATACGCTGAGGATCGCGCAGAGGTCGGGCCAGACGCAGTTCAACCTGCTGGCAGTCCTGGTCCACCCGACGCAATGTCATGCAAAGTTTCCGGGCGCCCATCTCTTGCGCCTTCAGCTTGGTGCAGAGCTGGGCCAACAGCCGTTCGGTACCAGCCATCACGTCCGACAGTAATCCGATGGAGTCCGGCAGGGTCATGCGCACCGCGTAATGGGGGGGATCGGACAGCGGCGTGATTGCTTCGGGTTGCGCGCCCAGAGCCTGATCCAGCCTGAGCAGCAGACCGGGACCAAAACGCCGTGTCAGCGGTGCGCGCGGTGCTGCCGCCAATGTACCAATTTTGCGCAGGCCCATGCGCTGTAAGGCGACCGAGGTCTTCTCATCCAGACGCAAGGCCGCCACCGGCAGCGACTTTAGGGCCGTCAGCATATTGCCAGAGGCTGCGACCCCCTCGTTATAACGGGCAAGCGCCCAAGCCGCACCGCGCGTATCCCCCAACCCGATCTGCACCCAGAGCCCTGCGCGCGCAAACCGTCCGCGCATATCAGCCAACATCGCCTCTTCGCCGCCAAAGAGATGGGCTGACCCGGTGACGTCAAGCACCAGCCCATCCTCGCCTTCCATCCCCACCCAGGGGCAATAGCGCGTTGCCCAGCGACGCAGGATGTGCAGGAAACGCATATCGGCCTGAGGATCGGCTGTGCAGCTTTGCAAAGCGGGGCAAAAGGCGCGCGCATCCGCATAGGACATGCCCTGATGCAGCCCCTGTTCCGCAGCCTGAGCGTTCAGACAATAAATACGATTGGCATTCTGTTGTTTGAGCGTCAGGACAAAGGGCCCATTCACCAGGCGTCGACGCAGAACCCGGTCGCTTGCCAACCGAGGAAACCACAATGAAACGACGCGACGCTGCATTCCATCGAACATGCCAGATACCAATATGTTCTTGATTTGTTCTTTTTATGCTTCCGCTTTTACAGAGTCGAGTCTTTTGGATCAAACGCCGGCAGATAGTGCCACCGGGATCAAGTTGTTTCGGCTTCGAAGGGAAAGGCGGCCCTTTTAGGCATCAAACCGCGGCAGCCATTACTCGGACTCTCATTCCTGTCGCAAAAATCTTCGGATCTTGAAAAAAGACAGGGCCGGTCCAAAGACCGGCCCTGCGACTGTTCATATGTATCGGTATTAGTTTGACGCGGCGTTCAGCTTTTCGTTCTGTTCACGCAGCGTGTCCGAAATGATCGCGTACCATTCGCCGGATTCACGCATTTCGTTCAGGCCCTTGTTGACCATAGCGATGTATTCGCGTGCAAACGGGTTGGTGCGGTGCGCAAGGAAGCTCATCGAGGACAGCGTGGAAACATAGGGGTTTTCTACGATATCTTCCGAGGTCAGGCCCATGTCCTTCATGGTTGCAGCGAAAAGATCGACTTCGAACGCGGCCACATCGGCTGAGCCGGTCAAAACGGCATCCAGACACTCGCGGGCCGAGCTGGGGTGAACCAACGTCAGGTTCTCGGAATTCAAGCCGACTTCTTCAAGTACAACCATGCTCCAGCCGTCCATACGGCACAGGGTTGCACCTTTGAGGTCTTCGAAGGCCGTCGCTTGTGAGTATTCGCTTTCCGGCAGAGTGAAGAAGCCGCCGACGATGTCATAGACCGGAACCGAAGCAACAAACTCGTTGCACCGGGATTCAGTCGCTGCAGACCACTCATAGGTGTGGTTTGTACAATCTGGAACTGTCCAGGCGATCGAGATGTCGAATGCGCCGAGCGGCAAGAGAGTTTCCAAATGCGAAGTCCAGTCGTCGACAAAGCTGACCGAGAAATCACGGCTGTTGCCGGCACGCTGAAGACTTGTGGTCGCCAGGCGGGTCATGATCCCACCACCACTCAGACTTTCGGTTGTGAATGGCTCCCATCCGTTACCCGCTACCAGCTTGATTGGCGGGGCGTAGACGTTCGAACGTTTCACACTGGCCGCACGCTTTTCTTCTGCTGCGATCAGTTCCTGTGCTGACTGGCCATTCGGCAGACTACCGTCTTCACAGGGCAGGGACAGAACCAATCCAGGCGCCAGCGCGTTTGGGTTGGTGATGATGTTGCGGTTGGCGTTGAAGATCGGCTGATAGTTCGAGGTGCCATAAGCCGCGATGGCGATGGTCGCCATCGTGTCACCATCCGCGACGGTATAGTTGCTACAGGCTTCCTGTGCTGCGGCAGCTCCGGCGCTCAGGGCGGTGACGGCGGTGGCCGAAATCACGACTTTCTTCAGGTTAAATTTATACATGTCCACTTCCTCCAGACTTTTTTGAGTTTAGGCCAATAAGGGCCTTAGCCATTTTCCATTTGATAACGCAGAGCGGTTGAGACGATGTCGCGCCACTCTCCTGATTGCTGCATGATCGCCAGACCCTGATTAAGCGTTTCAAGGATCGCTTCTCCATCAGGATTATCCTTGTGAGTCATGATGTTAAGAGACTTGATCGCTGCCAAGTTGGGGTTTTCTACAATGCGATGCTCGTAACCCAGCCGACCGATTGCCTCGACGGCCAGATGGGCCTCAATTGCGGCGATGTCGGCGGTTCCATCCATCAATGCATGGAAACATTCATCCGGCGAAACCGGGCGCAGTATCGTGATCGCGGGCTCGTACAGCCCCACCGCATCCATATGCGACAGAGACCAGCCCTCGGGTCGGCAGATGGTTGCACCGGCAAAATCCGCATATGTCAGGGTCTCTTCATAGCCCGAACCTTCGCGAGCAAAGAACGTGTCCACAACTTCATAGAACGGGTTTGAGAAATTGTAGGTTTCACAACGTGAACGGTCATTTTCAGACAGTGCATCTGCGTCGTCACAATCTGGACGCGACCACGGGAAGGTTGCGTCAAATGCCAGCGTCGGCATCAACAGATCCAGATGTGAAGACCAGTCATTGACGAACTGGATCTTGTAGGACTGTTCCGGCGCTGCGCGCAACATCGCGGTTTCAACAAGATTTGTATATAGACCACGATGCGGCAGAGCTTCATCCGTGAACGGGGAATAGTTGCCTCCAGTGATCAAAATCAACTGACGATCCCGGATTTCAGGACTTTCACCGGTACCTGCATTGCGGATTAGGGCAGCACCTTCAGCACGCGCGGCCTCGATCTCATCCTTGGCCGCAGCCTTGGCGGCGATGACCGCCTCTGCTTTGGCTTCGGCCACGCGGGACTCGGCTTCGGCGATAGCTTTGGCAGCGCGATCTTCCGCAGCCTTGACAAGTTCGGCGGCCATTTCGGCGGCCATTGCTTCGGCCTCTGTCTGCGGCACGGCAGCCGCGCGCCCGATATCTTCCAAACACGGCAGGGTCAAAACGTCGCCGACGCGGATGACATTGGGATTATTTCCGATTACATCGCGGTTTGCCTCGAAGATGATCCGAAAATCTTCGGTCGAATAGACTGCGATGGTCAGTTCCCGCAGGCTGTCGCCTCGCTGGATTTCATAGGTTGAGCATGCTTCTTGTGCCGAAGCAGCGCCCGTCGCGGCAGCTAGTGCCAGGCTGGATATGATCAGATGGAGTTTCATTGGTCCGGTTGCTTTGCCTCTAGTCGTTTCTTCTGAGTTTGATGACGCCAATCGACGTATTGTCTTGATCCGGGTCGTTCCTGGATCTCAGTGCCCGCAACAGCGCATCCGCAATATCTTGAGCCAGCGCCTCTTCGTTTTCCTCAAGAATTGCCTGAATTTCTGTGTTGCTCAGATATTGCAGCCCATCACTTCCCACGATCAGCACATCCGCGGTGCTAAGACCCAATGGTTCTTCCGGGCAATCGACCTTGGGAATTGCGGCGCCCATTATCACCGAAGTCAGTTGGTTTCGGTCGGGGTGAGACGACGCCTGGTCTGGCGTAAGGGTACCTGCAGCAACCTGAGCATCAATCATCGGAGCCATCGAATGGTCTTCGTTGATTTGGCTGAGGGTACGGTCGCGATAGAGATAAAGGGGGCTGTCGCCAATCGAAATCCAGAAGACGCGCTTTTCCAGCAGCAAAACTCCCAACATGGTTGATCCCATGTTGAAATCTTCACCCTGCTCCTCGCAGTAAGTCGAAATCGCGGCATTTGCCTGCATGGCTGCCAAGGGTAAGGCGTCGATCAGCGCAGTCTCAGCCGGAGCGTCTGCTTCAAGTTCGGTATCCAGTGCATCGCGCCAGGCTTTGACTACCAGTTCAGATGCCACTTCTCCTGCCGCATGCCCACCCATTCCGTCCGCGACGATGACATAGCCCGCATCCGCCGCGTCGAACATACGCGACGCGACCGCGTCTTCCTGCGTGTCGCGCTGACCCTGATCCAGGATCAGCGCAAGATCATATGCCGGGGTCGCCAGCATCAATTAAGCATCCCGCCAATCAAAGCCGTCATCGCAGAAGGCTGCAAAACGGATTGAGGTTTCACTGATCCGGATAAGATCGCCAGTGGAGAGTGGAACCGTGCTGAGAACGGGTTTGCCGTTCAGGCGCACCAGATTGGCCTTGCCGCCATGGCCCAAATAGCATTTGCGGTCTTCCGGGTCATAGGCAATTACAGCATGGTTGCTGCGGGAAATCCCAGTGTCGCCAAAGTCCAGCTGGATCGCCTGATCATCATTACGCCCAATCTGCATCAGGCCTTCTGTCAGCGTAACGCTGGAACCGCGGCCGGGGCCGGAAGTTACAACAAGCCATCCTACCGGGAATGTTGCCTGCGCTGCCTCGGTCTTGGCCATAGCCACCGGCTCGGCTGATTCCATCAGGTCTTGAACATGCGTATCCGCGCGCTCGAAGCCCAGGAAGGTGGTTTTCACACGGCTGCGTCTGTCTTCTTTTGCCGCAGGAGCAGGCTGAGGTTGTGCCTCGACCTCTGGGGCAGAAGGCGCTTCTGGTTCCGGATCAACTGTCTCGACGACTACGTCTACGACCGGTTCTTCCATCGCCATTTCAGGCGCGGGATCTTCAATCGTGGCTGTCAGTTCTTCGGTTGACACATGCAGTGTCACAACCGGTTCGTCGTCCTTTGGGTCGGCATCAACTGTAACCTCGGTGGCGCTTTGCACTTCGGCGACCACTTCCTCGACGATAATCTCATCGGCAGTGGCTTGTTCTGCTTCGGAGAACTCCGGCATCTTGTCTTCGGGTAATAGTTCTTCGCTTTCATCGTAGCTATCAGCGGTAGTGTTGCCGCCTGCCAGTGCATTACGAAGTGCGTTGAAATCCGCAATCGGTTCAGCGTTATCAGACTCAGGTGCCGCGACCTCCTCGGTTTCGGTCTCTTGAGGTTTGCCGGCACCTTCGAGAAGCCGGCTAAGGGGGCTTTTATATTTAAACATGGTGTCGACACCTTTGTTTCTTGGCACAGGATCTACGTCCCATGGGGCTGCTACTCACCTCTGCACGTTCGGTACACAGGCACTGATGATTGGGAACAAAAAACTCATTTACCTTCTGCGACGGGCCGGTCCCCGTCAGAGTGATGGCTTTCGCTTCACTCTCAGCAAACACACACAGGCAGATCACAATCAGACCGGATCATTACTCCTGTACCAGGGGCATAACCGCACCCGTTTCAGTACCGTTGCGCAGAACTGTAAAGCGGGCTTCGGACTGGTTTTCAGAAACAAGGAGCTGCAAAAGCGCGTCCAGCCCTTCAGGGTTGGTAATGTTCTGACCGGTATGATTTTCCGAGATCAGTACATCGCCTTTGCGCAGGCTACCTGCTGCGGGCGCGTCTGGTGCAGTGTCAACAACAGTTGCCCAGCCGTTTCCATTGCTGTTTCTGATAGTGAACACATAACCATTCTCGAGACCCAACATGCGAATGGCGGGCAGGGCCAGCAATCCGTTCTGCGCACGGGTTTTTCCGAGTTCCCGATAACGGGCAGTGATGCGGATATACCCATCCGGATCGACCTTCAGGTCATCCAAAATCTGGGCGGCAAAACTTGCATCTGCCTGGACCGGCACTCCGTTCAGAGTATAAATCGACGCCCCATGCTGCACCCATTCTCCGATCACGGAAGTATCCAGCGTGGGGTCAATGCCGGTCACGACAACGACGCTGCCAGTCGAGGCGCGGCGTTTCGAGGTCTGGAACGGTATTTCCACATCCCAATGAGAATACGCAATCTGCGTTTCTGCCGGTTGGCCAGCAGCAGCGCTGATTTCTACCGGGTCAGCAGCAACTGGGGTTGCCTCGACAGGTAGCGCTTCGGCGTTTTGCGCCGTGAGGGTATCCGTCTGCTCAACAGGTTCTACGCTTGCGACTTCTTGTTCTGGTGCTTCAGCTTCCGCAGCGGCCGGTTCTGCCGTTTCCACGACCTCTTCCGCAGCGGCCGGTGCCGCCGTTTCCACGGCTTCTTCCGGCTGTTCCGAGGCTGGTGCCTCTGTCTCGGTCACTTGGACCGGCGCTGCTGTCGGTTCGGGGGTTTCTTCGCTGCCACTGAACAAAACGAATCCGCCTGCAGCCAAGGCAACCACCACCGCAGCAGCGCCTGCGATGACTTTACCGCTGCCGCCTGATCCGTTCTTGACGATCGTATCGACCGCAACCGCGGCCTCTTCTTTTTGTGCAAACTTGGCCAGATCGCCCTCAAACTTATCCTCATTACCCAGGGCAATGTCAGGGTTCCCAGCCAACAAGGCAGTCACCACCGCCTCGGCATTTTCACTTTCGGCTTTGATCCGGGCTTGCTCTTCGACTTCGTCCTTACGGTCCATCGCTACGATGACCGAGACCGGACGATAGGCGAACGAGTCAAACATGACGCCGGGACCACGGAACATCCGCAGCCAATCCAGGGCCGTTTGCAGACGATCTGTTGCGTGAACTTCCATCGCTTTGTCGATCGCTTCAAGGAACCCATCGGGATAGTCGCTGTACTGACCTGCGAGGGGCGTATAGGGATCATCCTGGCCATTGTTGAAGGCATTCAGTCGGGTTTGCCCGTCGATCGGACGTTCGCCACTGATGGCGTGATAAAGCGTCGCCGCGAGAACATAGAGGTCGCTGCTGGGTCCCTGATCTGCGCCGCGTACATAGAATTCGTGCGGGGAATAGCCGTCTTTGATAACCCGCAAAGTCAACAGGGCAGCTGATTGATTGGCTGCCTGTTCCCGCGCGGCACCAAAGTCGATGAGGACCGGGTCTCCGTTTTGGTCAATCAGAATATTGTCCGGTGAGATATCGCGATGCAGCATTCCGCTTTGGTGGATGAACGAAACGGCCGACAGCATTTTCTCGGTGACTTGGACAATGAAATCCGGGCCAGCGTCGTTTTCGGGGTTCTCGGAATAATCTAGAAGATCGCAACCCCGGATCAGGTCCATAGCGATATACGCCGTGTCGTTGTCTTCAAAGACCTGATGTACGTCAACGATATTGGGATGAACCAGTCGGGCGTGATTGCGCGCTTCCTGAATGAACAGGTCGATGATCGCGCGCAGATCTTCTTTGTGGTCGGGATTGATGGGTTCAACCGCGTCACCATTCCGACGGCACAGAGCGCCCGGATAGCACTCTTTGATCACGACATCGCGCTCTAGGCTGTCGCGGGCCAGGTAGGTAATCCCAAACCCGCCATTGCTGAGGAAACGAAGAATCTCATACTGCCCGCGCAACAGCTTTGCGCCAGGTTCAAGTCCTTCAATCTTAGGTTCGTCGTGCGTTGCACCGACAGCCTGGTTATGGCTCATTTCATTCCGCCCGTTCTAATCGTTTTGCGGCAAAAAACCTGGGCAAATAGCCCGCAAACACACAACCAAAAACAACCGCAGGACACTCAAGTCGGTTAGACGATTCAAATTTGACTTTATTGGGGCCGCCTGATGGCTTCACTAAGGATCGTTTTTGCGATTGATCTATATGTGGTGTGTATTTGACAGTTTATACTACATATAGAAATATATTGTGATAAAATCGAAAGCTAAAAACAAATTCTTAAGGATTGGTCTACAAATTCGAAACAATAGATTCGTAGGAATCGCTTCTACGATTCGCGGAATTGCCGCTCAGCTTTGAGCGGAAATTTCAGGTTCCGGTCTTTGGCTGTGCCGATTCAACCCGGCTGCCGGCCCAAGCAAGGTTGTCACTCAGCTGTGCCAGGATGCTAATCGCATCCTTCAGTGGCGCAACGCCGCTTTCGAACTGAAGCAAAAGCAACAAGTCCGTGGCCTTTTCGAACTCACCCGGAATCCAATCCGCCGTCGGGTCAATCTCGCCATCGTTTTCCAGGCGCTCGGCGAAATCCTCAACGATTTCCTGACAGCTTTGCAGGAAAGCCGCAGGCTCCATATTTGAGGTTTCCCGCAGGTCCTCATAGATACTGGCAATTGCGGCAAGCCAGTCTTCCAGGATCGGATTGTCGATAGGGGGTAGCACGTTTTCCAGCGTAGCCTGCATAGAGGGCGCGTCGAGGGCGGCTATGTCCGGCACCTGAACGTCAATCGATTTCAGATAGGGCAGAAAGTGCTGTTCCAGATCTTCGCGCGCCGAACTCAGGTCTGCCTGTCGCCGGTTCGAAGCAATATCAAGCACCTGTTCGGCCAGCCCCTGTCCACCGCAGGTTTCCCAAAGGGCGAAATCCGGTTCTGGCTCTTGCGCCATGGCACGGACAGCCACTGGGGTGCCGATCGGCACAACCGAGCGGAACATATTGCGCTTTTCTTTGTTCAAGCGGGCCAACACCCGGTCAAGCGCGTCGCGTACCGGAGGCAAATCTGTATGTGTCACAGCCAATATGCTGTTTGCTCGCAACTCTTCCGGAACCTTAGCCCAAAGATGGCGTTCCGTTTCGCGCCATGCATTTGTGCCGTTGGTGCACCAGATTGCGCAATCCACAAATTTGAGCAGATCGAGCGTCGGTTTATAGGTATCATCCAAAGCGCCTGACCCAGGCAGATCGTAGAGCGATATCTCTTGCAGGGCAGGGGTGTTCAATCCAACAGAGATAAAGTCGGGTTCGTCTTTGGCGGCTTTTTCAAGTGCAATTCCAGAATAGACCTTAGGTTCACGGTCCCACCACCCGACAGTTGTTTCGGGGGTTTCGGAATATGCCACAATAACGAGCGGCAGTTTCAGATGCTGCGGCCCGGTAGGCAGAATATCTGCCCCGGCCAACATGTTGGCCAGGCTGGATTTTCCCGCCCCAAACTCTCCGGCGAATCCAATATTGACCGCGTTTGACAAGCGTTCGGCATGCGCCAAAGCACGGGCGCGCATATCTTCGAGCGCCACGTCGCTCGGCAGGCTTTCGGTCGCGGTCAGAAAGCGCTCGAGCTGCCTCACTTCCTTGTCGGTTCCGGGAAATTCGATCATTCCGCTGCCTCTGCTAGTCTTTCATCTGTTTGATGCTGGCTGAATAGGGTGCCCAGTTCGTCAGAAATATGTTGTGCGTGGTTGAAGGCGGCTTGCGCCTCGGCCCGGGCATTTGTTTCGCCGCTTCCGGCACGATGTTCAAGATGTGTGGCGAGCAGGGCCAGATAATGGTCCAGCACGGTATTAAGCCGCTCGGTCAAATCACCGCGGGCGGTATCCACCAGATCATCTCCGATCATCTCAAACTCCTGAACGATCATGCGTTCGGCACGGGACACGACACTTTTACGCGAAATCAGCCGGGACAACCAGTTTACCCGAAGTTCAACAGTGATGCCACGGGTCAAAGCGGACGTGTCCGGACGGAACCAGCGAACTGCGCTGGTGTTCATCCGATTGTCGGTTGCGTCCTGCCAGCCGGGCAGAGCCCGCAGCGTGGCATTGCTTTGCATGTCGATTGCGTAGAGCTCGCTCAGCATTCTTTGGCGGACAACTTGGGTGGCCCCCTGAACAAGTTCGCGCATGCGGTCGCGCAGCGGCGTAAAATTCAGCTCGGTTTCTCCGGTTTTCGACAACAGCGGAGAATCTCCGTTCGGGCCGCGAACAACGCCCGACACGGCCTCGGCCACGGTGTCATCCATTACGCCTCTCAGGTTGGCCAGGACGTCATCCATTTCGTCAATGATCTTGGTGGTCTTGTCGCTGACCGAGTTCCGCAGATCGGCCAATATCCTGTTGTTTTCACCAGCGTCTTCTGCCGAGGTTGTGGTGTCGTTCTCGATCGCGCGCAGATGCGCTTTGGACCGGTCCAATTCACCTTGGGCAAAGCTGTTGAGATGCTGCCAGGCCATACGCAGTTGTTCATCGCGCGGGCCTTCTGTCAGCGCTCGGGTCACATGCCGGCGCAGATCGGGCAACCCGGAGGCGATCATAGCGGCAAAGCGCAAAACACCTTCGCGGCTGATCGGGCCGGGGCCTTGTTTGATCTCTTCGACACCGTCCAGATATTGCTTCATCTGATCGGGGTGCGCGCGCAGCCAGGCCAGGACATCGTCGTGATTGATACCGGCTTCGTCACCGGTCAGGGCGTAATGCGCCCATTGGGCACTGCCGGTCAGAACGTCAATGTTCGAGTTCCCAAGTGCCTTTTCAAGCCCGTCCAAAACATCGGCCCGCACCTTGAAGGCATCTTCGGCACCATTTCCCAATTCGTCCACGCGGTTGATAAAAACCACGATCTGGCCCAGCTCCAGCGCTTGCATTAGGCGGAACAGTTTCAAGTCCGCCCGAGAAAGCGCCTGATGCGCCGACAGGACAACCACAAAAAAGTCGGACTCTTTGAGGTATTGACGAGAGATCTCTTCGCGGATCAACAGAGGGTCATTTACGCCGGGTGTATCGGTGACCGTAAGCGGAAATGGGAAATGTCCGATGTCAAAATAGACCTCGGCCTTTCGGGTGATGTCGCTGTAAAGGCCCCGGTCCGATGCCGGATCGTGTGTCCCACCCTCGGTCGGGTCATCGCCTGCGCAAACATAACGTGCCAAATCATCCGAATTCAGGTCTTCCAGATCATGATGTTGGCCCAGCAGCTGTTCATAGCTATCGCCCAGCCGAAGCTTGGCGCGGGTCTTCATTGCGTCGACCTGTTCTTCGATCATCTCGCGCTTATAACTGTCCTCGTCATCGGGGAACATGTTGCGCAGCTCTTCGCCTTCGGCAATCAGGGACTGCCACTGACGGTTGTCGAAGAAATGGAACTCGGCACCTTGCGTCCGGCCCGACGGGTGGCCGAAATGCATATCAGTGATTACGGTTGTCCAAGGGTTCACATCCGACGGCAGATATTCGGCCTGTCCGGTAAAACCATTTATCAGTCGGGATTTGCCGGCCTTGATCTGACCAACAAAAGCAATCGAGGGCTTCAGGTTCGAAAGATCACCAATGATCCGAGAGATAAACTGCCCGGTTTCGTCATTGCTGACGCCTTTCATCTCGTTGGCTATACGAAGTAACTCGCGACGATTATTCTCACTCATAACACATACCCTGACTACTTTATTTCACGGATCGAATTCGTTGAAAAATTGAACTGTTGGCACCGGATCATTTTTCCGATCCCGTAACTGATTTCCAAAGGTTTACGACGGCTCCCAGTTTGCGCGCTTCATGAATGGCCAGCGCAAATTGTGACCCGTCATGCAGAACGGCAAGCGCATCCCCTTTGCCCCCTGAAGGCCGCATTACAATCAGCTGAGGATGATCCAGCGCGGTGGCGGCGTCACCGTCCCATCCAACAAGATCCTGTGCAAACTGACGAAGCAGATCCTGATCGGCGTGCATGGGTTGCCCGACGTCGCATACTCCTTCGAGCCGCGAGATGGCTGCACCGTCCACGGAAACTTCGGCGCGTCCCAATGCGAACCGTTCAGCGCCATCAAAAAACGCGCTGGCAATGGTTCCTGCTGTCGCCCCGGCGGCGGACGCTGGAATATCTGTTTCTTGCGGGGCAGGCGTGTCGGGAACCAAAGAAACGACCGTCTCGGGCGGCAGCTCGATAGTGCCGCAAGCCTTTGCAATCTCGCTGAAAGTCACACCGACATCATCGACCTCAAGCGCCGTGTCCGGCTGCAGAGAAAGCAACTCCAACGGGGCAGGGGCTGCTGCAATATCGGACACCAATTCGGCCAAGCGGGTCGCAAGCTCTTCACGCGGAGTAGTTTCAAAATCCGGTATCATGCCCGAGCGGACCCGGAAAACATCAGTTACCCGAGAGCTGTTGACTTCCATTGCCAGACAATCGCCATTGGCCGCCGTAAATTCCAGCCGGCGCGGCAAAATGGTTCCGCGAATGGTGCGCAGGATCTTTTCACGACGAATCTCAGTCGTCTCAGCAGCTAATGTAACCGTCGGATTCAAACGGGCGACCGACAACCGCCCGATGTCTTCGAGCATGTCCAGTATGTCAGTATCCATCATGCCGTGACCCCCTCTGGTCCCGTTATACAGCGGCCGTAACCGGCCCTAGGCTTATGTGCGATTTAGTAAGCGCCAGCCCCACATTGGCACTGTCGCGACAGATGTAGCAGACCACATGGTCCGGGTAGTCCGGGGTCCGCAGGAAAATACTCAGCCGATCCTTTGAAAACACTGCGATTTCGCCAAACCCAGGATTTTCCGTATCGTCGGCGTCGGTCGAACGCAGCAGATTCTCAAACGCGATCACACCGCGCCCCTGAAAAAGGTTGGCCACCGCAATGGCCAGAGTATCCAAGGCTTCGGCACTTTCCGAGTCTGTGACATGGGTGCCTAGCAACATACCTGTCTTCATGTCGACATACCCGGCTGCTATGCAGTCGGGTATGGTCGCCATCGCATCGTTTAATGCTGTTTCGATAGACATCAGTTGCCCTGTCTCCTAGGTTTCTCACGGCTAAAGTACATGTCGTTCAACACCCGTGTCTTCAGAGGTATTGGCCATGGGCCTTACCGCGTTATCTGATTTTCGCGCATTGTGGTCGGCCGTGATTTGGTCAAACTCCTCAAGAAATGCTTGAAATACCTTCTTCAACGCTTCTGGGTTGGTGGGCATGTCTTCGCCATCCGTGACCTCGCGCCACATCGCCGCCGCGCTAAGCGGGGTGTCGACGGACACGTTTACAATGTCTTCAAACGAGCCCGCGATTTCCGGTCTGCTCTCTGGCATGGCAACAACCTGAGTGTTCATCAGGCCATTGGTTTCCGGCTCTGGTTCGAACTCATCCTCGGCATCATCTGATTGTTCAGCCATCAACGCTGTGATCGAGGATACGGAAAGTTCGACCGGGGTTTCTTCCGGCTCTGCCTGAGCGGTCTCTTCGGGCTCCGGAACATCTGTAAGCTGGTCCTCCAAAGAGGCCATGAATGTGTCAGCTTCGTCTTCGTCACTGAACAGGTTTTCTTCTTCAGCAACTTCGGCTTCCGCAGAAAGTGGCTGAACTTCAACAATGTCAGTTTCATCAATGACGGATACGGCCTGTGGGTCTGTTTCATCATCCTCGGTAGGAGCAACGGACAGATCGGCAACGTCCGAGTCCTCGGGAGTGGTCTCCCGGAAGAACGCCCGCAATTCGTCTTCTTTTTCTTCTTTTACGATCTCGGCGCCCGAGGTCATGTCGGCGCGCAGACGTTCGGCCTCTTGTGGGTCAATGCGCGGGGCACGTTCAACCTCATCAGGGCGCAGTTCGACCCGGGCAGGGCGCACGGGGAATTGTGTCACCACCTCGGGCTCTGTTCCCTCATGCAGCGGGTTTACCAGCTTCAGCGGAGCGGTTCCCTGTACATTCGAGAAATTGCGCCGCGGGCGCAGCGGGTGTACCTGAGGAGCATCGGACAAGCTGGTGTCAATTTGATAACGCGCCAGCTGATGAGCGCGGCTGTCCATGATCAGTTCTGTGATTTCCAGGAAGCTGTCGACCATCTTGCCACCGCCACTGCGGGTCCACAATTCGGCGTCCCCACTTTTGTCGCGGGCCATGATGGCATCACGGGCTGAAAACAGGATCGAACGGTTGAACAGGTGACCTGCTTCGCGGTTCACACGACGAAGGACCTTTTGGCGATCCTTGACATCCAAAACGTCTGCACGTGTGACCAGCAGCAATGAATTATGTTGCAACCGTTCGGGCAGGGAAACCCAGGTTGCCCGTTCAGTTTCGCGCCATGCCTGCGTGGCGTGCGTACACCAAATAACGCCATTTGCCTGACCGACAGCCCGTCGCCAGACATCAGTAGAAATCTTGGGGTCGGAAATACCCGGAGTGTCAATCAGGTCGACGGCTTCAAGAATGTCGGATTCCAGAAATATGCGAATAAACTGGGCATCATTCACCCCGACTTGTTCCAACTGGTCCAGGTTGATGTTTTCGCGAGTTCCGTCAGGGCGTTGTACATAGGCCGACCTTCTACCCCAACTGAACCAAACTGGTGGCAGCTGTGTGGCTGTAACCTGTGTAGGCAGTGCCTCCGAGCGCAGCAGAAAGTTCATCAAGGTTGATTTGCCGGCGCTGAATTCCCCCATAAGTGCGAAAACAGGTTTCCTGCGGGACCATTTTTCAATGCGGTCCCATGCTTTTGAAGAGACGAAGCGGGTTTGTGAATCTTTTGCCATATCGCTACTTATGCTGCCTCGTTACTAAGATCTTTCAGGATATCGCCGAGGATATCGTCGCGGGATTTCTGAGGGGCCAGCCCCTCCATCAGCGCTGCACTGCGACCGGGGTCCTTTTCGGCCGAGGCCGAAATGTTCAACAGAGTCTCCTTTTGCTCGCGCATAAAGTCGGAAAGGGCGGCGCGGACATTTTCAAGAACTGCTGCAATCTGGTTTTCTTCGATATCCTTGGTGATCGAATTCGCCTCCGATGTGATCAGGCGCGTATAATCCGCCGCATAGGCCTCGAAACCATTGCGGCGTTGCCACCAGCGGCGCCACCATGTGCTTTGCAAGTCCAGGGCAATCGTGCGTCCGATACCCAGTGGAGGTGGTACCCGCGGGACGATTGGTGCCTCGATGCTGAACTCTCCCAGATGGTTGCCCAGCAGGCTTTGATACAACGCTTCGATGTCAGCGGCTGCCGCTGAATACAACGCACCAACTTCTTTGCGCATCGACCGGGCAAAGCTAAAATAGGCCGCTTTTTGCAAGGTCCGCAGCCCGGCAGGATCGTACTGCCACGTTCCTTGCTCGCCATTTTGCTCAAGATGCGCGATCAGAGAATCGGTGGCACGTTTGACAAAGTTGGCTTCGGCCGAGTTTAGACGCTCAAGCACTTTCGCGCGCAAGGAAGCAGTAAGCTCAGCGGCCTTCTTTTCATATTCTGCGTTGACCTCGGCCACGGCGTCTTCGGGTGCTACCCCGTTCAGCTCTCGCACGATCCCTTCGCTGTCGGATAGTTTTTTGGCCACGGCGGTCGCCCGGATCTGACTGGCGATGTTACGCGCCCGGTGGCGTACACGGTCCAGAAGTCGAGTTCCTGCGCCTTCGGCAATGCGTTCATTCATCGCCAGCAATAGGTCGGGCAAACCGGACAACGCCCAAATCTTGTCCAGTGACGGGGCCTGATCGCCAAACCCGGCCGCCAGATAGAACGTGTTCAGGGCTTTCCGGGATTCCTCAGACAGAATATCGGGATTGCCAGTTATCGCGGCCTCGGCCCACAGGGCGCTGCCGAACACGACACTTGCCTTGGTGTCGATATTGTTCTGTTTCAGCGTGTCCAGAATCCGATCCCGAATCTCAGGAACCTGGGTGACCGGATCTGCAAGTTCGTCAATTCGGTTAACAAACAGGATAATCTGACGATTTTCGAACTGAGCGATGATCCGCATCAGCGCCATGTCCATTGTGGTCAGAGCCTGACTGGCTGCCAGAACCACAATGCAGACTTCGGACCCGCGCAGGCTGCGCAGGGTGATCTGTTCACGCACCATAAACGTATCGTTTACACCCGGTGTGTCGCACAGCTTGAGGGAAATCGGGTACTGAGGGATGTCCATGTACAGCTCAGCCGACTTTGTCACATCCGCAAAACGACCGGTCTTGGGGTTGATGTCCGGGTCGTCTTCATCACCCAGACACACATACCTTTGGATCAGTTCCTCATCGAAATAGTCGTATTGATGGCTTTGCCCCAGAATCAGGTCGAAATGCTTACCCAGTCGTTCCTCGGACTTAGCTTTCATTTCGCCGATCTGACGGCGGATATCGTCCATTTCATCGTCGGCGCCGGCCCGATTGGCCAGCTCTCCCAGCCGGCCGCCGCCAACCATCAAATTGTCCCATTCCTCTTGTTCGAAGAAAGTGAACCGGGATTTTGTATCACCCTGGGTTCTGGTGTTGATGTTCAGCGTGGTAACCACAGAGGTCCAGGGGTTCACATCCGAAGGCAGCAGGGCAGGGCGTGCGGACAGAATGTTCACAAGCGAAGATTTTCCCGCCTTGACCTGACCGACCAGCGTGACGCTGGCAGTGAAATTCTCCATGCGTGTCTTGAGCGTCGCAAGACGTGCCGAGGAGCGCGCGTCCGCCACCTCTGTCAGTTGGTCAATCTGTGTCGTCAATGCCGACATGGCCGAAGTCATTGGGGTCAGCGCTTCGTTTCCAACAGACAAAAGATGATCGTTACGCGCCATGGTTAGCCTCCGGTTCCTGTAGCGGCGATATGAGGTTCGATCTGCCCGTGAGGTGCGCTAGTCAGCGTATCAATCCGGGCGATCAGGTTCAGGGCGTTACCCAAAATTGCGGCTTCGGCGCTTGGTGTGATCGATTCATATGCGCGGGCATCGGCCAGCACTTCGATCGAGCTGAAGCAGTCGCTATTTTCCAGGCACGCAACACTGCGCCCTGTTGGGAAACCCTGGGATTTGACCTCGGGCAGGGGCATTCGGGAATTGGCAAGCAAATAATGCCCGCCAGAATGCGTGCGCAGCGAGATGCCAAACCCGGTATTCGGGTGTTCGCGATTCAGGGTTTTGAGTTCACCAAGAAAACTTTCGCGTGCAAGACCAATCGCGTCTTGCTCGGCAGATGCAGAGTTCATCATGTTGGTCACGGTAAAGACCCTTGTACTGGAGTTAAGCGAACGAACTGGTAAGACGCCCGAAGGCAAAAGACTCATTAACTCCTTTCCACCCATCAACTACTGGCAAGGCGGTCTTATTTTGACGCGAATAAGATTTTTTGGCGTTTGAATTGTGGCGCAAGTATGGCTGCGGGCTTGCCCGGGCCCACTACTAAACTAAAAAGCGTATAAAAATATGAGCATATCTGCTGAAGTTCACAGCGAGCCGAATTTGATAACTGGTCTCCAAATGGGGTGTAACTATTTATTAAATTATAGTTTTACATACATGCGGTCAGCTCCATATTTGGCAAAATCTTGTCATGAGACAGAATCCATCGCCCAAACAAAGTGCGCTTTCGGGAAAGGCAACAACAACACGGCACAACGTGAGGGTGTTTAAATTTGGCAGGTTCATCAATGGTGAATTTTAACAGGACGCTATGTTTCACATAGTCTTTTTTGGGGGCTACCTGGTCTGCGAGATTTCTGTTTTGGGCGGCGTCAGGCAAAGCTTGGTCAGCTGAAAGTCCATTGGCCTTTCCGGTCGGTGTGGTCGTGCGGTCTTTCATATGTTTTCGGGTTGTGTGGTGCCTCTGAGCAGAGGTTGGGTTTGTTCTGAAACGGGCATCAATATTCTTCGTGTAAACTACAATTTCCCTCTCGCACTCGTTCAAAAGCTTTGCTATTGAGCGGCATTCCGGCAGCAGCTGCTGGTCGTGCGGGTGTGGCGAAATTGGTAGACGCACCAGATTTAGGTTCTGGCGCCGCAAGGCGTGGGGGTTCAAGTCCCTCCACCCGCACCATAGTTCAGTGTATTGCATTGATTATATTTTATAAATTAGACCCAATAGAGCAACTTTCCCGATTGCTCTGGGACCTTCGCACGAAAGAAGGCGCGCTTCTGACAGCTTTTCGAGACATTTTGGGTTTCCGGTTGTGAACTCATGCTGAAGCGCAATTTCTGATTTGTTCTTTTACGTCAGCCGGTTCTGGATTTCCATCAGATTGCTT